>CAZPTT010000102.1:10969-18413 GCA_964589435.1 uncultured Pirellulaceae bacterium
CAGATAGCCCTTATCATCGCGGTCGACAAGCAGTCGCAGATCCTTGATCTTTTCAACATCTTCTTTGATTTCGCCAACTCGATCCCAAACAACGTCGTAGTAAGAATCGGGAATGTCCAGGAAATCGACGCCGCGCTGCCGAAGTTGACCGACCGTGTTCAACTCGTCTTTGGTAAGCAAAGCCAAATGTTGAATTCCCGGAGTCTGATCGTGCCAATCCAAATACTCTTCGATCTGGCTCTTGTGTAGACCTTCGGCCGGTTCGTTAATTGGAATCTTGATCAACTCGCGCCCAGAATCCATCACCTTTGACATCAGCGCGGAATACTCGGTTGAAATATCTTTGTCATCAAAGTGCTTAAACAATTTGAAGCCAAGCACATCTTCGTACCACTTTACCCAATAATCCATTTTCCCCATTTGAACGTTGCCTACACAGTGGTCAACGTAGAACAAACCAGTCGGGTTCTCTCGGTTGTATTTATTGATCGCAAGATCGTCCAACACTTTGTATCCGGGCAAGAACTGATTGCCTTTTGCGATCGCGTTGTCACGTACGTAACTTCCGGTACGCGAAACGAACGAGTGAACGACGCGACCAAAAGATTTGATACCTGATTTGACGACGGTTCCATTTTCGTCTGTCGTCTCGACAGGCTCGTAAGCGGACTCGGCACCATTCTTGAGTGCTTGCTCGTAAGCGAGACTGGCGTCATCGACAGTGAAAGCGATGTCTTTAATGCCATCACCATAAACGGCAACTTCTTTGGTGGCCGCGTTCTCGGCATTCAAACCGGATGTCAGCAAAAACCGAATGTTGCCTTGCGTCAGCATGTAAGTCGCGGTTTCGCGCATGCCGGTTGTGAGGTCGGAAACCTGCTCGATTTCGAAGCCGAACGCTTGGGCGTAAAAATAAGCAGACTGCTTGGCGTTGCCTACATAGAATTCGACATAATCAACGTCGACCAGGCGAAGTGGATCAGCGGTTGAATTGGTAGAAGTTGAAGCTGAAGGAGAACTCATTTTTTCACCAATGGATTGATTCTTGATTCGACCTGCTTGCGGTAAACGATGGTTTTAATTGTAGGATGGCTACGTTTTTGATCTAGGTGAAGATTTGATTTTCTTCACGAAAGCAATTCGCGCAGTCAGTATATGGACGACCTCAAACAATAGGTGGTGCGAAAGCCCTTCCATCCTCGTTCTGGCAGCGATCAATTCCACGATCTGAACAACCGAAAACCGACGAGTATTTTGATTTCCATTCTGGATTATGCGTCGCGGCAACGCTAAGCCGTCGGAATGTCTTTGCGACAAAAGACGATCAACCCGATACCCCAACAAGTGGCCCCCACCGTGAAGAGTGCCAGCATAGAACCGATGGGCCATTCGCCGCTTCGTACGATGTCGACCGGACGAAAGTAGTTTAGTAAACCGATGAAGCGAAGTGGACGAATCGCTTCGATAAACGGTTCGACAAAATTTAGCACGATTGAAAATAGAATGATGCCAACGACAGTCGCCACTGCCAGTCCACGGCGATTGATCAGCGAAGAAAACAGGCTGGAGATACCGCCTACCGCCAGCAGTAGAAAGAAAAAGTTGATCGCGGGTTTGATGAAGTCTGAGATAAAAACTGGTTCCGCTGTTTCAAAAATATTGGTGCCAATAAAGACACCAAACACCGGGCAGGCGGCCAGAATAGTTGCTGCCACAATCCAAACCAAAGCCGTCGAAAAGTAGACCTCGCTTCGATTCATCGGGAGCGTCAAAAGTAAATCCGCGGTACCTCGTTCGATCTCCCCGGCAATGACGCGCGACGTCGTGGCTATGATAACCGACAGCGAAAGCATCAAGACCATCGCGTGGGTGAATCCAGTTGCGAACAAAATATTGATTGAAAGATCGCCTGTTACATCAATTCCCAAAGCCGCTTCAAAAAGCTTCTTCAGGAAAGGGAAGTTGGATACGAACTTCATGAGTTCGGCTCCCATGTCCAACATAGACCAGACGAACAGCACAAGGAAAGCCGTGATGCCCACGCCTGCCGCCACAACGGTCATCGCTGAATCACGAGCGGTTTTCCAAAAGATGGCTGAGTTGAACATGGTTTTAGCGGTTGGCGAAAAAGAGTGGAAGAAAAGACGTCAAACAAGGCACGGAATCGATGAAGCGGCCGGCTTGGATCGAACCGTTGCGCTGGTTGCAAAAAGGACTACTCGTAGTAGGTCATAAAAAGATCATTGAGATCGGGTTTTTCAATCACAAGATCGGCAACGTCTTGACCAGCAAGCCATTGAATCAATTCGTTCGAACCGCCAGTCCAGGTTCCCGCAACCGACGCACTATTCTTTTCATGGTTCTTGCCACCGTCCTTAAAAAGTTGAAACGAAGACGGGAACTCTTTCGGAATTTCTTCCACTGACGAGAAAACCATTTGGATTCTACGAATGGCTCGGTTCTTCAAACTGTCAATCTTTTGATGCTCAACAATTTTGCCCGACCTCAAAATGATGACCTCGTCACACAACTCTTCGACTTCGCTGAGCGAATGGCTGCTAAAAAGCACCGACCGACCATCGTCGACAACGTCTTGCAGTTCTTGAAAGACAGCTTTGCGGATCAGCGGGTCGAGCGCGCTGGTTGGTTCATCAAGGACGACCAATTTTGGCTTATGCATCAGCGCCTGGATCAGCCCAAGTTTTTGCTTCATGCCCGTTGAGTAGGTTCGAACCGTTTTGTCCAACTCCAAATCCAGAACAGCGGAAAGGCGATCGATTTCCAAATTGCAGTTGAGTCCGCGGGCACGCCCAAAAAACTCAAGCGTCTTCCGACCGGTCATGTTTGAGTAGAGATGGACATCGCCCGGAAGATAGCCAATTTGTTGCCGAATTGACTTCCCATCGGCCTGACTTGATCGGCCAAAAATCGTCGACTGGCCGGACGTCGGTTTTAGCAAGCCCAGCAGGATGCGAATGGTTGTCGTTTTCCCAGCCCCGTTGGGCCCAAGAAACCCAACCAATTGACCGGCTTCAATTTGAAAATCTACACTGTGCAAAACGTCATGGGTTCCATAACGTTTTCCAAGTTTTTGGCAGTGGATGAGCGCGTCGGACAAAGATGATCCTGTGGTTCGCGGCATTTTAGAACGATAAAGTCGGATGGAAGTTCCATCGTCAGCAAAACGCTGGAACCCCAAGAGAAAAAATGGCGTGAAGTCTTTCAATCGTTCGATGGCTTCGCGGCAAACCCAAGCCTAAAAGATGCCGAGTTGATCGCGAGCGTCATCGGTCATCATGTCTTGTGTCCAAGGCGGATCCATCACGACTTTGACTTCAACATTCTCGACGTTTTCAACTTCGCCAGCATACTTCTTCGTTTCCGAAACCAACTGAGGGCCGGCCGGACACATTGGGCTGGTCATCGTCATTTCAATGTTGATATCGTACTTTTCTTCTTCACCCTCTTTGGGAACTACGTCAACAACATAGATCAATCCAAGATCAACAATGTTGACAAACAATTCAGGGTCGATGACTTTCTTAAGTGCTTCTCGTACGTGATCTTCGTGCAAAGGCATTTTTGTGTTCGCTTGTTCGTCGAATAATTTTGGGTAAATTTCGGACTCGAAAATGAAAATAGCATTCGTTTCAAGTCCGATGAATCCTTGCCCTCATTGTATCGGCGAATAGAGGCAAGTCGACCGATCAAATGCCTCATCAATCGCTGTTTCCCTGATAAATCGTTCGTGACCTAGAGGAAAAATCCGCTATTGGCGGCTTAGCGGATCCCCCTCACGGATGAGAGCTTGGACTTCAGGCGTTTGCTTCAATTCGGTGGGCAGCTTCATCAAGTTTGCCATTACGCGACCGATCAGACGTTCGCGATATCTGGTTTGGTTCGACATGTTCGGACTCTTTGTCAGCGAAAGCGAAAATCGCGCATGCCAGACTACGTAGCCATCGGCGTTGGGATATCGACGCATCAAGTAACTTTGTCCGGCGACCGCGCGACGATATCTCTTTTCCGACTCATCAAGGAGTTCTTGATTTTCCGTTTCATCTTCTGTCAGCTTTGCCAATCGCTCTGCCACCACCGCCATCTTAAAATTAGTGTGAATAAAGGCAGCCCGAAAAGACGCGACATCAGGTCGGTTTTCGATCAGGGAATCGCCGATATCCAAAGCCTGCTCTAGCGAGGTGTAAGCTTGGGTGAGCGTCGACGCACCCATGTTCGGCTCAAAAACGTTGATCTGCGACAATGTTTGCATCAGGTCAAATTTGTAAACTGTTTCCTGCGGAAAATCGTTCGATAGCTGTTCGAGCAATTCAATCGCTTGATTGTCAGCTTCAATATCTTGCTCTGATCGGCGCTGCCATTGGTCGTCAGCTTGTTCGCGATAACAAAGAGCCAACAAGTGACTTTTTGCAGCGCCAACCGATTCTGAGTGCGGATCGATCGCTTTCAAGATCGAGATGGCTTCTTCTAGCTCTTGCCTGTTGAACGAGGAAAGCGTCGGTACATTGCGATCGGTTTCCGATACATCCTCGCTAGAACGCATTCCGAAAAAGATCGGTGGAAGCGAAGTTGGCCCAAACCCGGGGCGAACGATGTGCCCCATATAGTAATGTGATCGGGCCAGTTCAAGTTGGATCTCTTCGCGAGCCGCGCTGGATATCGGGCGCGGCATCGTCAGTTCTGCAATCGCATCCTTGTGATGATCAATCGCCTCCTCGCGGTGCCCCATCATTCGCGTCACAAACCCTAACTGATTGTGAATCCGGGCAATTTGCACGACGTATTTGTCACGATTGTGGAGCCGATTGAAATCTGCCAAAGCTGAACCGTAAGACGCAGCTGCAACCTCATAGTGCCCAAGCCGTTCGTTGATTTCGCCGACGCGACAACGGGCGAGGGATGTCCGGTAGGCCAGCACGGGATCATCACTGGAGGTCGAGGCAAGTTGCTTGTAGAAAACAAGCAAGTCTTGCAGCATGAAGACGACTTCGTCCGAGAGAACTGGCTGAGTTAGATTCAACTCGTGTCCTGATTCGGTGAACTGCGAGTCTGGCGAAAATCGGCCAAAAATCTTCTCCAACGAACCAGAGGCGAGACGTGACGCGTCTTCCGCACGTTCGTGTTGCGCCTGCTCGGACGTCAGCGCCGATTGAACGCGAACGTAACCAATCGTCGACACCAGACTGACAATCATTAGCAACAAAGCACAGGCCGCCGTCATCATGGCCAGCGCTGGATTGTTCTCGAGCCATGATTTCACCCGGTCAAGATTCGAGCTTCGATAACAACTAACTGGTCTCTTTTCCAAAACGTTTTCCAAGTCGTCAGCAAGCTGCCCCGCTGTTTGGTAGCGCTGGTCGATGTCGGAGGCGACTGCTTTTCTCAACACGGATTCGACATTGGGGGGGACGGCTTTGCCGTGATCAGTGATTTCCTCTAGCTGTCCGAATCGAATTTTTTCGATCAAATCGTTTTGATCGGTGAAAGTAAAAGCGGGCTTGCCACTCAAGAGTTCGATTAAAGAAACTCCCAACGCATAGACATCCGATTGAGGCGCGTCAGGCATGCCGGCAAGTTTTTCGGGCGGCAGATAGCGGAGAGTTCCTGGAACGGATAATTCTCCAGATGTCGTCGCTGGGCCTTCATTGTTACGAATGGCCAAACCAAAATCTGTAATCCAAACGTTCTGGCGTTCATCCAGAATCAAGTTGGATGGCTTGATGTCACGATGAAGTGTCTTTGAATCGTGAGCGTAGTCCAATGCCGAGGCCACTTGCCGGCCGACGTTGCAAACTTCTCGAACCGAAAGCGATTTTGGTGAAGTCGCATGGCCGCCAATTGCCAGGTCGCGGTTTTCGCGATTGCCGCTCGAAGAATCTTCGTCCGCTTCTTCTTCGCTTGGGTCGCCCTTGCTTTGATCGCCTTTGCTTTGATCGCCTTTGCTTTGATCGCCCTCTTCGGTACCTGAATACTCTCCCGTCTCGACGTACCGCGCCAATGACTCGCCACCAATTAACTGCATGACGTAGTAATTCAAGCCGTCTTGTTGTCCAACACCGTAGACAGGAACAATGTTGGTATGGTGCAAGTTTGCGGCCAGATGCGATTCTCGCTCAAACTGCTTGAGTTGCGATTCAGTCAGCGAACTGTTAGGCAAAACTTTAACAGCAACCCGCCGTCCAAGCGATTGTTGTTCGGCTTCGTAGACGATTCCCATTCCGCCGCGCCCAATTTCGCGGATAATTTCAAAATCGCCCAGCTGCTTAATTTGCTGAGGCCCTTTGGCAACGCGACCATCGCGGCGATGAGTCATACTTTGGCCCCGCGCCTGTTCCATCATCAAGACGGTTGGGAAGAGGTCGCGAATCTGCGAGGCTAGTCTCGGGTGAAGAGCAATGTACGAATCGATCGACGGATTTTTGCCATCGCGAATCGATTGCATGAATTGCTCAGCAAGCTGTTCGACGGTTTGAAGTTGATCATAGACCGTGTGATCGTCGCCAAGGTCAACGCCGGCGTCGCTGTTGAAATTCGAGTCATGATTGTTTTCGCTCATGAGTTCGGGTGTTCTGTTGGGATTAGTCTCATGTCGTTCGAAATCGGATTACTTTTCTCTCGCGAATACAATTTGAGCTCTCGCTTAGTTCTTCTCTCGAGATTCGAGGCAACTCTTCAAACGTTGGATCGCGCGCATGTACCGAATGCTGGCATTCTTTTCGGTAATCTCCAAGAGCTGGGCAACTTCTTTGTTGGAAAGGTCTTCAAAATGCCGCAGCGTGAGAACTTCTCGATCGATTGGCTTCAAGTCGTCCATAGCATCGGTCAACTCGCTGACCATTTCACTGCGGAGCGCTGCTCCAGATGGCGAAGTTTGCTGCGCTGCAATTTGATAAGCAATCGCTTTTGAGGTCGCGCTGAATCCATGCTTAAGCCGCTGGCTAGCGCTTCTCTCCCGTGAGGCGTCTCGCATTTTGGCACCGATGTGTCGTCGATGAATGTTGATCAGCGTCTGGCCCACCACCAGCCGCAACCATACAAACGCAGAACAACTCAATTCTTCCGCAAAATGACTCAATCTTTTTTCGGCATCGAGGTAAGCCTCCTGTAAAACGTCGTCCGGATCGACTCGCCCATAAAGCCGAGAGTCCATACGAATCTGTACCGCTCGCCATAAACGGTCACGATGCTGTGAGAATTCCTCGGCGAGAATTTCACGCGTCATACGCGGATTGGAGCCTGTTTCCGGCTCAGCGTCGTCGTCCTCTAGATCTTGGTTTGATTGATCCATCGACAAATTGACTTTCCTGGTAAGCGATAACGAACGCACAAAACTGCCTCCCTCTCAGTATATCGCGCGCCCCCGTTTTCGGCATTCGATTTCTATCAACATCTGCTTTTTTAACGCTGTTTCGCGGGCTCTTCGCGG
>CAZPTT010000102.1:18513-24567 GCA_964589435.1 uncultured Pirellulaceae bacterium
CTTGAAACTAACAGACCTATCGTTGAACAAACAACTCTCTGAATGATCAACTCAACTTTCTGTTTCCCAAGAACTGAATCTGAAAATGAAAAATTTACAAAGCCTAAAAAAGCAATCGTCGATTGACAGCGCGTGCCTGAAAATCGTTCGAGCATGCACTCCGTTTTATTTTTCGAAAGCTTGTCTTGTAGAACGCACTCGCTTTCATGCGTTTAAAGAAATGACAAGAACACTTCCGCAATGCGAACCAAGCAAAAAAACGTTGCTCGAGAAACGAAAGCTGAATTGATCGTATCGCTGTCTTGACTGCCTCAGGCTCAACGAGCCATAGACTCAAAACCTTTGGCCTCAAACCCTTTGGCAAAATTCGACAACAAGAAACGGGGTAAACATGAAAATTTCAACATCAATTTTTTCAACTTCAACTAAATTTTTCGTCGCGTTCGTATTTCTCGGCCTCCTCTCTAGTGACCTACTGGCAAAGCAATCTGACAACCAGCGACGAGAGAGAACAAGAGACAGGTTTGGCGAACAAAATCGCCTGCGTCGTGACGAGGGTCGGTCGCGGTTTCGCCTGCCAGTTCAGATCTCAAGATTTCGAACCATTGATGGAACGTTGAATAATCCAGTAGGGATCAATTGGGGCTTCGCCGGAGCCAACTTGCGTCGCGTTGTTCCTAATGACTACGCTGATGGAATTTCGTCGCCCAGTGGCACGAACAGGTTGTCGGCACGAACCATCAGTAATTTGGTTTGCGATCAAGAAGGGTCGATTCCAAACAGGAGACAATTGTCTTCGATGGTGTGGCAGTGGGGGCAATTTCTGGATCATGACATTACCTTGACCGAAACGGCTGAGCCACACGAAGCGTTTCCAGTTTTGGTGGCCACCGGTGATGAGCATTTCGATCCGTTCGGTGCGGGAGGTCAGCGGATCTTTCTGTTCCGGTCGCAGTACCGGCTGAACCGACCTGCCACCGAAGCTCGTGAACAGGTCAACAGGATTACTTCGTGGATCGATGGTTCCAATGTTTATGGCTCCGATGATGATACGGCGTTAAGCTTGCGAACTCTGCAAGGCGGACGCATGAAAACGAGTGCCGGAAATTTGCTGCCGCTGGACGAAGACGGATTCTTTCTTGCTGGCGATGTACGGGCCAACGAGCAGGTTGGATTAACCGCCATGCACACGCTGTTCGTTAGAGAGCACAACCGCTTGGCTGATCGACTTGCCAGTTTGAATCCAAGTCTTAGTGACGAACAAGTTTACGTGCGAGCCAGGCAACGGGTGACCGGAATCATGCAGGCGATTACTTACAACGAGTTTTTACCGGCTTTGATGGGGGCCAACGCATTGTCACGGTACCGTGGCTACAACCCGGCAGTTTTCCCGAATATTACCAATGTGTTTTCGACGGCTGCTTACCGCTTTGGCCACAGCATGCTCGACTCTGAGGTTTTACGAATGGACAACAACGGCAACGAGTTGGCGGGAGGCAGCCTGGCGCTTCGCGATGCGTTTTTCAATCCGGCTCATATCAAAGCCGACGGGATCGATCCGTACATCAAAGGCCTAACGCTTCAACAAGCCCAAGAAGTGGATCCAAAGATCGTCGACGATGTAAGGAATTTCTTGTTCGGAAATCCGGGTAGCGGAGGATTCGATTTGGCGGCGCTAAACATTCAACGCGGAAGAGACCATGGGCTGGGTGACTTGAATTCGATACGCAGCAGATTTGGCTTAACATCGTATCGTTCCTTCGACGAAATCACTGGTGACTTGCAGGCTCAATTTGCACTCAGCCAAGCTTACGATTCGGTCGATGACATTGACGCTTGGGTTGGCATTTTGTCGGAAGACCACGTCGCAGGAGCAAGCATTGGAGAAACGGCGTTTGCTATCTTCAAGCAGCAGTTCGAAGCCTTACGTGACGCCGACCGTTTTTGGTACGAACGAGATTTTCGGGGTGCCGATTTGGAGGTCATTCGAAACACGAAACTGGTTCACATTATCAATCGCAACAGTGGCGTTCGAAACATGATGCTCAATGTGTTTGTAGCTCCGGCGATTCAATAACGACGCTAGTGTGCAGCGTTACGTCTCAGATTTAGGGTTTGTTAGTAGTGGATGAGGCTTACGAATCCTTCGGTCATCCAAATCGCAGGGGCTCGTCGAATCGTCGACTACCCTTAAATTGAGTTGGACGATGCATTTGAGGAAACTGAATAAAAATTCAGGGGATTTCGAGGGCGAATTGGTAGTTCACGCCGTCGAGAGAAAAATCCGCCAGTCGTTTTTGACTGGCGGATTTGTTTTTGCGCGAAACAACTTCGCAAGCGTTTCCAGCGACTAAGCTTCTGTAAGCTTGACCAACACATCGTCGCCATCGACTTTGACTTCATGGCTGGTCGTAGCCTGAGTCGCGGGCATGCAAGTTGCTTTTCCGGAACGGATGTCGAACTTTGCACCATGACGCGGGCATTCAATCTCACAACCCTCATGGTCGCCATCACTAAGTGTTCCGCCATCGTGTGTGCAGACATCGTCAATACAGTAGAATTCGTCGCCGACGCGGAAAAGGATGACTAACTGATCGTCAACTTCAATCAGTTCTTTCGCGCCGTCGGCCAACTCGGACTTTGACGCGACTTTGATAAATTCGGGCATGGGATCCTTTGAGTATCGTTTTTTTAAATGGTGGCGATTTGAGTACTTCGAAACAGCGAAAAACCGCAGGCCATAAATGCCCGCGGGCTTTGAATTAGATCATGTAACCAGACTCTGGGATGACACTGTACGCGCATTTTGGGTCGACGTTCAAAGCGATTCCACCGGCGATATGTCGTGCGTTTTGAATTCCGATTCGGCGAGCAACCTCCGCTGCCTTGCCACTGCGTCGTCCGCTTCGGCAAAGGAAGATGATGTCTTTCTGCTGAGATATCAGTTCCAACATCGTGGGAAGATAGCCAGTCAAACGCGTCAACGGAACGTTTAACGGTGGTGACTCGAATCCGAGATCCTGCCAGTCTTGTTGGAACGCAAACTCATGCGGCTCGCGAACGTCAATGATCAACGAATCCTGATGTTGCTCAAAGAAGTCCTTGAGTTCATCCTTCTTCAACTCGATGGAGGATTCGCACTGGGTGTCGGAAGACTTGATCAATCCGCAAACCAATTCAGAATTTGTCGCGTCCGAAATTCCGGCATCGATGCCGGGCTTCTCGGCAGTGAATTCTTCCAACGACATACAGCCAGACGCGGCAACCCGGTGTAGGAATTCGTTGGTGCCACACTCAGCCGGCAGCGTCGTCGAAAACTCGTTGTTGTAATCGTGAGTTGGGCAAATGATCGTTTGATCCGAAATCAATTTTGGCAATCGACGCAGCGAATCGTACATCATATCAATCGAGCTGCAAGGAAAATCGGTTCGCCCAATGCCACCCATCAAGATCGTGTCACCGGTAAACGCGAACCGCACATTTTCAGCCGGCATCTGGTTATCAGCCGTCATTGATCCAATCAAATAGGCACGCCCAATTTGGGTGTGGCCCGGTAGATCGATTTGAGCGACAACCCATTCATCTGAATATTTAATAAACGGGCACTCGACTCCATCGCCTGTCGTCAGCATCCCATCGGCGTCTGCTGGCCAGCCCAACAGGTCATCCGTCTGGGCACGGTCACTGGCGAAAGGCTGCAGCACTTGCAACAGCATTTTTCGGCAAGAATCATGATCAACGTGGGCATGCGTGTCGAGAATCGCAACGACGTTGCTTTTTTGGCAGCGGATCAAAGTCTCCGTTCGTTCGGCCAATTCTTCGAACGGATCGATGATGATGCAATTTTTTGATTTGGCATCCATCAGCAACCAAGTACACATCGAACCTTGCTTCAACTGAATCAGCCCGTCCAGTTCTTGGCCTTCAATTCCGTCGATGTCATTGGAAACCACTAAGCAAGATTCACAGAGTGCTTTGCCAACCTGCTCAATTCGCTCGCACGCCATGTTGATTTCAGATTCTTTGGCAAGCGGACCAAACGATAACCGAATGGCTCCATCGCTGCGCCATCGCGGCAAGCCCATCGCTTCCAGGACGTAAGATCCTTGAATCGCGGAACCGCAGGCCGAACCGGAGCTGACTCGAATTCCAGCGGCGTCAAAAAGGTCGAGCAGTTCTTTACTGGGAAACCCTTTGACGGCGAAGTTGATTGTCGTGGGAACCGCGTGATCAAAGGGAGCGTTGAATTCGATAGTCGGAAACGCCTGCTCAAGCCGCTCAACAATCTGATCGCGAAATCCAATTAGTGTGGCTTCATCGCGGAACGTGTGCGACTCGGATTTGGCAAGCTCACCCAACACGGCCGCCATCGCCGCGACGCCCGGTAAATTTTCCGTACCGCCGCGGGCACCATGCTCTTGCCCGCCACCGGCGAGCAGAGGAACCAGTGGAGTATTCTCGCGAACGTACAGCAGACCAATTCCTTTGGGAGCATAGACCTTGTGCCCGCTGACCGGCGCATAATCAATGGTGGTTTTAGCGAGATCAAGTTTGAGTTTGCCAACCGCCTGCACGCAATCAACCAACCACGCAACGTTTTCATTTTCGCTACGAATGGTTTTCTCGACAGCATCCAAATCGGTGATCACGCCAGATTCGTTGTTGACGGCCATCGTGCAAATCAAATCTGCTTGGCTGGCATGTTGCTTAATGAACTCAAGATCAACAGCTCCGTTCTCGTCAACTGGAATCTGTAGAACCTCATTGTTGACACCCAGCAATTGGTTCCAGTGGTGAATCGCTTGCGGAACCGCTTTGTGTTCGGTGGCAGCGTAAAGGAGCGTGCGGTTTTCAGCCGACAATGTCCCTTCGGCCCGTCGATTGCGGACATCGCAGAGCGTGGAAAAAATGCCCATTTGAATCGCTTCGGTTGCGCCGCTGGTAAAGACGATCTGTCCAGTGTCGGCACCAAAAACATTTTGGGCGAGTTCGCGAGCCGATTCGAGAATATATCGAGCTCGCAATCCTGAAATATGAGAGCTGCTTGGATTTCCAAACAGATCTTCCATCGCTTCGTAGGCTTCTTTGGCCGCGATTGGCAAAACGGGTGTTGTTGCGTTCGCGTCGAGATAAATTTCAGTTGATGACTTTATGATCATGTTTCAATTTGATTCGAAGAGAATGTGACAAATGGTACCGCGACAATATCATCATCGAGATGGATTTGCCCGCCGCTTGATGAGCGAAAAAATGGGCGAAAAATCCGACACGAAAACATCGTTCAGTTATTGCTTAGATAATAACACAATCGCCTGCTTTTTGTTCTACGACGTGGGGCGAATCAACCGGCGAATCAAGGTGCCCACAGTTTGGAGTAATTACGGTTGAGCAATCGGCGTTTGTTTCAAATTCGGTTGTTGATATGCGAGATAAAGATGGGGAACGATCGTTAGAGACAACCAAAACCAACAGGCTTACCCAACGCGAAACTCCCAACGGTAAGCCGACAACGATCTAGCCGGAGTTCGATCTCACAGTGGATTCCGCTTGAAATTGAGGCGAAACCAAAAAGTCCCCAAAAATATGATTCCAATAAAACTTATTGTTGCCTAAGTTAGAGGATGGGTCAGGAAGCCACTTTCATCTTCTCGATTTCACCCGTCTCGTTTCTTATTCAACCTATCGAACTTCCATTGCCGAACCTTGCCCTTTCGCGGACACCTCTCGGATGGTTGCCACATTCAATGGCCACCAACCCGCACAGAAACCGACGGAACCATTTCCGAGTTGGCTCGTCGCTATTTCGTTGCAAACGGTTGCAGGCAACTCACTGCTTTAATAACATTCAAAAGAGAAGCTTTCCCACGAACTGTTTCCAAAACAATTGGCCGCAATTTCTTTCGACTTAGAACAACGTGCTCACCGGTCGCGATTGCACAGACGTACAACGCCGCGAGCGATTAGGCTCCGTCGCCCATTCGCCCTAACGGAGCTGGCCAGAAACTTCGTAAGCCTGCGATAAAAACTCGCCCAAACATGCCCACGGAAAAAGAA
>CAZPTT010000103.1:0-5919 GCA_964589435.1 uncultured Pirellulaceae bacterium
ACTGGCTAATCATCTCGTAGGCGGCTGAACAGATTCATGTCGTGGTAGCGATTGTCCCAGAATCCGAATTTTCGAAGGTGACCTTCTTTGGCAAAACCAATTTTGGTCAAGACTTGTTCGGACGCCTGATTTTCAAGATGAGTCATCGCGCTGATTCGGTTGATCTTGAATCCCAAGCCTGACTCGAACGCATACTCGACAATTTTCGAGACCGCCTCGGTCGCGTATCCGTTCCCCCAATGCGCTGATGCAAAGTCGTATCCCAAATTGACGGAGTGAAATTTGACGAGGTAAGTGTCAAAGCAACAAACTCCAATCAACTGCTGCGTTGATTTCAAGTAGACGCCCCAACGTACACCTTGGTCGTGCTGAAACCAATAAGTGAACTTGTTGATCAGTGCGCTGGCTTGCCGGAGATCGGCAAACGTGTCGATTTCAGAATGCTCAGTGACGCGTGGATCTGAGTAGATCTCGAAAACGGAGTCGGCTTGATTGGGATGAATCGCACTTAAAGTCAATCGCTCAGTTTCAATTTTCGGAATCGATTGCATGTTGAATTCGTTTCGTAACTGTTGGCCGTGAGGATCATTCGTGGCACTTGTTGGGAGGTTATTTGCTCGTCTTGAATTTGCAAACTTCGATAGTTCCAAGCAGAGGGCTCTACGTTGTCCCGCTGATCGTAATGTCGCTCGGTTCTCCGAACCGAAAGCGTGTCCGTTGCATTGGAGTTGCAATTGGATTGAGTAGTTTCTCCCCAAAGCATTTCCCAAGAGGATTTCCGAACAGAATTGCCCTTTCCCAGAATTGCCCTTTCCCAGAATTGCCCTTTCCCAGAATTGCCCTTTCCGTTACACAACGGTCAATCGTTCTTTGATTTTTTCGATGTGGTACACGACGTGGCCGGCAAGAATGTAAAGGGCCGCTTTGGCGGATAATTCATTACCATCGGCAGTACCACGCCGCGAAATTGATTCGGCCGTCATTCGTTTTGCGAAGAGCACGTTGGATGCTCTTTGATTGCAAAATTCATCCAGCAAGTCCGCCATGCTGACGTTTTCGTAGTCCAAGTTGGCCACGTAGATATCTTGGTTCATTCCCGGCATTGGGGCTTCGTCGCCAACGGCAATTCGCAACATTCTTGTACTGAAGATCCGCTCGCAATCGATCAAGTGGCCCATCAGTTGTTTCAAAGTCCATGTGTACGGAGCATGAAGTTTGCTGTCTTCGCCAGCAGGCAGAGCACCAAGCAAACCACGGAGCTCTTTGTTTTGAGCTTCGAAAGCGGTCAAGAAATCGTCTGCCCGAAATTTGCCGATGTAGGTTTCGTAATACTCGTTGTATTCGTCTGCGGCTGGAGGTGCAAAAATTGTTGCTGAGGTCGACATGCTTTTTCTTTCAAATGAA
This sequence comes from uncultured Pirellulaceae bacterium, assembly GCA_964589435.1. GTDB lineage: Bacteria > Planctomycetota > Planctomycetia > Pirellulales > Pirellulaceae > Mariniblastus. The sequence continues at coordinate 1,405 of CAZPTT010000103.1, forward strand.
TGTTGGTTCAATGTAGTATCAGGCGGAAGGTTGTCCGTCGTTGATCGCGATTCCTGATTTGAGTCTTTACGTTTCTCGCGATGAATTTTCTATCGTATTGTTTCCTGGCAAAACGATTTTACGTATTCGGGGACTGGCAGTGTTTTCGAATGCTGATCGCAAATTGGTTTTCCAAAGTTGGACTTGATTGGAACGATTCCGCTCCAGACTGGCAATGATAAATCCTCGGGATCGTCCGCCGGATCGCCGTCGCGAATCTTCGCCGATGCACGGTCAATTTTGACCGAGACGACCGCTGTGGCCGCCAACTCCTTGGCGTTGGGCTGCCTAGCGTCATCTCGTCGCCCCGGCATCACTTTGTCTGAAATCGCATTGAGAGCGGCAGAAATTTCCGTTGGGTCGTCAAGTAAACGCCCCGTTCCGAACACGACGGCGCTTCGGTAATTCATCGAGTGATGGAAGAGTGACTTGGCTAACACCAAACCGTCGACCAGCGAGAACGTCACGCAAATTGACTGGCCGCTGGAGAGATACTTCATAAGCCGGCTGGAGTTGGCTCCATGGAAAATCAAAGTATCGTCAATGCGAGCGTGCAGCATCGGAATAACAGCAACTCCGTCGCTGTGCTCATCTAAGATCCCAATATGGCCGATCCAAGCGGCATCAATCACTTTAAAAACGGATTGATGGTCGTACTTGGCCCGTTTGGGAACTCGTTTAACTTGGTTGATCGGAGAGACATCAAAAGAATCACTCATTGCTTCGCTCACATGGGTGGATGGATTTGTCGCGCCGAAAGTTGGCTTGTTGGTTGTCGCTTCTTAGTTAAACTATCTCCAATATTGGATCATTCGCAATATCCAATAATTCGATTTATGAGTAGACCAATTACGCGAGTGATCGATGCCTAATTCGATAATCGGCGCCGGTGTTGTGAAGCTAGACGCTCGCAAAAAAGAGCCATTGTTCCGACAGATCTACAATGGCATTCGAGATTCCATTTTGGAAGGGCGGTTAACGAAAGGAACTGCACTTCCTTCTTCGCGTGAGCTTGCGGCACAACTTAACGTTTCCCGAATGACCGTCGTCAACGCATTTGATCAACTGTTGGCGGAAGGGTATCTCACAGCGGTTCAAGGCTCAGGCACATTTGTCAGCGATGACTTGCCGGAAGAGAAGCAGCTTGCTCGTTTTCAATTCGCCGTTGAGAAGCCTCGGTCGAAATCTTTGCACTCACCGGGTACATATTTGTCCGCAGGTGGTAAGCGGTTGACCAACATCGCTGGTGATTCTCGCAACGCTTCTGATGACAAACTGCGGCCGTTTTGCCCCGGCGTTCCGGCTTTGGATCAGTTTCCGTTTGAGGTTTGGGCGAAGCTTCAGCGGCAAGTTTGGAGGCGGGCGACACCGCAAGATATTTCCTATGGTTCAGCCGCTGGTTATGGGCCGCTGAGAAAGTCGATCGCTGACTATGTCCAGGCGTTTCGTGGCGTCCGCTGCGAGGCGGCTCAGGTCATGGTGGTCAGTGGAACCCAGCAAGCCATTGATGTGACCAGCCGGTTGTTGATCGGCGATGGCGATCATGTTCTGTTTGAAGATCCGGGATACCGAACGGCAAGGGCCGCCATATTGGCTGCCGGTGCTACGGTCGTCCCAATGCCGGTCGACGAGAACGGGGCTGATGTTTCGTACGGGATTCGAAAATATCCCCGCGCAAGAATGGCTTACGTGACGCCTTCGCATCAATACCCGATGGGCGTGACACTTTCTGTAGAGCGCCGCATGCAGTTGATCGAATGGGCGGAGCAGAATCAATCGGTCATCGTAGAAGACGACTATGACAGCGAGTATCGATACGCTCAGCACCCCATCCCTTCTCTACAAGGATTGGATCAATCAGGTCGAACGGTCTACATCGGCAGCTTCAGCAAAGTTGTCTTCCCGGCGATGAGTATGGGGTATGCCGTTGTCCCACCGGCGATGGTGGGTGCGTTTGAGTCTGCGCTTGGATTGATCAGCCGTCCACCGGCAAGCATTGATCAGATGGTGCTCAACGAGTTTATCGGGAAAGGACACTTTGAACGCCATTTGCGCAGGATGAGGAAAGTTCATCAAGAGCGACGAACGGCGTTAGTCGATTCTATTGAGGAGCATTTGGCTCACAAGCTCCAGATCGTCGGGTCAGATGCCGGACTTCATTGCACGGCAAGAATACTCGGCAACCAATCGGACATTGCAATCGCAAAGCGAGTCCGGCGTCGAGGAATAGCGATGCGAGCCTTGTCTGAGTGTTTGCTTGAAAAGCCCCAAGCTGCGAAGCGTGTCAAAGGATATAACGGATTGGTGTTTGGATTTGCTTGTTCTACACCGGCAGCAATCCGAAAGGCGATTCGGGAAATCGCGGAGGTGATTTAACCTTTGAAGAGAGTGTCAATGCGGCAATTGGCAAGCTCGCATGACGTGAATGCGCGGCGGGCAAACGGGCAAGGTAAGCAAGCGGAGCGCCCTCCCTTTTCCGGAGCAGTCGAAGTCTTCTTGGTTGCACTATTTATTCTTCTTGCGTTTGCGTTCGCGAGGTTTGTTGCGTTCCTTAAATGCTGCTTTACGTTTGAGGGTCTTCGCGGCTTGGGCAGCTTCTTTCTCTTCGATTCGTTTCGCCGTTTCAACTTTTTCGACTTCCATCATGTCCGGAGTCTCCAAAGTCACGGCTCCCATTTTTCCTTGTCGCAATTCGGTGACGAAAATTTTGGAAGCACGATCAATATCGACAACGCCAGATCTGCCAAGGCAGCCTCTTTTTCGTCCTAATGCTTCAATGAAATCATTTTGGTCGGTTGGAACTTCATCGAGTGAATATCGCTCCATCAAACGATCACAATAATGTTTCAGCATAAACTCGGCAGCGAAATAGGCGGCATCCGCGTAGTCCATCGCGGTTTCTTTGATCGATCCAATCGTTGCGAGTCGGTAACCGCTTTTGATATTCTCAACGTTAGGCCACAGAACGCCCGGAGTATCCATCAGGGTGACCCCGTTGCCGATATGGATCTGTTGTTGGCCTTTGGTAACCGCCGGTTCGTTTCCTGTTTTGGCGACTTTCTTGTTGGCGAGGATGTTGATGATCGTGGACTTACCAACGTTCGGAATTCCGGCAATCATCGTCACGATGGTTGCTCCGTCGCCTTTGTGTGGGAGAAGTTGTGAGCAAAGGCCAGTCAATTGGCGGATCGACTTCCGGTCGTCTGTCGTTGTCGCGCGAGCTTTGATGCCTTTCTGCCGATCGAAGTAGGCCAGCCAAACTTTTGTCAGCTCCGGGTCGGCAAGGTCAGCTTTGTTCAGGATCTTCAAGCAGGGTTTTTCGCCACGGAGTTCTTCCAGCATCGGATTTTCACTGCTGAACGGTATCCGCGCATCGAGCACTTCGATGACCAAATCAACTTTGGGCATCGTTTGTTTCATCTGCACACGGGCTTTGTGCATGTGCCCTGGGAACCATTGAATTTGCATCGGTCTCGTCTCTTCAAAATTGGGAATCAATGATTGTATCCGAATTGCCACGTCGCCGGACGAAGAAATTGCTCGTCCAGCCAGCTTTCAATTCGGTCGCTACGGGCGTTAAACGGAGAAGTAAATCTGTTAGAATTTGGCAATATCGGGAAGTGATTTGCGAACCGTTACTGAATCTTTTTCGAATGGAAATCCAGTTTGGACGATACGAACGAATCACAATCGAATTCCAATTCTCGCGAAATACCAGTTGCAGATACTGTTTTCTCGTCGGCACCCCATGTCGGCTCGACACTACCAGGCTCGGAACCACCAGGCTCGGAACTGCTTGCGAGAGAACCGGCGTTGGTTGCGCCGGCCATGAATGACGAGCCGAACTACGAATCGGAGGATGGGTTCTACCCGCTAGATCCTCGGATGATTCAGGTCGAGCTGATTGGCGGCGTCATCTTTACGTTGATTGCATTGGTTGGATTCTTGATCGGATTGGCGATCGGCTGGGCGAATGTAGGATTCACTTGGATTTTCGGGGCGGCTGTGATTGCCGGTATCGTCATGCTGGGTATTTGCTTGTACTTCACGGCGTTCTGGCCTGCCAAAGCCTACGCCCATGCAAGCTGGCGCCTGGATGACGAGGGCTTGGAAATTCGACGGGGCGTTTTATGGCGACACCAAATTTCGATTCCGCTGGGGCGAGTTCAACATGCTGACGTTTCGCAAGGGCCGCTGCAGCGGATGTATGAAATTGGCAAGCTAACGGTTCACACCGCGGGCACTCAAAACGCATCGGTCGAACTGGATGGATTGACTCATGCCGTCGCCTTGGATCTTCGTGATCTGCTGGTCAAGCAACGAAAGACCAGCAATGTCGTTTGATCTTCCCGAACGTGAATCAGAATCTGATGATCAGCCACCGGTCGATTCAGTGGAAGCTGTTTTTCCGGCATCGAGTATCGAGCCGCATGATCAGCTCAATCACGGAGATGTCGATACACCGGCTTTCTTGGG
>CAZPTT010000103.1:5929-24402 GCA_964589435.1 uncultured Pirellulaceae bacterium
ATGATCAGCCACCGGTCGATTCAGCAGCGTCAGTCGTTCCAGCGGGGTCGTGCATCGAGCCGCAAGAGAAAGTCAATGAAAGCGAGGTCGATACACCGGCTTCGTTGGATGCTGGCGAAATCGAAACGGAATCGATGTTGCGTCTACATCCGTCTTCGCTGGCATTTGACTTGATCACGCATGGGAAATCGTATCTCTTTCCGGCTTTGATTGCTTTGTTCAGCGCTGCCCGGGGAGGTTCGTTCGGTATCTACATCGCCGCAATTATTTTTATTCCCGCCATTCTGACTTCGATTTTTCGATACTTTACTTTTCGATACAGCATTCAAAATAAGCAACTGGTCGTCACGAAAGGGCTTATCTTTCGGAGTGTTCGAACGGTTCCCGTATCGCGAATTCAAAACCTCGACTTCGTGCAAAACATCCTTCACCGTTTTCTCAAGGTTGCCGAGGTGCGTGTTGAAACGGCCAGCGGAACCGAGGCCGAAGCAACATTGCGTGTGTTGTCGTTGGAACAAATGGATCGTTTGAGGAACGAAATCTTCGATCTTCAATCTGCAGAGAACGTCGTTGCATCTAATGCAAATTCGTCGGGCTCGGATTCGGGGGAATTGAGTTCGGATTTTCGAAGTCTTGATCAAACGGCCGGCCTTGCGCCCGGTCGAGAAGCCGGCGAGAGTCTCGTCGAAATTCCAGCAGGTTGGCTGGTGCGAGCCGGATTGGCGAGTAATCGCGGAATGATCATGCTCGGTATTCTTTTTGGAGCCATGTTCCAGTTCGACTTTGAAGACCGTTTCGATTTTCGGCGTGTTTGGAATTTTCTGCCGCAGTTCGATGGTTCGATCAGCGGTATTTTGACGCTACTGTCTGGCCTGATTGCGGTATTGATGCTTTTGCGTTTGCTTGGTGTAGGCTGGTTCATCCTGAGATTTTTTGGGTACAAGCTTGAGCGGCACGGCGAAGATTTGAGGATTTCGTGCGGGCTGTTTACGAAAGTCAGTGCCACGGTTCCACGTGGGAGAATTCAATTCATTAGCATTCACCGAAACTTGATTATGCGTTGGATGGGGTTTGCTTCGCTCCGAATTGAAACGGCCGGCGGAGCTGGGAAAGACAATGAAAATGCGACAACGACGGTCTCGCGTCGGTGGTTTGTCCCGGTCATTCCGCATTCGGAAGTTGCTCCACTACTGAGTGTCCTGAGACCAGGTTTTGTGTGGGACGAAAGTAATATCAATTTCCAGCCGCTTTCGAATAAAGCCGGAGCCCGGATGATGCGGCTCTCGATTATTTTTGCCGCCATGCTAATTGCAATCGGGCTGGGCGTGTCACGGCCGTGGGGATTCATGCCGGGTCTTTTACTGCTGCCTCTGTTTGTCTGGTGGGCGATCAAGAAAAGTAAGTCGATGCGTTACGCTCGCACCGATGACGGATTGGTGTATCGCAGCGGCGTTCTGAATCGAAAGACGAGCCTGACGTTTTTCGAAAAGATCCAAGGCGTTTCTGTAAACCAATCGCCGTTTGATCGCCGCTGGAAAATGGCTCAATTGGCTGTCGATACTGCTGCGGCTGGCCCAGCCGAACACGTCATTGTCGTGGCATTTCTCGACGAAGAATTTGCTAAGAGAGAATTTCAAGCTTTACGAGATAGAACGGCTACGCACCAGCCAGTTTTTGGCTGATGAATGTTTTAAAGGAAGATTCAATAAATGGTGAGACCGTCCGTTATTGCATTCTTAGCTTGGTCACGACAAACGACCTTAACTTCGAACTCTCAGTTCAGATCAGATTGCGTTTGCACTTCCCTGCCGGCCACCGTTCCTAACGCTCGCCAGACATTTAGATCGACGTTGTTGGAAACGGAATTCGTTGAGCCATCAAGGAAAGAAACGTTGACGAGGTCGCCCGCGTGGTAGCTGCGAGCGGTGACCGCCGCGTAGGTCGCTTGGTCATCGCGTTTACCTTCTTGGACAGAGTTGAAGTCAATGTCATACGTGTCACCGGCGTGATCATAGGTCACCCGAGTGTTGGGCGCAAAAACCGTTGTGAACCCTGAATGGTGAACCCGGCCATCGCACCACTCCGTATGTCCCGTGTTTCTGTGAAGTGTATCGCCGAGCTTTAATTGCCCTGTGTAGCCGTTGAAGAAACTTGGATTTGTAGGCGGAATATCGCCGGGGTCGGTTGTATTTCTAATGTAAGACGTAAACGCTTTGACTTCCGCAGCACACATTGTGTTAGAAGAGCCATCGATCAGATTCCCAAACGTTACTTTGCTGTTTACGAAAAACGGCCCATCGCCTCGGCGACTGGAAGTCGGATCGTAAACCAGCCAAGAGCCAAAATTGAAGCCATAGTTTTGAGGATAAACTTTTGGAAGTCCCGTTCCAGTATCGCGCCGAACTTCATCGTGGACTTCACTTGGGCATTGGTAAAGCGGAACGCGCAGTGTCGGTATCCCGGTTGCGGCTTGTGAATCCCAAGAGAGGTTTAGATTGACTTTTTCAAAGGCGTTTGATTGTTCGACGAACGGAAGCAAGCGGCCATGAATCGACCAGGATCCATTGTTGTTGGTCAAAACAAAGCCGTGTTCAATCTCAAAGCTTGGTGGAAGGTGTTGGTTGGCAGATTCGTAGCCGTGAACCGCAAGGCACATTTGCTTGAGATTGTTCAGGCAACTGGCCCGCCGCGCGGCCTCTCGAACCGATTGAACTGCCGGCAGCAACATACCGATCAGAATTCCAATGATCGCGATGACAACCAGTAGTTCGACGAGTGTGAAGGCTGGTCGAGGAGTAGCCAGGCGATTCGAAGTCTGGCGTGATTGGGCAACTGGTAAACGATTGGTTTTCTTCATTTGACTTTTATGATTTGCCAGTTTTGCAGATGTTGTGACAACTTCCATACGTTGAACTTCCATACGATGTAGTATGTGATGCAACCGATGGTTTCAGCCAATTGAGGCGATCAGTCGTCGTTCAAACCATGTGGCTAATTAACGTTCAGATTTAGCAAATGGTTCTCGTAAGCATTTGATATGCCAACCATCATTATCATAACTCATTTCATGGTGGTGGTTGAACACCGCAGTAAACAAGCTCTTTCTTTCTGGCAAAAACGAATTTCAAGATTCGTGTCATCGTCAGTTGTCGAAGGGGTGAACGGTTGTCGCGCCGATCGACAAATTCGAAAAGTAGAGTATTGACCCAAATTGCCGAAATTCAAACCAGCCTGGAGTGATTCATTGAGATGGCCCCTTCGCAACCAGATACTTTGGCAGCTACTGGCCCTAATTGTCATCACGGTCATTGGTATTACGATCGCCAACATTCGCTCGACGACAATTTCGAATCGACGCGAGTTGAGCAAGCAAGTGGCAGAGATTTCGCGTATTCTTTCGACCTCCCGTTTCCCCTTAACATCCAACGTTCTTGAAGAAATGAAATCGTTGTCGGGTGCCGATTTTGTAGTGACCAAGCAGGACGATTCTGTTTTTTCGAAAACCAGTGCAGCACCTGGTGAGCTTCCTGAGGCAGGGTTGAGGGGGGACGCGGCTGGTGATTTAATTGAATCAGAGAATCAGGTTTCGATCGAGGGTCAAAACTATTTCCACACTGAATTGCCGATGAGCGATGTCCGGTCTCAATTGAAGAGCGTTCACGTATTCGTGTCACAGGAAAAATATCGTCGGTCGAGATGGCACGCAGTACGAAACCCTCTGACTATCGCAGCGTTTGTCATTCCAATTGCCTTACTGTTTGGCTGGCTGTTGGCAAATTCGTTAACTAAGCCATTGAGTGAGTTGCAGCAGCAGGTTGGGAATGTTGCCCTCGGAAACTGGGAGCCGATCGACGCGAGCGGGCGCAATGACGAGGTTCGTGATCTCAAAGTTTCTGTTAATGAAATGGTCAAGCAGCTACAGAAGCACGAAGAGCAGCTCAAGCAAAGCGAGCAATTGAAGACTCTTGTGACGATGGGAAGTGGCATTGCGCACAATTTGAGAAACTGTGCGACGGGATGCAAGATGGCAGTGGAATTGTTGGGCCAACAACACGAAGAAGTCAAAGATTCAGCCAATTTGGACGTTGCCAAGCGTCAATTGGATTTGATGAACAAATACATCGAACGTTTCTTGCGGCTTGCCAAAGTAAATGATTCTGCCAGTTTGAAAACAGGGTTCCAGCAGTCAACGCCAATGAACAGTTTTGCTGAAATTATTGATTCCGTTTTGTATCTATTGAAGCCAACAGCGGAGCATCTTGGCGTGGAATTGATTGTGAATGACAATTTTAAAGACACCGAACAGTCGTTGATCAATGTTGCTTACGAGGATCTTGAGCAGCTGGTAATGAATTTAGTCAGCAACGCAATTTCAGCGGCTAGCGAGAATTCGATTCGAACGGGAGATCGGGAGCGGAAAGCTTATGTTCGGATTGGGTTGTCACGGCTTGACGGGTTTCCAAAATATGAGCTGAGCGTTTGCGATAACGGCGCTGGTCCACCCGCTGAGATTGCCGGGCAATTGTTTGAGCCATTCGTTTCGGGAAAGCCAGAGGGAACCGGATTAGGGCTGGCGTTGGTGGAAGAAATTGTTGAGCGAGCCGGCGGCGAAGTCAGTTGGAGTCGCGCCGAAGATGAAACTCGATTTGCGGTTGAACTTCCAATCTCTGGCCCGTAACTCCTTACATCCAGAGCATCCGTGGGCTGTAAATCACACTGCCGTATTTCTGAAAAAATGAAGCCATGCAAAAAATTCTCATCATCGATGACGAGCAGAGTATTTGCTGGGGGCTGTCACAGCTCTGTCAGCAGATGGGTTTGGACTCTGAAACGGCCTCCAGCGTTGAGGCGGGCTTGGAGCTTGTCAAACAGCATTCATTCGCGGGCATCATTATGGATGTTCGGCTGCCTGGTATGGACGGTCTGTCAGCGATTTCAGAGTTTCACGATCGTATCGGTAAAGTTCCGATCATCACAATCACCGCGTTTGGCGATTTAAAGACCGCAATCTCAGCCGTTCAGAATGGGGCGTTCGAATACATTGTGAAGCCATTTGATCTGGCAAAAGTTCAACAAACGATTGAGCAAGCGATCTCCCAGCACAAGATCGCCATGAAGAATTCAGAACGCAACGGATCGGAAAAAGATTCAAACAGCCTGATTGGATCCTCGAAAGTAATTCAGGAAATTTTCAAACAGATCGCGTTCACGACGACAAACGATTCGCCGGTTTTGATTACGGGTGAAAGCGGTACAGGAAAAGAACTGACTGCGCGGTCAATTCATCAGTTCGGTCGACGAAAAAACGGGCCGTTCGTTGCGGTGAACATTGCCTCATTGAATCCGTCGCTTGCCGAAAGCGAATTGTTTGGCCATGCAGCTGGGGCGTTTACGGGAGCTGATAGCGCGCGGGTTGGTTTGATTGAACAAGCCAATGGCGGGACGCTATTTCTGGATGAGGTCGCGGAAATCCCGCTCGATGTCCAAGTCAAACTCTTGCGAGTGCTTGATCAAAATGAGGTCGTACCGGTCGGTTCGAATTCTGCAATCCCAACGGATTTCCGTTTAGTTTCGGCAACGCATCAGGATCTGCTTTCCCAAGTCAACCACACCGAGTTTCGCCAAGATTTATTTTATCGTTTGCGAACGTTTGAAATTCAGTTGCCGCCGCTACGTCAGCGGAAGGAAGACATCCCCGAATTAGTACAGTACTTTCTTAACCAGGTTCAATCCGATCAGCCCATTTCCGCAACGGTTTCTTTTTTGGAAGCCTTGCAAGCGTTGCGTTGGCCCGGGAATATTCGCGAGCTTCGAAATGCAGTCGAGCGGGCGGCGATGGTCGCTCCCGGCGGCGTTATCACGTCTGATCATCTCGTAGCTTTACCGCCGACAAGTTCGCAAGCTGGGGGGCGGGGCAGTGCTGACCTTGAGCAGCGGATCGCTGATATGGCTGCAGAGTGGACGCGATCGAATTGGGAAGCCGGCACGAAACCTTTGTACGAGACGTTCCTCAAGTTTGTCGAGCCGGCGATCTTTCGCTCCGCGTTTGAGCTGACAAATCGTCAATATTCCGCTGCCGCCCGCCGCCTTGGGATTCACAGGACGACGTTGAAAAAGAAACTCGATTCATCTTCGGAATGAGTTGCAATTTCACTGGCTAAGTTGGTTCTCGCGGCCTCGGGGATAGCCAGGAAATAGATCCCCCAATTAGAGCAGCGAGCGTTATCAGCTTGGAAAGCTGGGCGACAATGTCGCTCGGTTCTCCGAACCGTTGCGAGCCGCGTGTGATGAACTCAAATCGGAAGTTGTTTCGTGACGGTTCCTCGGGGATTTGAAGAGCTTGGGCTGGGGAAGCCCTTGGGTTTTGACCGTTTCAATCTTAGGATTTTCAATACAATGGAGGTAGATTCGAGTGACAGTTCATTCGGCTGTAGAGCGGTTTGGGACTTGGGGTTGGCTCAGCAAACTCTCGACATAAGCAACCTCTCGACATAAGCAAACTCTCGACATAAGCAAACTCTCGATACAAGGCGTCGATTTTCGATGTGACGTACTTTCTCCTCGGTGTTCGGAATTGGAATGTGATGGACGATCAAAAGCAAAACAAAACTCTGGTTAACGGTTCAATTTCTGACTCGGCAAAGACGATGAGCGGAGATCCAACCATCCATGATGGAGCTAAAGTTAGTGCCCTCACCGGGGACGAGAAAACAATTGATGATGATCAAACGGTTGTATCAAGTCCGGGGCATCAGCGAGATCAGCAAACGATTTCGAATGAGGACGACCAGACGATCGCAGTTCCTCGAAGTGATCCCAACGAACAAACACTGGCCAGCGGTGTTGCAGGAGCGAGTGGTTTTACCCGAGGAGAGGACGACGCAACCGTCGGTTTTACTTCGCAAGACGGTGACAGTTTTGAAGTCATCAATCAGTCGGCTCGTTCGACACAGAACCTGGTTGGACTTTCGATTGGCACCTACGAAGTCCTCTCGGAGTTGGGGCGCGGAGGAATGGGGGTCGTCTACAAAGCCCGCGATACGAAGCTCAATCGCTTGGTCGCCCTTAAGATGATTCTTGCTGGTCCGCACGCCGGCAAGGAGACGATGCGCCGCTTTACCAAAGAAGCGCAAGCCGTTGCTCATCTTCAGCATTCGAACATTGTGCAGGTTTTCGAAATTGGCGAAGAAGAAGGTCTGCCATTTTTCTCGCTTGAATTCGTGGACGGGCAGGGGCTCGACGCGATGTATAAAGACGAGCCTGCCGCGCCCGAAGAAGCCGCCCGAATCGTGGCTGAACTAGCTGAGGCAATGCAATACGCTCACGATCAGGGAATTATTCATCGTGACATCAAACCAGCCAACGTTTTGATGAGCAAAGATGGCGTCACCAAGATCACCGATTTTGGTTTGGCGAAACAGGTTCAAGATGACAGTGATCAAGAAGGCACGAAGACCGGTACGATTCTCGGGACGCCAGGCTACATGTCACCGGAACAGGCGTTGGGCAAAGTTAACGAAATGAATCACACGGCAGATCAGTATTCACTTGGTGCGCTATTGTACCGCTTGGTGTCCGGTCGAGCGCCGTTCGTTTCATCGCGAGCGATGGACACGCTGATGCAAGTCATCAAATTGGATCCGGTTCCACTCCAACAGCTTTCGCCTGACGTTCCGTTGGATTTGGAGACGATTTGCCTGAAGACACTGACCAAAGATCCCGCAGGTCGCTATGAAAGCTGTCAAGCGCTCGCTGATGATCTGAAACGTTTTATTAACCACGAACCGATTGTTGCACGGCCGATCAGTCGGCTGGAAAAACTGTCCCGCTGGTGTAAGCGAAATCCAAAAATTGCTGGCCTGATTGGCACTTCTTTTTTCTTGACGTGTGCTGTTGCCGGCGTGATGACTTGGTCATCGTTTGCAATCGCTAAAGAGCGTGACAATGTTCAAATTCAAAAACAGAAGGCGGATGAAAACCTGGTCACGGCGATCGAAAACGAAAAACAAGCGATTGCTAATGAGAAGATCGCCCGGGATCAGGCTTTAAAGATTGTCAAAACGATGCAGAGCGTTCTGACTGACATCGATGGCCCATTGAGTGCGGATCCAAAGTTCGCCAAAACGCGGCTGGAAGTGATGAAGTCAATGTCCAACACGTATAACGATTTGGAGATCGAGCTGCATACCGATGTGAAATCAGAAGCGATTCCGACTTTCATGGCGATTCGCTATCAGCTTACGAAAATTTTCGAATCGCTCAGCGAAGGCAAGCTTGCGAACGAAGAAATCAAGCGGCTGTACTTGCTGGCGAAAGACCGGATCAAAGTAAAAGAAGGCACTGATGCGGCGAGGAAGAACCTTGTTGAGATTTGTTTGATGCACGCAACGATTACAGAAAAGGCGGAAGGAATCGAGGCGAGTCAGCCGCTACTAGACGAGGCGTTAAAGGTTGCCCGCGAAATTATCGCCAATCCAAAACCGAGTGAGGAAAAAGGAACGCCGCCACTGTACGCGTTGAATTATTCGCTCAGCAATGCTCTGCAAAGCTATGGCGTTTATCACTACAACCGCGGTGAGCTTGATAAGTGCGCTCCGTATTTTGTCGAGGCGGGCCAAGTGAGAAACGGGATTCTCGATTTGTTAAAAGTCGATGAGAGTTTCGCGGAGAAATCAGAGAACTATCAAAAGATGTACACCAACGCTGTCGCGCTCGATGGGCGTCGGTCTTCGTTGGGAGCAGCAACGATTCTTTTCAAGATGGGAGACACGGACAAAGCGTTAGCTCAATTTCAAAATGTCTATGAGAGAACGGAGCAAGCCTATGTCGATGATCCAACGGAGCACAACCAGCGCGAGGTCGCCGGTATGGGCGTAACCTATGCCTACAATTGTCTTCGCGTTGGAAAGCTCGAGAAAGCCAGCAACTTGTTCGTGAAGAGTGAGGCGGTTTCCAAGAAGTACGCAGACAAGAATCCCGAAGACTACGATTCCCAGTACAAGTACTCGGTTGCTCTGTATCGCCACGCTTCTCTATTGGAACTGCAAGGTAAAGACGAGGCCAAGAATCGCTTCGCCAAATGTGTCGAGATTCGTGAAGGCCTTGTCGCGAAGGATCCAAATCTGAAGAACGAAACCATGCTGATGGTCGCTTATGCCCGCAACGGAAATGCCGAAAAGGCACTTGAGATTGCGGATCGGCTGAACAAAAACGAGGAGTTGGAAGGCAAGATGCGCGTCGATATTGCCCGGGCGTACATTCAGGCATCTCGGTTCGTTGATGATGCCGATGAAAAAGAACTGCTGGTTAAAAAGAGCCTCACGACCCTGCAGCAAGTCATCACCGGCGGGTACTCCGATTGGTTTGAACTGCAAACCGAAGCGGATCTTGAGCCACTTCGGAAAAATGACGAGTTCAAGGCGATGATCTCAAAGCTTAAATCCTAGGCTTCAAGCTGTGGTTTCCGGCGATGATATCTGACACTAAAAAAGGAGGAGCACACAGCGGTGCTCCTCCTTTTTTTGCTTACTTAGTTCTCGTTTTGCAAATGTTGCCCGTTGAAAACGAGCGATTCTTTTGGTTTAGTTGGGTTTGATAAATTATGGGGTGTGTAGATCCGCGTGGCCCATGAATAATTTGTCCGGTGTAGCTCCGAAGGAGCGGTCGCACTTAGCTGCGGGCGGGAGCCCGCAGAGTCGATGTTTCATCGCAATCAAGTCACGAAGTGACGTTCGCAAGGTAGCCATTCGATCGCGGTCGCCACTTCGTGGCTTTGGCAATCAAGTCAAACTAAACCGCGGGCTCACGCCGCGCGGCTATATGCGGTCACCACTTCGTGGCTAAAAAAATGCAAAACTTGAACTTAGACATAGGCAAGGGTGCTAACAAGTTTCATCTGATTGATTGCAACTCATCTGCATAGACGATCGCTCACGCGGCCGCTGCCTGTTTTTTGGATTTCTCAGCGTAGAAGAAACTCGCTTGGCCTTTCCAGTCGTCGCGTTCGATCCGATCGCGGAACGCTAACAGGACTGAGAATTCTTCAATCGCTTCTGGCTTCCATTCCATGATTTGCTTGAATGTGTAAATTCCATAATCATTTAGGCGGCCTTCAAGAACGGATGCGATTCCTGAAATGCGTTTCAAGTCGTCTGTCTTCTCCGGGGCTGATGTATAGACCAGTCCACGCACCGAATCGTTGCGAGTGTGACCGCCGTACTCGTTGTCGTAATCATCGACCCGCTTCTTTTGCTCCATGGCTTGCGTGAACGAGATGACCGTCGCATCAGGCTCGGCAATCGTGCGGTAGTTCGCTAGGCGAGCCAGCACGCCTGCTCGTTCGCGACGCAGATTCCGAATCGTCTCTTCGCTTGCCTTAAGTTTCATTCGAAGAGAATCGAGTTGATTTTCGTGATTGGCCTTAGCCGATTCATACTGCTGGTGGCTGGCGGCGAATTGGTCGAGCTGGGCTTGCAGCTCTGAATGTCGCCTCGTCGCAACGGAATGCTGTTCACGGAGACTCTCGATCTCAGAGGTCAGGCGTTGGGCGATCTCGTTACGTTCAGCGAGTTGTAGTTCCAGCGATTCGACACGTTGATTCGTTGATGTCAATTGCTCGGAATCTGATTGAAGTTGCAATTCGCGTTCAGCCAATAGTTTTTCAAGTTCACCGATTCGGAGACAAGTCGTTTGTAGCTCTTCAGCCTCTGCCACTAGCGATTGAATTTTCGCTTCATTTGCCAAGTTCAAGTTTTCGACTTCAGCGAATGAAGAACGAGACTGGTCAAGCTCCGCCGCAAACCCGTCACGTTGTTTGGTCAGGTGTTCGATGCTTTCGGTGTGCTTGGTCAATTGAAGTTCGAGTTGAGCTTTTTCGTCTTCAAAGAACGTTTGCATTTCATTGTTTTGAGTCGACAGCTGCTCATTTTGCTCGCGAATTTTTTGCTCCATCTCATGACGTTGTTTCTCCAACGCGACTTTGAGATCCTCTCGCTGATTCTTCAGTAGCTCAACATCTTGAACGTGGCCGGCGAGCTGATTCTGCAGGCTGTTCTTTTCAACATCAAAGTTCGATTGCAGCTCAACCGAAGCCAATTTCATGATTGACTTTTGCTCTTCTGATTTGAGTTCCATGTCAGAGCGCTGTTGATCGAGGGCTGCTTCCAGTTCAGTGCGCCGCTGCAATTCGCTTTTGAGTTGCTCGAGCGCGTCCTTCTGTTTTTCACGCAGTCCATGAATGGTCGATTCCTGGTTGTCGATTCGGCTCCGTAAGCCGTTGGCAGTTGTCGCCAGAGCCTTCTCGGCTCCGAGGGCCTGATCTCGTTGGTCGACCACCTTGCTGAGCTGATCTTGTGATTCGGCGAGCGACTGTTTAAGTGATTCGATTTCTGGCTTTAGTGTTTCCAGTTGGGCGACCTGAGAACGAAGATTGTCAGCCGTGATCTGAAGATTGGCGTGTTGGTCTCGCAACGAGGCCATGGACTCTTCGGCCAATTTTTTTTCCGACATTGTGCTTGCGCATTCGGAGCGTGCCTGCTTGAGCAGTAAGCTGCTCTCTTCCAAAGAAGACTCGAGCGAAACGTACTCTTGCTCCAAGCCACTGGCATTCTTCTTGGCAGTTTCCAGCAGTGTTTTCTTGGCTGCCATTTCTGCGCGAAGCTCGGCGATCAATGCCTCCGAGTTGTGCAAAGATTTTCCGAGGCGTTGGTTTTCCTTGGCGGTGGCGGCTAGTTCGCCCTGCCGTTGATTGAGATTCGACTCGACCAACGAATGCTTCGCCAGCCAGTCTTGTCCGACGCGATTCACTTCGTCACGGTGTGCTTGGCTTAATTGATGAACCTGATCTTCCAAGCCAATTCGCAGCTCTTTTTCAGCTTGCCACTCTGCCGCTGTTTGGTCGTACTTCTGCCGTTTATCTTCCAGCTCGACTTCCAACTGAGCTCGGTCACGCTCGGATTGTTCTCGGCTGGTTGACCAGTCGTCGCAAAGTTGCTGGAGAACATTCAGTTGGCCCTTTTGACGCAAAAATCGCTCGTCAAGCTGAGCATTTGAATTGTGTGCCGTCTTCAGCGAAGTCCGCAGATCTTCAGTTTCTCTTTCCAATGAAAGCCGAAGCTGTTCTTCCCCACTACGATCGCGATACCAAAGAAAGTATCCAATCAACATTCCTGCAAACACGAGGAAAAAGCACTGTACGTATTCCATGACTACTCCGTTGCCACTTGGCTGCTGGCCGATGTACCAAACCGATACCTTTGTATTCTTTAACGGTTCGACTCATCCTGACCCCATTCTTCAGCAAAACTGATACAACTAAAAAAGTTTGACTTTCGTACGTGTAAACGTTCACCTATGGAAGCAAAGTCAAAGTCGTTTCGTTTGCAGGCATCTCCGTGCTGGCAATGTGCAGCAAGCTTGCGACAATCTAGCGGCGATCCAAATCGACTTAACCCCTGTAACGAATTCTGTTGCGGCGAAAACGTCCTTTGGCAAATGAAACGACGTACGCACAACAAATCTATGAATCACGATTGAAGACATGGCAAAACAATCTGGCGGACTTTTTCGTGATCTGAACCACTTCGTATTTTGGCCCCCATTTGTGTTGGTCGTTGCAGCAGTGGTGCTTAACGTGCTTGATAAAGATCAATTCACGAAAACGATCAACCAAGCCAATGGATGGGTGATCGGAAACTTTGGCTGGTTGTTCACTACCTGTGCGTTTTTGGCAGTTTTGCTCTGCGTCTATATTTGTTTCTCTTCGTTCGCCAAATTGAGGATTGGAGGAGCCGAAGCCAAGCCTTTGATGAGTATGTGGAACTGGTTCGCGATCACGGTGTGTACGACGATTGCCATCGGGATTTTGTTCTGGTCGACGGTCGAGCCGATCATGCACTATACCAGTCCTCCAAGTTCGCTTGGGATTGACGCCAACACTCCAGCAGCGGCCAAGTTTGCGATGTCGACGCTCTATGTTCATTGGTCATTCACGCCGTATGCGATGTATTGTGTTGCGTCGTTAATGTTCGCATTCGCTTACTACAACATGAAGAAGCCGTTCTCATTGGGGTCGACATTGGCCCCGTTGTTGGGCGACTACTCGACCACTGCGGCGGCCAGGTTGGTTGATTCGGTTTGTCTCTATTCGTTGGTGCTAGGGATGGCAGCGGCACTGGGCGCGGGCATTTTGACTATTTCCGGTGGACTCACCTTTCTATTTGAGGTGCCATCCAACAAATGGGTTTGGCTGGCGATTACGGGGGCAATCGTTGGAACCTTTATTGTTTCCAGTGCAACGGGATTGATGAATGGAATTCGAATCCTCTCGGACATCAATGCGCGAGCCTTATTTTTGCTGGCGATTGTCATATTGGTGATGGGGCCGACAGTTTTTATCCTTAGCTTCGGGCTCGAATCGTTGGGCATTTATTTGACAACATTTTTCGAGAGAAATTTGTTCACGGGAGCGTTGGACGACGACAATTGGTCGGCGGATTGGACTGTCTTCTACTGGGCAGTTTGGTTGGCTTGGGCTCCGATCACGGCCTGTTTCTTGGGGCGAATCGCCTATGGCCGAACGGTGCGAGAGTTCATGCTTATCAACTTTGTTTTGCCATCGTTATTCGGAATCGCCTGGATGGCAATTTTTGGGGGGACAGCGTTGCATCAGCACATGACGGGTGTCGTTGATTTGCTGGCGGTTATCCAGGATCCCAACAAGGGCAACCAGATGGTGTCCTATGAAGTGTTCAACCAATTCACCGGTGGGATCTTTATCGTCGCGTTTTATTTGTTCAGCGCGTTTGTCTGTTTTGTGACTTCGTCCGATTCAAACACAACGGCGATGGCTGCGATCAGCTCAACAGGGATTTCGCCTGAGAATCCGGAGGGGAACATCTGGTTAAAGATCATTTGGGGGGCCACAGTTGGAATCGTGGCCTGGGTCATGATTAGCTTCGCGAATGTCGATGGAATTCGAATTCTCTCCACTTTGGGCGGTTTTCCTGCTGCGATTCTGGTTCTTCTTATTATCGTCTCGCTGACTCTCTGCGTAGCCAATCCAGAGAAATACAACCAAGTCGATACGAGTTCTTCAAAAATTGAACTTTGAATGACTCTGCGTCCATACCTCCTCGCTTCGTCGTCCGGGGATGGCTTTTGAAGATTGCTGGTCAATGACACATTCAAAGCTATCTTTAAACCTACGACCGGAATAACTGGACAGGATCGCGATTATTGCAATTGCAAGAATTCGCCCAGAGTCAGTTCCTGTTTTCATACGACCTACGATTTGAAAATTTGTTTTGAATCGTTGTGAACTGATTTTCCAGGTCGTCGTATGAAATTTTTAGCAGCCACCGTCGTGTTTACAATCATCGCTGGGGTGACGGTCTTTTCCATCGGTCCGGAAAAACTGGGAATTAAAATTCCAACGATTGCCTTGCGTGACTCGGCTGGCGACGAATCTAGTTCCGAACAGCCGGAACCTGCCGTGACGATTGCGATTGGCAATGGTGAAGACCAGCTCGAAGACATCGGCAAAATTATCGATGAGATGGGTCTGGGGTTGGTCGCGATGCCAATGAAGGCAGCGATCCAGTCCGTCCTGGAGAGCACCGACCAAAGCCGCCGAGTCGGGGCCGTCATGTTCTACGAATATGCTGCAACCTCTGCGGATATGTTGGCGTTCGTGCCGGTCACGGATTCCGATGCCTTTATGAAAGTTCTGGGAGGATTGGGTGCGTTGACAGAAACAAGTCCGCGACAGATTGAATTTGGTGACGGAGAAAGGTATTTCGTCGAGCAACAAGACGGTTACGTTTTCTTGGGCAATACCAAACGTGCGATGGAACATACTGACAATTCACCAGAGGCATGGTTAGCTGAAACCGCTGCTGATAAAAATGCGATTGTGAAAATCAACATGGCGAAAATTCCATCCGCCGTTCGCAAAAATGTTTTTGCCAAATACACGAAGTATTTCCGATCAGCGATTCACCGAGTCTTTGATCCAAGCGGGCAAAGCGATTTTGCCGAAATGAAAAACATGACCGGCAACGCCATCAAAGCGTTTCGAGAGACGCAATCTTGCACCTTGGAAATTGACTTCGATAAGGAAACCAACAAGCTCGTCATTGACGTCGAGAATATTGGCAGCCCTTCGTCAGTACTGGGTAGAACTGGAAAGAGAGGGCACAAGTTACCCGGCTCCAGATTCGCAAATTTCAATCATGAAAACGCGAAATTTAGCATGAACATTTGTGCTCCTATCTTGACCGAGCAAAAGACTGAGTTGGAATTGCACGCGGAAGCGCTGGAGTATTATCAAGGCGAAGAAATGGATGCGCTGTTTCGCGAGATCGGTTCCGTTATGAAGCGAACCGTCAAAAAGGGTAAGTATGATTTGGCAATCGCGGCGGATTTTGAAGGATCAAGATTCAATTTCGTGGGCGTCATTCATGCGATTGACACAAACAAATTCAAGCACTTGCTTGGCGATTTGGGAACGTCAGCCGATTCGAGCTCGATCGCTCTCAATCCGCACGCTCGAAGTTCGATTGGCAACCAGTCAATCGACTCCTATCGAGGTTTCAGTTTCTATCGAATGAGTTTTAGCGACGAGCTGAGCCTGATGAATCAGTCGAATGCTTCGCTTCTTTTGGGGGCCGGGCAAAATGAGATATTGTTGGGACTCGGAACTCGACCAATGCCGTTTATGAAAAAGTGCATCGACGCATGTGCCGATTCGCCGCGAAAGAAGAACGCACCCCATTTCAGGATGGACTTGAATGTTGCCGAGATGTTTTTGTCCGACGCAGAGGCAGGAGAGGCTCGGGAGATTTTTCAGGACATCGTCGGGAATGACCATGTTTCCGTTTCGTCACGAATGATCAAGTCAGGTGCACAGACGCAGTTGATCGCCGACTTACCTGTCATTGGGGCGTTTTGGAAAAGCCGCGAAATAATGGCTGGCACGCTCGCGGTAACGAGCGACGATTCCGTCACCGAGAACTAAACTCGGTTAATGCGGTTCGGAATCGTCGAGTTGCTGCAATGCCGTGCGGATTCGATCTTTGGCATCGGACGGCATCGGCTGGATTTTCTCAATGTCATTCTGCTCAACGCAAAGTGCAGAATTAAGCTCAACTAACTGACGATTGAGTTTGCGGCTTTTCGAGCAAATTAACCGGTGAAGCTTCGCCGCCCAATACTCCGACCAATCCAAATCTCGATCGAACGAATCGGAAGTGAGTTTTGCAGACTCCTCACAATCGAGCGTAAGGATCAGATAAATTTTGGTCAAAAACGTTTTCAAGGGAGCGATCTAAAAAATTGTTTTGGACTGTTCGTGCGGAAACTTAGCCAAGGTTAATGAATCATTATTAGAGATGTACTTTGCATTCGCTAACGGGAAATGCACATTGCGATCTGGATTTGATCGATAATTATTCTTTCAGCCACGATTTTTCGAGGCATCGTCGTAACATCAATCTCGTTCTAAACAGACGAACTGAAAAGTTAGATGGCTTAATGTCCAGCTGATTACACAGATCTTCTATTTTTTCGTGCGGATTCGCCAGCTTATGCAAAAAAGTTTCGAGTAGGTGCTCGGGAATTTTTTCAAAACACGTTTGTATGACTGCCCAAAACTCTTCTCGCTCGACGGCAGTAGAAAATTCCTGGTTGGTAAGTTCCGGGCAAAGCAAGTTGTCCAACTCGACGCCTTCTGAACTAGAATCCCCACGCAGTTTGGCCGATTTTTTCTTCCGATAATGTTGGCTGATTTCGTTCCTAAGGATTTGGAAAAGCCAAGTCCTGACAGATGCTTCGTGCCGAAATTTTGCGAAGTTTGCGAACGCTTTCGTCAATGTTTCCTGCACCAAGTCTTCAGCCAAGTGAGGATCGTTAACACGAAGACAGGCGAACTTGTATAGCAAATCGCCGTGCTCCTCAAGCCAGTTGAGCGGCGAAGCAGCCTGGATATCTGAATCGGTGGTGGGTGACGATTTGGAAATTTACGGCTCCGCGAACATTCAAGATTGGGCTGTGTAAATTACGTTCGAGTTCTTCGCACAGAATCTATTTTGCGCCGTGGATTGATTTCGTCAAATTGCAACATCCGCTTGAACGGCCAATCTCTAACTTTTCACATATCCAATAGGAGGTCGTAAAAACTGGGTGACCAATGGATCGGCACTCCATTGAAGATGTGCGTTACGACACTTTGGCGGAGCACTTTAGCAATTCGAAAAAAAATCTGACATTTCTTTGTAATGAACTAACTGCCGGTGACTCTACCCAGACCAAAGCCCAAGCACTATCTCTAAACGATCCAAACGAGTGCTTGGAAGTCTCCCCGCATTTAGTTGAATAGGTACACCAGAGATGAAGCAAACCACGATTTTTACCATTTGGGCATTCGTTGCCTTTGTCATTGTGCCCGCGATATCGCAGGCGCAAACACAGCAAATTCAAGTCACCGTTGAGAACTTGGCTCCCACGGACAGTATCACATTCGCTCCACTTCGAGTCGGATTCAACAACGGAACATTCGATTCGTTC
The DNA here is from genome assembly GCA_964589435.1 of uncultured Pirellulaceae bacterium. Lineage (GTDB taxonomy): Bacteria > Planctomycetota > Planctomycetia > Pirellulales > Pirellulaceae > Mariniblastus. The sequence goes on from CAZPTT010000103.1 coordinate 23,492, forward strand.
AATGAAGGCGAAACGGCGACCGCGCCGATCATTTCCGTCGCTGAAGGTGGAAGCGGATCCGATTGGTTTCCGGCATTTGCCGCCGCAGATTCGACGGCGACTCTAGGTACGGTTGCCAACGGTGGCCCATTGTTGCCTGGCGGAACTGCTTCCGCTGTTTTTGACGTTGATCCAAGTGTTAACCGCTTTTTTACATTCGCTTCCATGGTCGTTCCCAGCAACGATTTTTTCATCGGAAACGATGATCCAATGGAGTACGAGTTGTTCGACGCCAACGGAAATCTGTTGATCAATTCAATCACCCAAACTTCAGATGAGATTTGGGATGCTGGTTCGGAAGCGTTTGACCCTAACAACGCAGCGTTCTTGGTCAACGGAGACAACTCATTACGAACTCCTCAAAACGGAACCGTTCAGTTCAATTTCTCGGAGTTGGCAGGCTTTGATGGCTTAGAAACCGCTGCAGGCTATACGTTTACAAGCGGGTTGACCGCTGGCCAAGACATCTATCGAATTTCGTTCACTGCCGCAGTGCCTGAGCCAAGTTCTGCCGCGTTGGCGGGCTTTGGTTTGGTGGGATTCGTAATGCGTCGCCGCCGCAAACGATAGTTCGATTGCTTAGTAAACGAAATGGGCATGTTGCATTAAACTAGGTTCGCCAACCGAGTTTATCTTCGCCAGTAATACTTCGTCGTCGTGAGTAAACCCGTCGGTGTGGAAGCGACGTGTTGTTTTAGTGAGGCCACGACGCCGATTTGGAAGAGCCCTTGATTTCAAGGGCTCTTCTTTTGTTACGCTTCTCTTTTGATAAGCATTACGCCGAGGTCGTCTAGGTTTAGCGAAGGCGTTGGTTCGCAGTCTTCTTGGCAGGAAGCTTCGTGGCGAATCCAGTCCGGGCTTTTGCCTTGCAG
>CAZPTT010000104.1:0-4315 GCA_964589435.1 uncultured Pirellulaceae bacterium
GTTTAGCATCGAGAATCGTGATGCATTCCAAAGCTTGTTGACGAAATTTCTAGCGACTTCAAAACGCTCGCTAATGACCGCTCCGCGCGGAACGGCTTTCTCTTCGTCCGTCGCCGCCCACTGCGTAGAGAACTCTTCCTTGCACTTGGGACACGGCAAAGTCGCGAGCACGCGATTCTTTTTTGTTTGATCAAACGAGTGCTCGCAATGCGGGCATTCGAATTGGACAGGAACGCGCACGTCTTGCGTTTCCGTCGTCAGATGAGCCATTCCGAAACGCAACGCATCGGCCCCGAACTTCTCGATGACATCCAATGGATCGATTCCATTGCCTTTTGATTTTGACATGCCTTCGCCAAAACCATCCTGAATTTTCGGGTGGATGTAGACTTTGCTAAACGGAATTTCACCGAGATTATTCAATCCCATCAAAACCATTCGAGCGACCCACAGCGAAATAATATCACGGCTGGTGATCAGCGTGCTGGTCGGATAAAAGGATTCGAGTTCTGCCGTTTTGTCCGGCCATCCCAACGTCGAATGCGGCCAGAGAGCAGAGCTAAACCATGTGTCGAGAACGTCTTCTTCGCGCACCAAACCCAGCCCAACCAATTGCTCTTCCAACTCCGGAGTTCCGGATTGGACACAAACGTGAATCGTGGCAAACGGCAATTCGAGACGCTTTCGTTTCTCGACATCCGTTTCGTCGCAAAGTTCGACCTGGACAGCCGCGAGATTCGCATCGAAGCCTGCCAATCCCTTGATTTTTTCTGCCATCGATCCGGTGTCGGCTTCGGTTTCACATGGAATCGACCAGACTGGAATCTGATGCCCCCACCAAAGCTGACGAGAAACTGGCCAATCACGTTTCTCGCCCAGCCAATCCAAGTAGCCTTTTTCGTAACGCTGCGGGAAAATCTGAACCGACGAACTCGAGACTGCATCCATCGCGGATTGTGCCAACGAATCCATTTTGACAAACCATTGATCCGCCAAAAATGGCTCGATCGGCGTTTTGCTTCGGTCGGACAAAGGAAGCTCAATCTCGCGAGCTTCAACCTGCTCGAGGAGCCCCAGTGCTTCCAAATCTTCAACGACTTTCTTGCGGCCTTGCTTCATCGTCAGGCCTTCGTATTTTCCGGCTTCAACGTTAAGCGTACCGTCTCGATTCATCAAGTTGATCATCGGCAAGTCACAACGCTTGGCAACTTCATAATCGTTCGGATCGTGTGCCGGAGTGATTTTGACGCAACCCGAACCCAATTCAGGCTTCGCCCACTGATCAGCGACGATCGGAATCTCTCTGTCCATCAAGGGCAGCATGATTTTGCGACCCGCCAGCGCCATATCACGAAGCAACTCCAGTTGCGGCAACATCTGAGACCGACGTTCCGCAAGCGCATCAAGTTCGCCTTGAACGGATTCCTTTTCTGCATCTGACGCTTTCTTCAGCTTGTCACGCAACTCTGACGCGACTCGGTCGAACGCCGTCGCTGGGTCTGGATGAACGGCAACGGCTGTGTCGCCAAGCATTGTTTCTGGCCTGGTTGTGGCGACGATAATATGAGCCGGTTCGTTTTCTTGCGGATCGATGACCGGATACATGAAGTGCCAAAAATTCCCCTGAGTCGTTTTGTTCTCGACTTCATCGTCACTGACCGTAGTTTGCAAAAACCTGTGCCAGTTGACCAGTCGTTTGCCACGATAGATGAGCTCTTTGTTGAACAGATCGAAGAACGTGTGCCGCACGGCTCGCGCACATGTGTCGTCGAAAGTAAAACGCGTTCGCTCCCAGTCACAACTGGCTCCCATTTGCTTAAGCTGACCGAGAATTCGTGCTTCGTATTCTTTCTTCCAATCCCAAATCCGAGCAACCAGCGCTTCGCGTCCGAGGTCATGGCGTGTCTTGCCCTCTTGCTCTTTCAACCGGCGTTCGACAACGGCTTGAGTCGCAATTCCGGCGTGGTCAGTACCAGGCATCCAAAGCGTATTGAAGCCTTGCATGCGTTTCATGCGAATCAAGATGTCTTGGAGAGTATTGTTGAGTGCGTGCCCAAGGTGCAACGCACCGGTTACGTTCGGCGGCGGGATGACAATCGTGTAGGGATCGCGATCCGGATCCGGCGTCGCGTGAAAATAGTTTCCTGATTCCCACATTTTATAGATGCGTGGTTGGGCGGAAATAAAGTCAAATCGAGAAGCAATTTCATCAGGATTGAATTGAGTCATTTCAGTGGTCATTCCGAATTCCGGCGACAAAGTTGATTGAGTTGCGAACATCAATAGGTTGATAAATCCCAACCCGTTTTATAGGTAAATTCGGCGTTTTACCCAACCGCTTTCACTGTATCAGCGACCTTTTGTAACTATTTGAGAGAGTTTCTTTTTTCAGGTTCGGATTGGCGAACGGAATCAAAAATATTCTTGCTTCCAACAAGCGTGACTTTCATTCGGAAACATTACCACTTCTTGAATTGCGCTCCATTATCCCCGATGATGGCTTGCAGAGGCTTCCTATCTCACATTCCTTACATGCTTGCCGAGTCAGCTATGCCAAAATGGCGCGAAGGAACGATCGTCGATAAAACGATCTGGACGAACGGTTTGTTTACGATTCGGGTTAATGTCCCAGGCGTCGAGCCCTTCCTTCCGGGCCAGTTTTTGCAACTGGGGGTTTATCCAGACAGCGACGAAAGGGACAGCGACGAAAGGGACAGCGACGAAAAGGACTGCGACGATGGAGACTGCGGTGAAAGGGACGGCGACGAAAGGGACGGCGGTGATCAAGACAGCAAAAAGGCCAGTGAGATTGCCGAAGAGGCCAAACTGATCAACCGTCCTTATTCGGTTGCTTCACCTCATTCTGATTATCTTGAGTTTTTCATCGTCTTGGTCGAGGACGGCGAGCTTACGCCGCGACTATGGAGACTGGAAAACGGCGACAAGTTACAAGTCTCCGAAAGAGCCGCAGGAAGCTTCACCCTCAAGAAAACTCCGCCGGCGGAAAACCTATGGCTACTCGCAACCGGAACTGGACTGGCTCCGTACATCGCGATGCTGCGAACGCCTGAGCCGTGGGAGAAATTTAAAAACATCGTCGTTGTTCACGGAGTTCGACATCACGCGGATCTGGCTTACACCGACGAGCTGAAGGCGATCGAAAAAGAAAAGCCTGAGAATTTCAAGTTCGTTCAGGCGCTCACTCGCGAGGAGGCACCCGGAACGCTCAGTGGCCGGATCCCAAATTTGATTGAAAGAGGGTCTTTGGAGGCGACCGTCGGATTCAAAATACAAGCCACCGACTCGTCGGTTCTTCTTTGCGGCAATCCCGCGATGCTCGATTCGATGGAGGAATTACTCGGCGAACGAGGAATGAAGCGTCACCGCAGCAAATCTCCCGGCCAAATCGTCTTGGAACGTTATTGGTAGCGGTAACGCCCAACGATGTTTCGGATCTAGGCATGCTGACGCGTCGACAAATAGAACGTCATTTCAAACGCCGCCGATATTCGTTATCTTAGTTGGCTCCTTGACGGGGCTAACCACGTCAACCTTCGAACTTAACTTTTGACGGGACTATATCTGTGAGTTTGATTTCTGGGTTTGAACACATCGTTCGAGAGAACGAACCGATGGCTCCCTACACGCGTTTGAAATTGGGTGGCGTCGCCGAGTACTTCGCCGAGCCGACTTCTGTCGACGAATTAGTCTCATTGGTCAAACGATTTACCGAGAACGAAATTCCCATTCGTTTGATAGGCGACGGAACCAACTTACTGGTTCGCAATGAAGGGGTGGCTGGACTGGTGGTGCAACTTTCGGCGCCAGCCTTCTGTTCAATCGACGTGAAAGACAACAAGATCCTTGTCGGCGGTGGTGCAAACATTTCGCACTTCGTGGCAACTGCTGTTCGCGAAGGGCTGGCCGGGCCAGAACAAATGGTCGGAATCCCTGGCACCATCGGCGGAGCGTTGCACAACAACACGGGAGCGCACGGTGTTGATGTCGGTTCATGGGTGCAATCGGTTGATGTGCTCACACGAGCAGGTGAGCGGGTCACGCGCGACAAAGACTCGTTGTCATTTTCTTACAGGCAAAGCAGCCTGACCGAGTTGGTCATTCTCAGCGCCGCATTTGAATTTGAGAAAGAAGATCCTGCCGCCCTGACCAAGCAAATGCAAAAACTTTGGATCGTGCGGCGGGCCTCTCAGCCACTGTCTCATGAAAACACCACCTACATTTTCCAAGATCACGGCGGTGATTCAGCCTCCGACTTGATCGAAAATGCCGGATTGAAAGGCACCCGAGTGGGCAA
>CAZPTT010000104.1:4325-24119 GCA_964589435.1 uncultured Pirellulaceae bacterium
GTTGAAATTTCAGATCAGAACGCCAATTTCTTCGTCGCACACAACGACGCAAGTAGCGAAGACGTCCTGCGATTGATCGAACTTGTCAAAACGCAAGTCGCCGAACGGCTCGACGTCCAGCTCGAGACGGCCATTCAGATCTGGTAACGATCGAGTTGTACCAGCGGTGACAATCGGTTTGGTTTTTCCGGTTTTCTCTTAAGTTCAAAGTTTTCCATTGTCGAAAGTCGATTTTGATTTTATCGGTACTTGTGTATTGACGAATCAGAGCGATCAGGATTGGGCAATGGCGAAACGAAAAGAGAGCATCATCCATCGAATCATTCACGGTGGATTGGCGACAGGTGTCCTGCTTCATCCAGTGACCATGATTTTGGCGGCGACATTGATTGTGATCGGTGGAGCAATCCACCTTTGGAACGGCAATCGCTCGAAGATCGTCGACCAAGAGCAGTATGTTCTCACGGCCGAGAATATTCATTTAAACGACTGCCCAGAATTGGATTCCGATTCGATAAGTCATTCACTCAAACAGTTGGTCGTCGCTTCCTCAAGTGATGGCCAGTCGCCAACTTTGCTGGACACCGATCTTGTCTCGCGAACAGCCAGTGCATTTCGAACAGTTGGCTGGGTCGACCAAGTTCGTCGAATCGAAAAATCGAAAGATGGCTTGGAGATTGATATCCTCTATCGAGAACCGGTCGCGATGGTTGAATTGAACCACAAGACTGTCGACGGATGGCCTGGCACGCGGACTCCAAAATTGTTTCCAATCGATCGCCATGGAGTGATCATGCCAGGCGTTTTGGTTTCCCAACAGAGTCTTCTACGAGTATCAATGTTGCATATGCAACTAGGCTCAAACCTAGAGACGTGGTCTGACTGGCCAGACCAGCGAGTGGCGGATGCAGCTTCCATTGCAATGTTCCTGAAAGGCCGCTGGAATGTACTCGGAATTCATCGCATCGTAACCGAACGCCTGCAAGGAAACTCAACGGGTACCGCCGCACTTCCAAACTTTGAGCTTTGGACCGAGTACGGATTCAAAGTCGTCTGGGGGAATCCGCCGGGACAAGAAGCCGAGGGCGAAATTTCAGCAGAAGAAAAACTGTTGGTCTTGGAGCAGTTCGCTGCCAAGAATGGTTCGCTTGAAAAATTGGAAACTCAAAAGATCGACATTCGATCTGGGGAAATCGTCTTGATCAACGATGTAAAAACCGCCGACCTAAATATCCTCCGAGCCGTTCACAAATAGGCGTCAGCACGAGGCTGGCTCTGACGCCTGGTGTTTTTCGAGAGCCAAAGCGACCGGCATGGACGGTACGGATCGCAATAAGCGGTTCTTCGACCGGAAATAAAAAGGAACCTTCGGTGAATTGACCGGAGATTTGGAAACGACACGAGAACTCGGCAGCACGAGTTCGGTTCAGCGGAAGAAAGATATCAAACCGCTGATAGAGATTGCCAATCTTTTGGCAGCAAGCCGTTTAGTTGGCTGGAAATTCGACAGTCGATGACGTGTCTGAATTTTGCTTTTTTGTTCTCATTTCCTCTTCAAGCTTGAGTTTGAGTTCCTCACGAACAACAGGCAACTCTGATGGCGCTTCGATGCCAATACGAACACCACCGCCAGTGATGCGGACAACTGTCACGGAGATATTCTCTCCAATCCAGATGCGCTCACCTACTTTCCGACTAAGCACTAACATTTTTATCGATTCCTTCTGATAAATACTTCGCTAAGAAACCGAGTACAAACGACTCGACCTCCTTGACACAGACAAGCACGCGAGAAAAGACGTGGAAGATGGCTTGAGCCTATCTTTGAAAAAACTTATTCGCAAGCATGGTCAAGCTCACTTTCGTTTTTTTGCGAAGTTTTCACGCGAAACCAGCATCCAAGGCACCCCAAATACCCCCATTTGTCAATTGACTGCCTCAATCAATTGAGACTTTGGATGAATAAGTACCGAAGCATAAACTTCAAAACGTCCAAAAATCTCAGCGCTGGACCACTTTATCGCTTTCGCTAAAAATGAATTGACTGAAAGTAGGAATCCGTCCGCTCGCGCTAAATGGGCACGAGCGTGCTCCATACCTCGAACCAAATTTGCGACTCAAGTACATTTACGGTGAGACACTAATCAAGAAGCTTTTGGGAACATCAAACGTATGACGATTGCCAATGACAGTATCCACTACATCGAATTTCCGATGAACGATAAAAAAGCGACGATGGAGTTTTATCAAACGGCGTTTGGTTGGAAATTTACCGAATGGGGCGAAGCCTACATCAGCTTCGAAGGCGCTGGCGTCGCAGGAGGATTCGATGAATCTTCCACAGTCGCAAGCCAAGGAACTGGAGTCTTGGTCGTTTTGTATTCGGACAACCTCGAGGCAAAACTGAAACAAGTCGAAGCGACAGGCGCAACGATCTCCAAACCCATTTTCTCATTCCCAGGCGGACGTCGGTTTCAGTTTCTCGATCCCAATCAAAACGAATTAGCCGTTTGGTCGGAATGAGCCTTTGGAAAGTCGGCAGAAGCTATATTGAAACTGCCATTTTCTTCGCCAGAATAAAAACCTGCCAGATTTTGTATCCTCAAATCATCGACTAAATCGATCGTTTAGATTTATTGCTTCGAACAATCACTAGGCCGCACGTTCCGGCAAATAACGCGGCGACGCAGCGGATTCAAGTTCTGCCGAAAGCGTTTCTCCGCTAACGGTTTCGTCCAAACCGATTCTTAAAAGCCGACCACGCAACATTGGATTCGCGACGGTCACGTAAGCCGTTTCGAAGACAGAGCCGCGTTCGATTTGCCCCAAATGAATCTCGTCCCAATAGTCATCGCCCATTGGGATTTGATCGCAAGCTAGGGCTGCCGCGCCGATCCGATCAGGTTCGCAATAAAGTAAAGCCATTAGCATTGCCATTCCTCCTTGGTGATGGTCGTTCAAATGTCAGCTCAAACGAATCGGCATTCCTCGCCTCAGTTAGAACCAACGTTTTCACTGTCCCAACGATTCTACGGGTTTCAAAGTTTGACGTTAATACGATTTACGACACGCGACGGCTAATGCTTCTGGCAATTTTTACACAGTTTGCTGGAAGTCCGCTAAATCGTTAGTTAAAACAGAATCACCGACGCTAGCACTCAGCCTAACGCGACAGCTCAATTCGGATTCATCGACACTTGTAGATTCCGCAAGATGGAAAACCAACATGGCCAAACCCCTAAAATTTGAGTTCGATGGCGAGCCCGTCGTCTTTGAAATGCATAAAGTTGACCGAAGCCGACTTTACGGATTCAAAGAACTGGAGGTCATCGACGAACACGACCAGCCCTGTGAGTTAACGACGCTCGCTGACGATGGAAAGACACTGATAGGAAAAGGTGGCACCGGTATTGGCTACGTAACAACCGATGGTAACTGGATCGACAAATCAGATTTGCAAGCCGTCGATCTCGAAGGCAATCCCAAGACGCCTGTTCCGTCTTCCTTTGCCGCACCGATCAAGCTCGACCAAAAAGCGACTCTTGAAGAATATCTCAACCATAATTTTCGGTTGATCTACATGCTGAAGCAAGAAACAGTTTCGGAAAAACTGCATCTTGCTCTCAAAGAGGGAGCCATCTTCAAGTTCCACTACAGCTATCGAGGCGGGCTCGAGCCGGACGCGGGATTCATGCTGATGAACGACGAGCACGAAACGTTTTTCCTCGTAGGTGACTCGACGTCCGTTGACTACAAAGGTCTTCAACAGGCGGCCGCTGTGGCGGAAGCCGAACCGAGCGACGACACCGAAGCAGGCGACTTGATGGATTTTGGAATGATCTAACCACTTCGTTGTAAACCGAGCCTCCAATCTTACGAATCGACAGCCAGTCCAAACCTCAAACATTTCAAAATCAAAACGATGCCGGAAATCAACATTTCAAATAGCGCGGGCCGAGATGCGGTCGTCAATATGGAAAGTGTCAGCACGCCTCTGAAGGTACGCTGGCTGGATTCCAAGAATCGACAGGCGCGAAATATTCGAGTTCTTAAGTCCACGGTCGACCATGATATTGATGCGCTTTCAAACAAGTTCAATGGCATCGACTATGTTGGCCAAGCCTTGGTCGATGGCGACCCGGAAGTCGATTTCGAACGAGTTGGCACGATGCTGAATGCGACGTCGAGAGTTTACGTCGATTCAAAAAAACAACTGGTTCATCGAATTCAACAATTTGAAATTATCAAGGATCCGACCGGTAAAGAAACCGACCGCCGTCCAAAATCAGTCGCTCCTCAAAACGTATCGGGTGATATCCCTCTGCTTTGGACGGGAAAATTTCTCAAGAAGAAAGACGTCGTGCGAAAATTCGTGTTCGCCAACAAGCTGCAACTGATGCATATCAATGGCCTGACATATGACTTTCTGTTTGGCATGGCCAAAGAATTGGAAGAAAAAGAAAGCATGATGTTGCTGGGCGGCGGCCCCAAAGCGAATCAACCACTCATCCTCCGTCGAGGCAACTCTCCATACCGAGGATTCCTGGAAGGTCGCACCAAGGGCGACAAGTATTGCCTGTTGCTGCACCTTTCAAACTTAGAATTGAAGTCGCCCGAAAAACAACCTGAAGAACCAGGAGGGGTGAACTAACATGAGCAAAAACCAACTCCTCGACGAATCGCTCGTCGAAGTCAAACTCGGCAGCTATGGCGTGTCCCAATCGTCAGCCCTCAAAGACCCGTCGTTGCTACCGAACGTTCGTAATTACAAACGGCAGGTCGCCTCGCGAATGCTTCCGCTCGGTCGTGAGGACATTTCACGAAAAGTCCCTGACGCTCAATACCATGTCAGCCGAAAAATCGACGGCGAATTCTCAGTCCTCGCATTCAAAGACGGAGACCTGTTGATCGTTAATCCTGGTGGTACTGTCCGCGTCGGATTGCCTTGGCAAGCCGAAGCTAAAGACTTATTGGCAGCCGCCGGATTGAAAGACGTTCTTTTCGTTGGTGAATTGTACGTCGAGACGACTGAAGATCGACGACCCCGGGTTCACGACATTGTCAGCGTGGCCAGGCAACCGAAGTCGGAAGACGATCTTCAACGAATCAAATTCGCGGTATTCGATATCATTTCCATCGACAGCGAGCCACTCGAAAATACTTACGACGATCGCTGGGCGCAAATCGAATCCGTATTCGCGAAGGGAAAGATGATTCACCCGGTCGAAAGCGTATCGGTAAAAGGTCATCACGAAGTCGACAAACTTTTCCAGCAATGGGTCGTCGATGAAAAATCGGAAGGCCTGGTCGTTCGCAGCGAGACCGCAGGCAACTTCAAAATCAAACCTCGGCACAATCTTGACGCCGTGGTCATTGGCTTCACCGAGTCAACAGACGACCGGCAAGGCATGTTGCACGACTTATTGCTGGGCGTGGTTCGCTCTGATGGATCGGCTCAAATCTTGTGCCGAGTGGGTGGTGGATTTACCGACGAAAATCGCCGAGAGATGCTGAGCGACCTTCAAGACATGGTGGTTGATAGTGAATACGCTGAGGTCAATTCCGACCATGTCGCCTATCAAATGGTTAAACCAAAATGGGTTGTCGAGATCAGTTGCCTTGACCTGATCAGCCAAAACACTCGCGGTGGCCCCGTCAATCGAATGGTTCTCAACTGGAACTCCAAGGACGAACGTTATGAAGTCGTCCGCCGGTTGCCGCTTGTCAGTGTGATTTCTCCTCAGTTCATTCGCGTTCGCGATGACAAACAGTTCAACGAAACCGATGTTCGGATCGCCCAAGTCAATGATTTGGTGCCAGTTCCGATGGCAAACGTTAGCGCTCGCGAATTAAAAATGGCCGAAAGCGAGTTGCTCGAACGCGAGGTTTATACGAAGCAGTTGCGTGGCGAGATGCTAGTTCGCAAGTTCCTTCTTTGGAAAACAAACAAGGAATCGGAATCAGCCGAGTATCCCGCTTTCGTCGCCGCCTATACCGATTTTAGCCCCACCCGAAAAACTCCGCTGACGAGAGACGTTCGAATTTCCAATTCGGAAACCCAGATCCGTGGCTTGTTTGAAACATTCAAAGAGGAAAACATCAAGAAGGGCTGGGAGTTGCATTGTTCGCGAACAGCCAGTCACGAAGCGGTCGTGGGTGAAGCTGCCTCAGCAAGTGCTTCCGTACCAAAGACCCCAGCGACTCCGAAGGAAACGAAACTGAAAGCTCCTGAATCAAACTCGAACATTTCAGAGCCCAAAAATTCAAAGGCAACCAAAAAGAAAGTGGCAAAAAAGAAGGCGGGCAAGAAAAAGGCCGCAGATAAAAACAAGGCCACTGACAATATTGATAATTCTGAATCCGAAACCGCCGCTACGAATCCTGATGCCTCAAAGCCAACTGCTAAGAAATCGGACGTAAAAAAGAAGGCTACAAAAAAGAAAAGTGCCAAGAAGAAAGCAGCCAAAAAGAAGCAGTAGCCTGTTTCAAATTTAGTCCACTGGATTCTCGCCGAGATTGAAAGGAATTCACTCCGTTTCGTTCACAACGACGACTGCATTTGTGTCTGGCGAATCGACTACGGTTGTCTTACCGCTTGGCCAATCGACTAGAATTTTCGCGACCGAATCCGACGAGCCTAAACCGACTTGAAGCGTTCGACTGTTCTGGCTGGCAAATCCCTCGCCGGCTTGTCGATGCAAAAGAACTTTCTTTCCCGATTCAAATTCGACCAGCACTTTCGCGCCGACCCCATCGCGATTCGAAAACTCATCACTTGATACACCCGATGTTTGCCCGCCAACCAGGCGAACTCTCACCGACCGGCGATCTGGAAATCGGATTTTTAAATCGTTGTGATACAGTTTGAATCGCGGCGCATTCAGCGACATTAGCGCAATATCAAGCCAGCCGTCTTGGTCATAATCAACCACTCCGAATGAACGACCATCGGCTAGGTCATCCGCTCCGCTGACCAATGACACATCTTCAAAATCGTCGCCGGCCCTCAGGAACATTCTGTTTCGTTCGTTACCGCTCAGCGAATTGCTCACGAACTTTCGCTTCTTTTTGTCGTCACCCAGTGTCTCAGGAGCCTGATCAATTGGGATCAAATAGTCTTGGGTATAACGTTGATCACTCCAAAGCTGCGACGTCTTGAATGAATCTGATTGAGCGGGATCTTCGCGCACGACCGAGCGCCATAAACAACTTCACGTATCGACCAGCGTCTCAATTTCCTTGGGAGCCGTGTAGTAACCGCTGGGCACATAGAGATCCAAAAACCCGTCGTTGTCAAAATCTGCCCACTGACCACCAAATGACCAGCCGACTTTATTGACATGAAATCCATCTTCGGTGCCGGCACGTTGCGCAAATTTCCCTTTGTTATTCTGAAACAGGAAATTTCCCGCAGCCGCAGCCTGAAGTCTTGGGTCGACCGAACCAACCTGAGCCATAATTCGGGTGCCGGCTTTCGAGTACATGTTAGAAACGTACAAATCCAGATCGCCGTCGAGGTCAAAATCTCCCCATGACGCGCCCATTCCAAAACCGTGCGGCTGGTCAGCCAACACTTCATTCGTGACATCAACGAAAACGGGAGCCAGCGCTCCTTGCGGAGTATCATTGCGGAGCAGCGCATCGGGAGCAAAGTCATTGCAAATGTAAAGATCATCGTCTCCGTCGTTGTCAAAATCCGCCCAAGCCGATTGAAACGACCGACGCCATTGAGACAGTTCTTCGTCGAACGGCACTCGTTCCAATTTCCCGCCACCACGATTCATCAACAGAACGTTGGCAGAGCCTGCCAGGTTTAAAAACCGATGGCTGTCGGTTTGATGTTTTTCCATCTCTGCGAATTCTTCTGGGCTAAGAAACTCTTTGCCCCAAGCCTTATCGTTTCGAAGCGGAGGATAGTTGCTCAGATAGACGTCCAGTAAACCATCGCGATTGACGTCGCTAACGGCGATTCCACTTGTAAAATACTGCTGACCGATGTCACTTAATTCTTCTGTCGCGTCGCGAAACATGCCGTCTTCGTTGATCATGTAGACCGCCGTTTCCATCGGACGACCGATGATCGCGTCCTGATCACCATCATTGTCGAAGTCCGCGAACACTGCGCAGTTAACCATGTACTCAAAGAACATTCCGATGTCATAAGTCGTTTCAGTAAACGTTCCGTCGCCCATGTTCCTCAGCATTTGAGTCGGCCCCCATCTGGCCGTCAAAAATAAATCGTCGTGGCCATCGTTGTCATAATCAACAACACTGACTGACGGAAAGATATGATTGGATGTCGCATTAGTCCAACGCTGAAATTGAGGAGCCGGCATGATATTTTTGCCCGAGCCTGACGCCTCCAACATGATCTCGTCTTTGTAGGAACGCTGAGCCTTGCTAAGCGAGCGGGCGTTTGAGCCGAAAGCCGTTGCCAGCGTTTCGCTGAACATCGGACGGGGAGCACGGACAATCTGCATGTCTTCTTGCACCCACTCAACCAACATCCATTTATCCAACTCCCATTTATCCAACTGCGATTCATTTGACTCGGTGCGTTGCCAAATAAGCGTCTGGTGCCCATTCAAGCCAAGCCGTCCGCCATCCTCAGTTCGCCCCTTCGATTCGACTTTGGTGTGCATGACGAAGCGAGCCGCATCATCGCTCTGAAAATTTACGCTGATGACGCCAAATTTCGTGGTCTCCCAATTTGCCTTGAGTGCAGACAGCGGCAGCCATGGATTGCGAGCTGATTTCGCGGCCGAAGCATCAATCGGCCATGCTATTTTTGCCTGGATAGATTGGGAGTCTGGTGCTTTTTCCAAATCCTTCAAATTGGCCGCCAACCCTTGAACTGAAACTAGCGACCGCAAATCAGATGGCAATTCACTTTCCGTACTATCGGAATGTTGCTCGAACCATTTTCCGATAGCAGCCAGCCTGGGGCTCAAATCCAGCAGCAGATCTTCCGCTTCAATCAGCCCGGTAACTTTGGATTCTGCTTCCGGGTCGGCAGCAATCGCAGACTGAGTCTCAACATCGTTCGTGCGACTACATCCCATAGAAAGGATGCACACAGAAACGAGCAATGGAACAAATAGAAGCGCGGAATTGATGTTCGACTTTTTCATGATGCCTCGATTCTAATCGAATGACGCGCCATCGTCAGCCGCGACGTTTCCAAGGCCGTTCTCGATTTCGGATTCGTGAAACGTATTGGGTGAGCAAGCTTACCCAAACGGGGTTCGCATGAACCGAAAACCCAAAATTGGCCGCTCCGTAGAACGACCCGTTGAACCGACAAATCAAGCGTTCGCGGCTTCTTGCGGTGCCGATTTTCTGGCGACCATTTTTAGCTTCATATGCACTTCATTACCAGCTTCATTGAAGCTGACATCGTCCATGAAGTTATGAATAAGCGTCAACCCTCGTCCTCCGGCTCCTGAAAGCTGGCTTAGCTCTCCAGATTTTTCTGTTTTACCAACGGCGTCAAAACCATCGCCATCATCTCGAACGACGACCTCGATCTGCTTGCGGCTGATCTCGATGGCAATGCGAATTCGCCGATCCGAAAACGGTGGCTCAAGGCTCCGCTCTTTGACAAACTCGGCGACCACTCCATCATGAAGTGCACGCCGGGCGTCTTGTACGACCGAGCCGTTCATTTCTAAGTTCCCATGAAAAATTGCGTTTATAAGCGCTTCTTCAATCGCAACGGACACATGCCGGCGTTCCGTTTGATCCCCCACCCCCAGAATTTCCATCTCGGACTTAACGAACTCTAGCAACGGTGAAATCAATTCCTGCTCGTTGGGCAAGTTGAACTGATGTCGCGTGCTCGTCGAAAAATTCATCAACCGCTCTTTGGACTGGGTCGATTTTGAAAGCGCCAACAACTGCTCGACGGTCTCAAGCAACGATCCCGCCAAGGCGCTCTTGGGAACGTAGCTCGCTGCACCGGCTTCCAATGCTTCAACGGCCAGCTCCTCGCTACCCATGCCAGTAATTAACACGATCGGCACGTGTGGAAACTCTACCTTGGAACGCGTACAGAGTTGAATACCGTCCATTTCCGGCATCTTCAAATCGGTGACAACAATATCGGGAAAGACCGAGCCAATCATTTCCAACGCTTGGGTTCCGTTTGAGGCGTACTGAACGATCCAATCGAGCTTGGGTTTTAATAAACCGCCAACGAGCTTGCGATCCGTTTCGGAATCATCAACAACTAGTATGATAGGCATTTTTCCTCCAAGGGCAGTTTGAAAGGGACTGTGGAAATGGAAACGTGTGGACGCCGGAAAGAAATGGATGCAGCACGAACGCGATGTCTAACCCGCGACCATTCTAATCCATATATTGAATGATTGGAAACTTATGAGCGGACAGGTTTCCCAATAGTTTCTTCACGAACGCAATCATGGAGCCGAAACTCATCCTTCAGGTTCATCTGGTTTGGACGAAGCTCATCCGACTTACGCTAACTTGTGCTCGTTCTCTCGTTTGCCGGATCAAGTTGCCCAGCCATGTTGCCCAGCCATGTTGCCCAAAACAACCAACCTGTTGAGATCGAATAAGCCAAACGAAAGTCGGCATTATGAAAGCGAGACCTGCCCCGATCACTAAGGCATGTCCCCGCCTTTTTGCCTTTTTGTTCGACATCCCGAATCGCATTCAATACGCTAAGTCATTCGTACACGCGTCGCCACAAAATCCTCGACTCCACTTGGAAAGATTCTCCCGTGACCACACGAAGACAATTCCTCACAAAATCTGTCGCTGCATCAACCGCTGGCCTTGCATCTATTGGTTCGACTTTTGGCTCATCGCCGAGTTCGCCGTCTAGTTCTTCTCATGGCCTTACCTCATCATCGGGCTCGCAGTTTCGCCGGGACGCCACAATTCGTATCGGGTGCATTGGCACTGGCGGACGTTGCCGCCGATTGATGACTCGTTTGGCGCTCATCCCAAATGTCGAGATTGTCGCCGTCGCCGACATCTGGGATTACCATTTAAACGAAGGTAAAAAACTTGCCGCCAAAAATGCCTTCGCAACCAAAGACTATCACAAACTTTTGGCTCGCGAAGACGTCGACGCCGTTGTCATTGGCTCACCGGATCATTGGCACGTCCAGATGACGATCGACGCGGTGCAAGCCGGCAAAGACGTGTACGTCGAAAAGCCGCTGACTCACAGCCGCGAGGAAGGCGAATTTGTAATCGCAGCCGTGCGAGCCACCGACCGAGTCGTCCAAGTCGGAACCCAACAGCGGAGCATGCCTCACATCATCAAGGCACGCGAGATCATTCAAGCTGGAGCACTGGGAGACATTTACAAAGTCCACATGACTTGGAATCGAAACTCACCGCGATGGGAACGAGGCAAGCCATGGATCGCGCCGGACACTGTCGATTGGAAGAACTTTCTGGGCACCGCGCCTGACCAGCCGTTCGACGAATACAAGTTCCGGGCTTGGCGATTTTTCTGGGATTTCGGTGGCGGAATCTTTACTGATCTGATGGTTCACTGGATCGACGTCGCGTATTGGATTCTCGATTGGGACAACCCGTCCATGGCAGCGTCCATCGGCGATCACTTCAAAGCCAAAGACTTGTGGGAAACGCCTGACACAGTTCAAACGCTGCTTAAGTATCCCAACCAAAACACCCAAGCCTATTTTGAGGGAACATTTTCCAACGCGCGAAATCGAGCGATGATTGAGTTTATGGGCAGCAAAGGCACGCTCTATATCGATCGAGGCCGGTACGAAATTCACCCCGATCCAAAATCGAAATTGGAACCTTCTCAGCTTGTCATCGGAAAAGGCCCACGCGGTGCAGATTTCTACGAAGACGTTGATGGGGCTTTATTCCATCTGCAAAATTGGATCGATTGTATCCGCACTCGCTCCGAACCGGCTTGCCCAATCGAAGCTGGAGTAAAGTCGGCCGCGGCGGCTCATCTTGCGAACCAATCATTGCGATCGGAAAAAATAGCAACTTGGAACGATTAAATGCGAGAGAGTTTTTTGGTTCGCTCAATCCTGAGCTGACATTTTTCTTGGGAGCCATGCCCTCGCTTGCGTGGGCATGCGTTGAAATCGAGTGCTTACCACCACTCATTTCTGGTGTACCATTCTTTGAGCGAGCCACATTCCACCGCCTAAACATGGAAACTCAACTTCGCGCCTGAACAGCGTTCTCGCTAAAAAAACTAAAATCAATTTCGAATTCCGAATCACCCTCAGTTCCCGATCGCTTTCTTGTTTCGACGTGGCTCCTCGATCTTTACCTCAATCGGCATAAAAGCCGGACGGTGATCTTTGTCGCGCGAATAGATCGCCTGAAAGCCGTCTGTGATCGACATTTTCGAATTCGAAACCGTGTAGTGAAAACCAGTAATCGCGTAGGCGCTTGGCGCGCCCGCAGTCTTGATCGCCTGCTCAAAGAATACTTCTCGAGCCGTGATCCAAATCAGCTTGCCAGCACCCGCGTCGATTCCGACGTGCGGACGTCGTGCCGTGACTTGCGCAAAATCTCCGTCTTTGATGTGTTCAACGTATCCCAATAACACTTGTTGCTTCGGTGAAGTTGTCGGATTTCGAGCTATGACATTGACACCATACCCGTCTCCGATCCAAGCGTACTGAAACGACTCTACTTCCCATCCGAGCAACTCCGTCGCAGAAACATCTGCCTTTTTCTTCGCCGCATCCAAATAAGTCCAACCCGGGTCGACGCGGACGACGTCGCTCCAATGGTGATCGACTTCAAAGTCAGTCCACCGGCCAAACCACTTTCCGGCAAATCCTTGCAACGTCTCAATCCCGCTGGCTGACACTGTTCCACTGAATGAAGCTACGATCTGCTCGGCTGACAATTTGAAATCGCTCAAGCCCGGCCTACCCGCAGCGCTCCATTCGCTTCCCCGATCCTTAAAAGCAACCGCCAATCTCGCCAACGTTCGAACTTTGGGTTCCAGCACCGCCTCGCCACCAGTTG
Organism: uncultured Pirellulaceae bacterium; assembly: GCA_964589435.1. Classification (GTDB taxonomy): domain Bacteria; phylum Planctomycetota; class Planctomycetia; order Pirellulales; family Pirellulaceae; genus Mariniblastus. Next base: position 17,328 of record CAZPTT010000104.1, read on the forward strand.
TCGCGTTACCAGATGTCGCGCCATCAGTTGTCGCGCCATCAGTTGTCGCGCGAAGATAGTCCTGCCGAAAACACTCGCTTTCGAACGCGCCGTTGATCACAAAGTCCTGAAAACCGTGACTGGAAACCAGCTGACCGTAGCCTTTAATCTTTTCGATTGGGTCGTTTGTCGTCACCCTTGCGCCGCTGCCAATCTGGCCGGCAGCCTGACTCTCCTGAGCCGAACACGACTCCCCACCTCCCAGCTCAAAACGAAGCAACGCCCCGATTACAACTGTCAGCAGCAAGCACTGCCATGGTGTGAACTTTTTATTTCGCCAATTCAACATGCAACGTTCAATCTATATCGTTAACAAAAGAGATCTGATTCATCATCGGCACCACCGCAAGAGAATGACGCCAGCAGTTGAATATTCTTACATTCGATCGTCATCCGGCTTACTAACCTGACGAAAGAGTTTCGTGACAGCACAACATGCTGTAACTGGACTTGTGGCAAGACACAAAACTGCTAACGTACGCCGCCTCGAATGCCTTACGATGTGGAAATTGCAGGATTCGCGGATGAATAAGCTTAACCATTGGCTGTTTTTCGGCCAACGAAAGGCTTGAATTTTAACGAGATCGAAAAGGATTGCTGCGATGTCTCGAATTGTTCTAGTTGTGATCGCGATAGGCGTTTTATCGTTGTCAACTGGCTGCCGAAATCGGTGTGCGAACCCTTGTGGCAATGGCGGTTTCTTCGCCGGATCGCCCACGATTGCTGCACCCGCTACCTACAGCCTCAACATTCCCTCGGTTGCCCGCAACCCGGCCCAGTATTACGTCCCCAACAATGGGACGCTTCAGACAAACACGAATATCGTTCCCGCGACAGGCTCACCCATTCAAGCTGGCCAACGAAATCCAGTCAACGGTTGGGTACCGACGAATCAAAATCCCAACGTTGGAACTAACGGTGTGCAGAACAATGGAAACACCGGGCGATCTGTCTTAACAACGCCAACGACTTTCGTTCAGACAAACCAACCTGCTCAACCAAACAACCTTCGGACGGCTTCCGCTTCGAACTCCGTGATTGCCAGAAATCCACTCCCAGGATCTGGCACTTCGTTTACCGATTCAATCAACTACCGCACGACTCAGACCAACGAACAGCAAGATCGAACTCGGTTGCCCGCGACTGACGCGTCAAACGTCCGAGCCCCGGCAAGAAACTTCCCAACTGGCGGAAGTCAATTCGCTCAACTTCAACCGCAAACCGCACCAATCTCACCTGTCACGTATCAAGGCACGTTTGCCAGGCAGCAGTATCCCGTTCAGCAACCCTACCAATTAGTCGGACAGCCAGTTGCCTATCAAGCTCCGATCTACGTCGGCCAGCCGCAGGGAATCGTTCGACCACAGAGCAACGGTTCTCAACCAGCCGTGTTGGCTCAATCGACCACGACCTTTGATCCGAACAACAATGGCTCACAGCTTGGTTGGCGCGATCGCGAGTTTGGCTCAAATGATTCGCGTTTGCGATAATTGCGATTCCAACGTCTAACTAAAAAACGGTTTGACTCTAGTGTTTTTGCTCACCGGAATCTACAAAGCGATTGACCGCTCCTCGCTCATCAAGTGGCGAGGTATCGCCTCTCGAATTGAGCACAAATCAGATGCCCTCGAATCGATTGACGATTCCGAGCTTCGCAAACGGAGCCTTTCGCTTCGCTATCAAGTCCTCAGTGGAAAGCCGCTTGACGAATTGATCGTCGAGGCATTTTCACTCGTCCGAGAAGCCGGCCGCCGAACGATCGGCATGCGTCATTATCCCGTCCAATTACTGGGTGGCGTTGCAATGCACTACGGCAGTATCGCTGTGATGCAGACGGGCGAAGGCAAGACTCTAACCGCCACGCTACCAATGTATTTGGCAGCACTCAGCGGCCAAGGCGCCCACTTGGCAACCGCCAACGATTACCTTGCCGCTCGCGATGCGGAGCTGATGACACCGGTTTACAACGCCCTTGGAATGACGATCGGAGTTGTGCAAAGCGGCTCCTCACGGCCCGAGCGGCAGCAAGCTTATGCCTGCGACATCACCTATTCGACAGCCAAAGAGATTGGATTTGATTTCCTGCGCGATCGGCTATTCCATCGCCGCATGGAGCAGGGCCATTCAGGGCTGATTTCCGGCATGGTCGGTGATTCGCCACCCGATGGCACCTTAAAACCAGTCCAACGCGAGCCAAATTTTATCTTGGTCGACGAGGCCGATAGTATCTTGATCGATGAAGCCCGCACACCCCTCATCGTCAGTAGCGCTCCTGACGAAATCGTGAAAGCCAAAGTCGCTCTCTACGCTTGGACCAACGAAGTCTGCGATCAGTTTCTCGAGAATGAACATTTTGAAACGGATCCTAAAACGAAACAAACGACACTGACGCGAGACGGACGGCGGCTGGTTCGCAAACTGAAGCAACCGGTCTTGCTACAAGAAACTCCGATCATGGATATCTACGAGCAAGTCGAACAGGCGATCTACGTTGACCGCAACTACATCCGCGATCGCCACTATGTCATCAAGAAAGATGAAGTCGTCATCGTTGATGAGTTTACAGGACGCCTGGCCGAAGGGCGCAAATGGCGGTCAGGGCTGCACCAAGCGATCGAAGCCCGTGAAGGACTTGAGATCAGCGTCGAAACCGGAGAAGCTGCTCGCATCACGATCCAAGACTTATTCTTGCGCTATCAACGATTGGCCGGCATGACGGGAACCGCCGCCAATTCGGCTATTGAATTGCGGAAGATATACGATGTCAAAGTCATTAACGTTCCGACCAACAAACCACCCAAGCGGATCCAGTGGCCCGATCTTGTGTTCGGCTCAGAATCTCAAAAGTGGCATGCGATTGCCGATGAAATTGAAAGCTTGCACCGAACGGGCCGGCCGATTCTTGTTGGCACCCGATCGATCGATAAATCAGAAGTGCTAAGTAAGATCCTGACCGAGCGAAACATCTCCCACGACGTTCTCAATGCTCGCCACTTGGCTCAAGAAGCCACCATCGTTGCCGGGGCAGGGCAGGTCAGCCGCGTCACCGTGGCAACCAACATGGCCGGACGTGGAACTGACATTAAAGTCAGTGGGCCGTCACTAGATCTGGGAGGACTACATGTCATCTGCACCGAACTCCATGAGTCGGCTCGCATCGATCGCCAATTAATTGGTCGGTGCGGACGCCAAGGCGACCCGGGAACCTACCGCCAGTTCATGTCGCTTGAAGACGACCTGCTGGATTCGGGTTTAGGAGCCGAGCGTGCCGAGAAGATTCGCAAGTTCAAACGAGAGCCACCGAAGCAACTCGCTCGCTTTGCCGCCCTCTTCCGCAAATCTCAAGAGAAGATCGAACGTAAGCATTTCCACTCACGCAAGATGCTTTTGCACCAAGAAAAAAATCGCCAAGACATGCAACGCGAAATGGGACAAGATCCCTATCTCGATACAGCCGGTGCTTAAATACTCTACCGATTAATCGAGTAGCGAAACTCGTCAAGAGTTCAGAAGAGTTGCAGATGCCCCGTTGAAAACGAAAGTCTTGACGACGTCCTAACGACTTCCGCTACGAGAAGTTTGGTTTCGAGTGACGTTTGAAGCGTGCGCAAACTCGACCAAGAGAGCCATGCACACACCTACCGTTGCAAAAAACTCGCGCTTACCTGACACTTGCATAGGTTCTTTATCCGGTTGAAATCGAACTGATGAGCGCGATCCAATGAAAGACATCCCAGGAATCGATGAGGACGGTAATCCCAAGAATGGGCCTTTCAAGTTGTACTTCAAGAACGGGCTTGTCTCTTGTCAGGGTGAATTCGACAACGGAAAGAAATCAGGAAAGTGGAAGTACTTCTTGAATAACGGCCAGATGCAGTCCTCGGGCAGGTTCAAAGACGGAAAGATTGTTGGTCGGTGGAAATGGTTCTTCAAGACTGGTGAACCGAGAGGGACAGGCGGCTTCGACGATGAAGAACAGAAGCACGGTGTATGGAAGCGATACCATGCCAATGGCCAACTCTGGGACGAAGGTCGCTTCGAACACGGCAAGAAGAAAGGCACTTGGAAGGTATACGATGAAGCGGGAAATCTCGTAAAAACGCAAACTTTCAAATAGCGGAGCGTATCCCGGAGGGATTACAGCCGTTAGCCGCGGGGCTCGCCCGAGAGCATCGTTACCGGGATGTTCACCAAGAAGTGTAAAAAAGGGTTCGCTTTCAAATCATGAATTGGTTCCGCAACCTATTTCCAGTCGAACCCGAAGATTCCCTTGCAGGCGACTGGGAAGGACATTACGAACAGGACGATGCAACGTACAGATTGGAAGCGGAATTCAATCATCGCGGAACTCTGCTAACCGGAACCATGTTCGACCTCGATGTTGAAACGGATCGCCCTATGAATGACTTCATGCGAAATAACGATTGGACGGAGCAGCAAATCGTGGATTTCGAAAACGAGATCAGAAAGCTCTTACCCGAGGCGAAGGACGAGCCCATCATCTTTCGTTCACTACTGCCCAGCACCTCCTCTTTGTCCGGTACCGTTCATGAAGATCAAGTCGAATTCACGAAAATTTATCATGGCGACATTCACTACCAATACTTAATTGGAGAGCATTATCTCGACGGTGAGCCAGAGCCAAGCCCTCCGATCGAATACCTCGGGACGCTTGCCAAAACCCAAGATGTCATCGTTGGGAATTGGATCATACGGACCTCTCAATATCGAGACGGTTCCGACGCACCGGAAGCCTCTGGCCACTTCGAGTTACGCCGAAGATCCCAATAACTAATTGTCTGCCTGTTTGCAGAAGCGGCTCCCGAATAATTGAAATCTCTAATCGCCTTTCTTCGCCAAGTAGCTCTTGCGTTGTTTATCCGTCAGTTTTTCTATCGCATACCGCAACATCGTTCGCGGCATTTCGTGAGCGTGTAAATCCAAGAACAGAAACAACATTTGTTCGTTTCGTTTTCCCAGCTCACGCAGCATCCACCCCACAGCTTTGTGGATCAGATCATGTTCGTGATGTAGCAACACCTCGGCCAACTCAATCGTCGTCTCAAGCCGATCATTCTTGATGAAATGAAACGTCGCAATTATGGCAATTCGATTTTTCCAGAGGTGCTTGGCCTTCGCCAACTTGAACAGCGGCTTGTGGCTTTTCTCTAGCAGGAACGGCCCAACAATTTTGTGAGCCGACGAGTCTACGAGATCCCAATTGTTTATTTGATCAGCGTTCTTCAAATAGAACTCGTAGATCGTTTTGCGATCGGATTCGGACTTTGCCTTTTCAAACTGGCTGACCAGGATCAAGACGCCAGTCAAGCGGCACTCATGAAATGGGCTGTCAAGTAAACGCTGGATTTCTACGATCGGCAACGTTTTGAAACCGGCAGCGATCTTTCGCTGATCTGGGACGATCACCCCAATAAACTTGTCTCCCTCGGCATATTCGCCTTTACCTGCCTTGAAGAACTTGGGGAAGAACTCGGCCTTTTCGGGATTGCGTTTTTCACGCAACGCCTTCTCGACGGATTTCGCAGTTAGCTTTTTATCAGTCATAGCGAATCTACTGATTCCAATTTACTTATAGATAGACAACCGACATGCCACAGGGGCCAGAGAGGATTCTACGAATAAAACAATTGAATGCAGCGGAGAAAACAATTCTTAATTCAGTTTGACTTGAGCCAATATTAGGATTTTCTGTCCAGGCCGATTAGTCGGCTCGTAACGACATGAGTTGTCAGTAAACCGATAATATTTCAGTAAACTTTAACCAGTATGTGGCGCGTGATGTATGTTTTTCCGTGATGCGACCTAAGTCGCAACATTTTGCACGTGATCGATTGTTACCGGAACAATTTAATCCGTCGAGAAGCACTGAGCCAGGTTGGAAAGCAAAACATGAACGCAGCAGTAAAATCAAACGTTAGCGAATACGATCAACTAAAGCAGCGAATTCACCAGAAGCTAATTGGAAAGCTTGATCTGAGCCGCGTCGGCGACCTCGAAGGCGATGTCCTTCGACGTGAGATCCGAGGCGTTGTCGAGCACCTTTGCGACGGTGAAAACAACCTGCTTAACCGCTCAGAGCGCGACCGTTTGGTTGACGAAGTCCTTGACGAGACATTTGGTTTGGGGCCTCTCGAACTTCTACTCAAAGACCCAACGATCAGCGACATTTTGATCAACGGCCCGAAGAACATCTACTGCGAAAAAGGCGGTAAGATGGAAAAGACCAACGTCGAATTTCGCGACAACGCCCACTTGCTTCAGATCATCGACAGGATCGTTTCAAAGGTCGGTCGTCGTGTTGACGAAACCTGCCCAATGGTTGACGCTCGTCTGGAAGACGGTTCTCGTGTCAACGCAATTATCCCGCCACTGGCACTCGATGGTGCCGCGATGTCGATTCGTCGTTTCGGTTCGAATCCGCTGAAGCTGGAAGATTTGTTGAACTTCAAAGCGTTCACACCTGAGATGGTGATGCTACTTGAAGGAGCCATGAAGGCTCGCTTGAACATCGTCATTTCTGGAGGTACTGGCTCGGGTAAGACAACATTGCTCAATACGTTGTCCAGCTTCATCTCCAACGAAGATCGTATCGTTACGATCGAAGACGCGGCGGAAATTCAACTACAACAGGATCACGTTGTTCGTTTGGAAACTCGTCCACCCAACATCGAAGGCAAGGGTGCCGTCTCTGCGACTGACCTTGTGAAAAACTGTCTTCGTATGCGTCCCGAG
>CAZPTT010000105.1:0-23856 GCA_964589435.1 uncultured Pirellulaceae bacterium
ATTTGAGACACCATTCAAAACAGCACGTTAAGTTTATGTCGTTCGATGTCCCAATATTATTGTGCGTTTTCAATCGCCCAGAATTGACGTCAAAAGTCTTTGATGTGATTGCTCGGCAGAAACCATCGCACCTACTCATCGCAGGTGACGGTCCGCGTTCGGATCGGCCTTCCGATCATCAATTGGTGCAGCAGACGCGGCGGATTGTTGAACAAGTCGATTGGGACTGTGTTGTGCAAGCCAGATTTGGCGCTCAAAATCTTGGCTGCCGTGTCCAAATGGCGAAGGCGATCACATGGGGATTCGATCAATACGAAAAACTGATCATCCTCGAAGACGATTGCTTGCCACACGATTCGTTTTTCGAATATTGTCGCATTCTGCTCGATCGCTATGAAAACGACGAACGTGTGATGACCGTCAGCGGGAATACTTACGAGACCGGTCAGTTGGAGGCGAGTTATCGTTTTTCCAAATACCCATTGATCTGGGGCTGGGCCAGTTGGCGTCGGGCATGGCAACATTACGAATTAGACATGAACCTTTGGGACTCGGCACAAGTACAGAAACAGGTTTTGCAACGCTTTACCGAGGACGACGAGGAGCGTGAATACTGGCGAAACATCTTTATCAATCAGCACGCCGGCAACATCAATACCTGGGACTACAGTTGGACGTTTGCCAATTGGGCCCATGATGGATTGACGATTCTTCCTGAGAGAAATCTCGTCACCAACATTGGGTTTGGGGACGCCGCTACCCACACATTCGATCCTGACAGTCCGATGGCCAACCGTGCCGTCCACCCGATCGAGGTAAATCGACATCCCGCTAAAATCGCCCGCGATATCGAAGCGGATCGTTTCGTTCGAGAAATCGTTTTCCAACCCAGCCCTGCCCCAGTCCTCCCGATCAAAAAATCACTGATTAGCAGACTGTTGGATTTTTCCAGGCAAACATTTTCCGCCACCCAACTTTCTGATGGCTCGAAAGCTGCCTGATCAATCAATTGAAATCAAACTAAGTCAATTCGGTCGGAGCGATCTGCGACCGAACATTTTCAACGAAGCAAAGGAGTTTCTTCGATGGCAACTACCTCCAAACCGATCACGGCTCAACGTATCCTAAAAAACCTGTCACCTAAAAAGCTGTTTCGCGGCAAGCCCGTTGATCCGCCTACACATCGCAAGTTCAACTTCCCGGCGGCGGAACAAAAATCTGAGCCCAGCCCCTATCCATTCTTCGTTGATCCCGACAATGCTCTGGAAGAGCTTGGGCGAAAGTACATGCCGTCCAAACGAGCCCACAACTATTTGCCGTACTACTGGATGCATTTTCGCGATATTCGGATGCACGTTAAGAAGGTCTGCGAGATTGGCCTGCAGAATGACTACTCGATGAAGATGTGGGAAGCGTTCTTTCCCAATGCTGAAATTTACGGTCTTGATATCGATCCCAACTGCAAGAAATTTGAAGGCGACCGACGTCACGTCTACATCGGCGACCAAGGCGACCGAAAATTCTTGAAGGGTTTTCTAAATGACATTGGTGGCGGACTTGATGTCGTCATTGATGATGGCAGCCATATTGTTGAGCATCAGATGACATCGTTTGAAGTCCTTTTTCCATCGATGTCGACTCACGGAATCTACGCGATGGAGGACACGGGCGGCGTTGTTGGTGACTACAGCAACTTCACTGTCAATTCATTGCAAAAGCTGGCTGAAAATGTACTTTATTGGCCCGAAGGACATCGCCCCGAGGACTGGCCTTACCTTTCGAGTTTCCCGGATTCTGCAAGCTGGGCAGACCGCAATGTTGTGGGCGTCGCGGTTTACCGTTGGTTGTCATTTGTTTTTCGCGGCAACAATCCAAACGACAATAAGTATTTGCTGACGAAGTAAGTTGCAGTTCGAAACCGGGCGCAGTATCTCATTGGCTGTAAGACACTCTCCCTCTGGGAGAGTCGGGCTCTTAGGCCCGGAGAGGGTTTATTGCGAAGAGTGTTTACTCGAAAACCGATACGACTCTATCCGGCTCGCCTTATTCGAGTCGGCGAATCGGATACATGCTTGAGAGCTTCCGCCTGTCTCAGAGCATCGTAAAGCATCTCAGCTTGCACCCAATCTTCCGGCGTGTCGATGTCGACGACGCGAAAACGCGGCAGCACAACAGGGGCTGAGCGAGCCGTGTAAAGGTGATTGTGTTTTTGAAAAGCCTCGCTGCGTCCCCAGTAAAATTGAGCCGCATCGTGATAGGCTTCTTCCAAGTCCTGCGACCGCGTGTTGAGATACTCAGGCCAGAACATTTGCGTCTGCCCTGCTTTAATTTGAAGTGCTCGAAAAATCGGCGAGGCGAACGTCGTTACCGAGAAAGCAAATTCCAAATTGGCATCATCCTCCAAGAGCGATCTGCCGGTCTTGAGGTCATTGATCGACATCAGCGGTGCAGTCGCGTAAATGCAGCAAACGTTGTCGATCTGGCCCCAGTTTTTTTGGCCAAAATCGATGGCATGGCGAACCACATCCATTGTCCCGGCGTGATCGTTGGCTAGTTCCGCCGGTCGTATAAACGGAACCTCGCTGCCGAATTGCCGAGCAACGTCGGCGATTTGCTCGCAGTCGGTCGAAACGATAATTCGATCGAACAACTGCGACTCGATGGCTTTTTGAATCGAGTATCCAATGATTGGTTGGCCGCAAAACTTGCGTGTGTTTTTACGCAGGATTCTCTTGCTTCCTCCGCGTGCTGGGATGATTGCCAAATTCATGTTGATTCTCAGTTCACCGTCGCGTGATCTTGTTGTCGTGCACTTGTCGCACTTCTCGTTGGTGAGAGAGTACGTTCGCGGAAGAGGCGTTTGGTAAGTTCTTGGCGTTGTACAGCCCACTCACAATCAGTGATTCCCATCAAGTGTGCGTCGTGAGTTTGACCGTCTCGGAGAATATGGTTTCGGCGGATGCCTTCTTCGACAAACCCAAAACGTTTATGCAATTCGATGACTTCTTGATTGAAACCCAGGACTTCGCAATTCAGCTTTTTGATTTCTGTTTCGGAAAATACGTAATCCAAGAATTTAAATTCGACCGCACAGCCGACGCCTTTCCCTTGTTGATCTTCGCTGACGTAAAAAGACCATTCAGCTCGGCGATGTTTCAAGTCGATCGAGTTTAACGCCACGCAACCGATTGGGCCGGCGGATTCAGGTGTTTTCAATTTGATAGCGAAAGTGCGATTGGTGTCGTCGTGGGCAATCCGCTTCAGCCACTGATGGTGTTCTGCATCAGAAATTTCATGCGTCGTATACATGTTGTTTCGGACATCTGCCTGATTTCGAATTGCCAGGATTTTGGTTTGGCATTCGTGGCTCAATGATTCGATTGGCAGGAACTCCAATTCATTGACGATTTGAATGAGGCGCATCAGAAATCCGTTTGTTTCGTGGAATATGAAGAATTGATAACGGAAAAACGGCGTTTGGGGCAATCCCGATTTTGTGCTTCCTCCTGCCAGAAAAACGTTGCTGCCGGAAATCGAATCAAGAATTGAGAGCTCAAATTGCGAAAATGTTGGGGCGATTCCGAAGTGTTGGGGTGGCCCATTTTTAATTTCATCTGTGCCATTTCGGAATCATTTAGCCGCCTCCTTAAATCTTTGCAATTCGCTAAACTGGTGGAGTGATCAAGCCCACAGTCTTGACGATGTTTGGATTCAACTAGTTCTCGTTTTTCCCAACTGCTTAGTGTTCATGCCCGCAACTTCTGATCCTTCAACTTCCACCGAAGCGTGGCGATGTGAGTACCCGTTCAAGTCACATTTTCTGACAGTAGGCGAACACAAGCTGCATTATGTTGACGAGCGAAACTCTGCTGCGTCGAATGCCGCCGGTGATCCGATTTTGATGGTGCATGGAAATCCTACTTGGTCATATTATTATCGCCGCTTGATTGGCAGCCTCAGTCAAAACCATCGGGTCATCGCACTCGATAACTTGGGATGCGGGTTGAGCGACAAGCCGGCAGATTACGATTATTGCCTTCGAAGCCACATCGACAACGTTTGTGAGTTGGTCGATTCACTTGATCTTCAAAACGTGACTCTGATGGCCCATGACTGGGGCGGTGCAATCGGAATGGGCGCGTTGCTGGCTCGCCGCGAGAGGTTCAAAAAGATCATCCTCTTCAATACAGCCGCATTCCCACCGCCGTACATTCCATTTCGAATTCGAGTTTGCCGCTGGCCAATCATTGGAAAGATCGGTGTGCAAGGTTTTAATATGTTTGCGCGAGCCGCGATCAAGATGGCGACCGAACGAGCGGGCGGTCTTCCGAAAAACGTTGCCGAAGGTCTGTTGTTTCCTTACGACAACTGGAACAACCGAGTGGCCATCTACAATTTTGTCAAAGACATTCCGCTCAGCCCAAGCCATCGAACTTGGAGTGAGTTAGAGAGCATCGAAGCAGGCCTCAAAGACGTGGCTGACTGGCCGATCATGCTAATGTGGGGAATGAAGGACTGGTGTTTTCGGCCGGAATGTCTTTATCGCCTGAAATCGCATTGGCCCAACGCCACGGTTCACGAAGTCGCCGACGCCGGCCACTACGTTGTTGAAGACGCTGACGAATTAGTCGATCAGCGTGTTAACGAATTTTTGAAGCAGCACGCATCGTGAATGCTACCGACTTTTCTTTAGGACGAATCGCAGAACTCGCATGTTTGCTGGAAGTGACGGCTCCGAAGCCAGGCAATGTCCATCGCGGTGCAGATTTCGAAGACGTCACGTTCGAGGATTTTGTCGCCAGCGCAATCGTTCTGGGCCAAGCCATCGACGAGTTGGCAGATGCTCGCACAGGTGAGACGATTCGGGTTGCAGTAGAACGGACGCAGCGACTCGTCGGCTCCAATACAAACTTGGGGATGATTTTGTTGATCGTCCCTTTGGCCAAATCTCGGCAAATCAGTCGCGAAGAAGCAATCACGCCCGATCACGTTGAGGCAGTATTGAAAAATCTGGATTCTGCCGATGCCACGGAAGTCTTCGAAGCGATCCGGTTGGCCAAACCCGGTGGCATTGGAAAAGTCGAAGACATGGATGTTGCTGATACTGCTGAAACTCCGATAAATCTGATGACCGCCATGGAATTGGCGAAAGATCGAGACTTGGTTGCCAAACAGTACGTCAACGGTTTCGAGCAGGTCTTCGAACAGGGATTGCCGTTACTTGAAACTGGTGTTGAGAAATTTTCGACGCTCAGTCAAGCGATCGTTTTCGCCCATGTATCTTTGATGTCGATGTTTCCTGATAGTTTGATTGCAAGAAAATGCGGAGCCAAACTCGCCAGTCAATCGCAAATGATGGCGACCCAAGCGATCGAGTTTCTCGATGTTGGTGGCGATGAGGCTCCCGAAAAATATTGGAACTCCGTAGCCGATTTGGATTTTTGGTTAAGATCGGACGGGCACAGGCGGAATCCTGGAACGACTGCCGACATCGTCGCGGCAAGCCTGTTTGTAGGGATCAACAATAACCGTATCAAAATTCATTAAGTTAGTTTCGTTCTCAAACAACCTGATCTCCGACAATCCATTAACCAGATTTCTAACGCCACATTTTTAAAGCCGCATATCTAAAGCCAATTTTTGAATCAAGCCAACAGCGGAACCAATAGCATGGCGAATGAGAAAGAGTCACAAAAATCGACACCGACGTTTCGCGTCAACCTCGAGAAAGACAATTTGGTCTTCAGCTCAGCCCATTTCATTACTTTCAATGGCAATGTTTGTGAGGCGATCCACGGTCATAATTACCGAGTCAAGTGCGAGGTGATTGGCCCGTTGGATGAAAACGGATACGTCGTCGATTTTATTGCGCTGCGCGATGCGCTAGTCGAGATCGCCGGTTCGCTTGATCATCATGTCTTGCTGCCAACGAAGCATCCGATGATCAAGGTTGTCACCGAAGACAATGAAGTCACGGCAAGGTTTGAGTCGAAGCGTTGGGTTTTTCCGGCTGAGGATTGCGTTTTGCTACCGATCGCGAACACAACAGCCGAATTGATGGCTCAGTACATCGGCGAAGAACTGATCAAGAAATGCCGATCAAAATTCGGCGACGACATCTCAAAATTGATCGTCGCTGTTGATGAAAACCGCGGACAATGGGGCGTCGTTGAAATGGATTGGATTGTGTAGACGACGCGTGAACAACCGTTGCGTGCGTTTGGGCAACAGCGATAGCGGTCGTGTGGATAATTCGGATTAGATTTCGATTGAAGGTATGTGATTTCCGGCCATCACAAACCTGAAACAAATCTTGGGCTTTTGGAAACGTATGCTTGAAAAACGTTCCCTTTGAAACTGCAGTTTTATTCGAGCTTTCCCGTGATTGTACGAGCAACCGACCTCAGCAAGTCAGATCAAGCCAGCGCGCCAGCAAAAACCGCCAAGATCCTTCACTTGATTAATGGTGAGCACTTTTCTGGTGCTGAGCGAGTACAAGACTTACTCGCGATGGCGTTGCCAGAATTTGGTTATGAGGTCGGATTTGCCTGTGTGAAGCCCGTTAAGTTTCCCAAAGTCCGTCACTCGGTCGACAGCGAATTGTTCGAAACGTCGATGAGTTCGAAATTCGATCTGCGTTGCGTATCAAAAGTCGTCAAAGTCTTTCGCGAATCTGGCTATTCAGTTTTGCATGCTCATACACCGCGGACGCTTTTGATCGGTCGCTTGGCGGCTCGCAAACTCAAATGCAAACTGGTCTATCACGTGCACAGTCCCGTCGGTCGCGATTCTGAGCGTGGATTCGCAAACAAAGTTAATACTTGGCTCGAAAGCTGGAGTTTGCGTGGTGTCGATCGCATGATCTGTGTTTCGAACAGCCTCGCCGGATACATGAAAGAACTAGGCCACGATTCCGAAAAGATTCGAGTCGTTTCCAACGGCGTCTCCGCTATCAACAATCTACCGGCGCGCGAGTTGCCTTCGGCACCATGGACACTCGGGACAATGGCTTTGTTTCGTCCACGTAAAGGAACTGAAGTTCTGCTGGACGCGATTGCCATCCTGAAGAAGCGAATGGTGCCTGTTAAACTGAGAGCTGTCGGTCCATTCGAAACCGAACCGTACGAAGCTGAGATCATGCAGCGCGTCGAATCGCTCGGGATTGGCGACATGATCGATTGGACTGGATTCCAAACCAACGTTAACGAACAGCTTCGTAAAATGGATTTGTTTGTGTTGCCCAGTCTCTATGGTGAAGGCCTACCAATGGTCGTGCTGGAAGCAATGGCGAATGCCATTCCCGTCGTTGCCAGCCGCGTCGAAGGAATTCCAGAAGCCGTCCGTGATGGCGTCGATGGATTGATTTTTGAACCATCGAATCCAGAGGACTTGGCCGACCGATTAGAAAGCCTGATTGGCGATCATGAAAAGTGGCTGGCGATGAGTCAAAGCAGTGTTGAGCGGCAGCGCTCGGAGTTGTCCGACGTTAGCATGGCTCGAGGCGTTGCTGGCGTTTATGACGAATTGCTTTGATTACTTGGCTATTCAAAGTGGATTTGATCAATTCGTTTTGAAGCAAAATCGTCTTGAAGCTTTGCCCAGAATTAAGCAGCAAGGCGCGGGCGTGTCAGGATTTTGGTCGATCGAATCCGTTGCTCGATCAGCTCTTCGCTTAAATCGATAAGCTTCTCGCCATAGTCTTCGAAACGATAACGTGTATGAACGCGTTCAAGTGAGCGTTCTCGCATTCCGTTGGCGACTTCTGGTTGACCCGAGAGCAAATTGATAATACTGGCCGACTGATCGTAGTCAGCGTAGGGCACAACGAAACCGGCACCGTTGTCAATTGCTTCTGGTGCGCCACCGGCGTTGTCGAAGGCGATAATGGGAAGCCCAGTCGCCATCGCTTCATGGATCACACATGGGAATGGATCAACACGCGACGACATCAGGAAAACGTCGGAGCCGGCAAAATATGGTTCTACGCAAGCTCGCTCACCGATGAAGTGGACATGGTTCTTGGCCACCGATTTATCGACATCTAGTTTGACATAGTGGTAAGGCGAGTGTGGCCAGCGGTGCCCTTCCCCGACCCAGACGAAGTGGATGGGTGTTTTCGATTTGTTGGTTGCGACGACTTTGCGTGCGACCGCAGCGTAGTGGTCGATGCCTTTGCGTAGATCAAGAGTTCCGCATCCAAGCACGATGAAGGCGTCATTCGGCAAACCTAGTTCACGCCGGATTTGGGCGCGGGCTTGTTTGGGCTCGATCGTTTTACCAAAGTCCGGTTCCAACAGGCCCTGAGAAAGCACAACCGACTTGCCCGCTGGGATTGGTTTTTTTCCGTCGGCCGCATCGCGAACCGCGTGAACTGGGAAGACAATTTTGCCTGCCAATTCGTAAACGCTTTCGTAATCTTCTTCGGTGTACGATGAGGGCAATTCGTGAATCAAGGAAATGATTGGAACGCCATGGGAAGCAAGCTCGTTGGCGATGAATCGCGATTCCATGCTGTTGCAAATCGCCAGAACCGGAGGATTATGTTTCTCCCGGTGGACGACTCGGTGAATTCGTTTTTTTAAATCGTCGTTTCTGGATTTTGGAACGTTTAAGCAGTCGACGATGGAGTGTTCGGCGAATTCTTCAGCCAAATGACCTCCGGTGTGCAGCACAGATTCACACTGGATATCACAGTTTTGCTGAAAGTGCTTGAGGATGTTCAAGATGATTTTGGGAGCACCTGTCCGAGTCGCTTCGTGAGACACGAACAGCACCCGACGGCGTGCGGACGTCGTCTGTTGATGCTTTCTAGATCTTCCAAATAGTCGCATGGTTTATCCTGGCAGTGAAGATTCGCGAATTGGCAGGTCTGAATAGATGAATTTCGCAGCGAATCTCTAGGTCGGTGACGGGGTGGGAGATTACCAGCACTCGAAAATCGTGAAAAGACCATCGGCCAAACCGCTAGCGGTTGTTGGACGGTTTAGTCGCTTGGCTTCAGCTCAGCATTCAGCAGTTGATTCAGTCACTGTCGATCGACGTACGATTGTTGAGTTGCACAAACGTAGATTGAATAACGGTTCGGCGATGTAAATTCGAAGTGAAAACGCGCGACGAGAAATGACAATCTCCAGTGGGAGAGTCGGGATCAGAGGCCCGGAAAGGCTCGGAAAGGCTCGGAAAGGCCCCTTCCCGGTCAAAAGTACTTCGAACAAGAAGCCTTGCCACAACTGCCTAAGCTGATTTCGCGAACAGGTTTTGGAAGTCGGTTGAACGCTCGCGAGCTTCGACAACTGAGCTGTCGTGAACGATTCGTCCAAGTTCCATCACGATGACTCGATCCGCCAGCTTCAAAGAAGATGGTCGATGTGTGATGATAAAAGTCGTCCGTTCCTTGATGAACTCATGCATCGAATCATGGATCAAGCTTTCGGAGTGGCCATCAATTTGGCTGGTCGCTTCATCCAAAATTAGGATACGCGGATTGGCAAGAATTGCTCGAGCAAGAGAGACTCGCTGGCGTTGTCCCGCTGATAACTTCTTCCCATCATCGCCGACTTCGGTTTCGTAGCCATTGTCGAGATTGTCAACGAAGTCGTCGATGCGCGCCATTTTGATGGCTTCCATCACATCATTGTCATCCGGTGAATGGGCACCGTAAGCAATGTTCTCCCACAGCGTGCCTTTGAAAAGCACGGAATCCTGCGTGACCCATGCTATCTGTTGCCGAACTTTCTTTGGATTCATCTGTCGAATGTCTTGGCCATCGATCAATACGCTTCCGACATGCGGATCGTAAAATCGAGCCAACAAGTTCATGAGCGTAGATTTTCCAGAGCCATTTCCGCCAACGATCGCCAGCGTCTGACGATATGGAACGTGCAGGTTCAGTTTTCGAATGACCGGCTGCCGTGGCAAATAAGTAAAGATGATATTGTCAAACTCAACACTCTCGCAGTGTTGAGGAACAGGAAGCGGGTTTTCCGGAGCCGCGACCAAGGGAGCCACACCGAAGGTTCGAAAAAGGTTGTCACAAGCCGTTCCACCGCGAACGATCGCATTGACGATTTCGCTCATTTTGCGAGCGGGATCCGCTGCGCCGGCCAGCATCGAATAAAACAACAACAGCATTGCTGGTTTGATCGGCGTTGGGCTGATTTGGATTCCGAAGATTGCGGTCTCTTGGTTGAGTACCAGGTAAGCACCGACCAACATTGACAGCGAAATTGAAATGATACTTAACACTTCAGTGATTGGACGCAGCAACGAGTCATAAAGCGCAATGCGAACCGTCATCGTGTAAAGTGCGTTCGCATTTTTCTTGAAACGTCTTCGCTCAGTACGCTCTCGATTGAAAATGCGAACTGTTTTGACTGCCTTAAACGTTTCAATCAGCGTCTGAAACACATCTGACATTCCCGCCATTTCGGATTGAGTCGAGCGTTTCATTCGCTTCGAAACAGAATGGATCAAGAATCCGCCGGCTGGAACCACAATCAGCGAGATCAACAACAGCGGTGGAGAAATCCAGGCAGCAACCGCCAGGCAAGCAATCATCTTGAGTGGCTCGCGGATGCATTTGCCATAAAAGACTCGCAGCCCGCAACTGATCATCATCATGTTGTGCGACAGATGAGTCATCATGTTCGAAGTGCCGATCATGTCGATCCGGCGTTGGTCAAGCTCGAGGGCTTTTCGGTAATAAATTCGGCGAAGATCCATGACCGTTCGATTGGCAACCCGCGCATCAAGGATCGCACTGATTACCAGCAGCACGCCTTTGGCAACGGTCACTCCCAGCAGCCAAAACAACGCCAGCACGAGAGTTGAGAAGGCCGTTTTGGGTGCGTACTTCTTAAGGAACGGTTCAGCTTTTTCATACCACTCGATCGACTTCTTTTCCGCGGCGATCCGATCTTGCATCAGATCGATTTTGTTTTTGAGCGTGTTCGCTTGCTGATTAGGCGCGTTGGGTAATTCGGCTTGAAGGTCTGCGATGTCCGATTGGACGGTCGCTAAATTAGCTTGTCCATTTTCGATCTCGTGTTCAATCCAAGATTCAGCCGTCTCGCCCTCGAGTACGATTTTTACGATCGGGAAAACCGTCGTTATACTCGCACTCCAGATCACCGCAATCAACAGTGAACAGGTTAGCGCACCAATTATCGACCAGCGATAACGGAGGGAGTGCTTGACTGCTTTGAAAAAGGGTTTCATACCGGAATTCTACGTCGATGCGGAATTGCTCGAATTAGACTTAGCGTAAGAAGGAACGCGTCTTAGATGAATTCGACAAAGGAAGGAGCCGGATGTTGCCGAGAAAGAGCCGGAACGTCAAGAACAGAAATCCAGCCGGGGGCTAGCACGATTGGAACGATTTAGCTGCCACTCTTACCGTGAATGAATTCGAATGATTGCGATTTCGCAGGAATGATTCAGCGTAGGATGAACGCCAAACGTTAGCCAATTCGCAAGTTAGATTCGATGCGGCTGATCACTTCTTTGGCTGGATAAGTCGAATTCGAAAGCGCGACACCTTTGTTGGATTCGATCCAACCCGAAACTTTTCGCTGAGCGGCAATGACGGTTGAGTGGCTGCGACCGCCGAAATAATCACCGATCTCAGAGAACGCCGACGCTGTGTATTCGCGTGAAAGGTACATTGCCAACATGCGAGCCGTGCTGATTTGTTTTCGGCGGCTTGAGGATTTGAGTTCACTCGGTTTGATTCCGCAAAACTCACAAACAGCTTGCTCGATGCTCACCATCGTCGTGCTGTTGCCGCTTCCTACGGAGAACAGATCGCATAGCTCTGTCTGAGCAATTTCACGGGTGATTTTCAGCCCAGTCGCAGATGCAATTGCGTGCAACCGGTTAACTGCTCCCGAAAGTCGCCGTACGTCGCGAGTCATCCGCTCACAAATTAGCTCGAGCACGGATGTTGAAAAGGTGAGGTTCCGCTCCACGCACATCTGCCGGACGATTTTCATGCGGCTATCGAAGCCGGGATAACGCAATGGACAAGTCAATCCGGCCGTCAGCCGAGCACACAAATCGCCGCCCAGTGCACCAAGCTCCAGCGGAGGTCGATCCGAAGAAACAACGACTTGTTTTCCGATCCGAGTCAGATTGTCGATGGTGTATTGGAATTCGTTGAGCGTTGCCCGTTTGCCAGCGAGGAATTGGACATCGTCAATCGCGAGCAAGTCGAGGTCGCGATATTTTCGTCGAAACATCGGCAGGCCAGAACCGCCTCGTAGTGAATTAACAAATAGGCTGGTAAATTGCTCGGCAGTCAGAAAAACACATCGCTTCAATTTCAACCGGCGGCGAAAATCATTGACTACTGCTTCAACAAGATGGCTCTTCCCGCTACCCGATGGTCCAAATACGAAAAACGGTGAGAATTGGCCAGGCTGCTGAAAAAGCTGTTGAACGCTGGCTTCGGCAAGTCGATTCTCTTCACCAAAAGAGAATGAATTCAAGCTGCGAAATTTTCGCCGATGAGAATTTGTCGATCGATCAGGTGATTGCCGATGCTGGTTAGGCGAACCAATCTGATTGATTGGCAATGTTTGTTGAATGTGAAGCGAAGACTCCTCGTTCGAAGATTCAGCGTGTGAATCGGCGACGTCCGATTGCGCGTCTGTCTTTACGTTTTGCTTTTTGCCCGAACGTGAAGGTTCTGATTCTTCAGAACTAGCAACGGAGTAAGCGATACCGACTTGTGGCCCGCAAACTCGGTCGACGACTTTGCGTAAATCCAAACCAAACGTGTGTTGGATACGTTGCAGGGCGAATGAGCTTTCCGCAGAAATTCGAATGCTGCCACTTAAAGCCCCATTGTCAGAATGCGAATCAAAACAAATGCTGTTCTTGTTACTGAACCATAGTTCAAAGCGATCGGCACCGATGCGAACGGTTAATTGATCTACGATTGCTCTCTGGACAGTTGTGGAGCGTTCGGTTGTAGTCGGCTCGGTTTCCGTTCCCGTCGCTGCCAAATTCTGGCTTGGCGATCGATCGGCATCATGTCCGATTATTGAACTGGAATCCTGAGTCGACAACTTTGCGTCCTGACAGTTTACCGGGGTCAATTTTTCGCAATGTTTTGGTCGACGACGGCACGCTAATTTTCATTAGCAAAATACCGTATCAATCTTTAGCATCGCAAAAAATGGAACCGTTAGTTTTTGAATTCGCGTCTTGCGAATCCGCAACGAGCTTCGCGGGATCAGCGATTCTAAGATTGCTAGCATTACTGTCAAACCTGCAAATGGCGTTTCTGTGAAGTTTTCATCAATTAGTGATTTTGAGCGCCTCGCTTTCAATTTTCATGGAAAAATTGTCGTCTCTTTTCTAGTTTTCGCACGTCTACTTTCGTGGATAAATTGTTGAACAATTTCATGCCAATCGAAACGCCGTCGTCATACAAAATGTAGTGTGTCAAAGCCGACTGGCTGGGCAAATCTGAATGGCCACAAAAAAATATTGCGATGGCTACTTGACGAATTCGAAGCGGTCAAATTACTCAAGCATCAACTGATTAAAGCAACAAAATTTGGCCGTCGACGCGTAGTGTTGGGTAAGCTGAACAAAACGCAAGTTTTTGTCGGCAGTGTTTGTTGAGGGTGTTAATTCGGTGAGAAAAACGTGAAGCATCTGGCGGCGCTGATTTTAGGCGGCTGAACTCGTCTCCGCAAAAGGGCGCTCAATTGGTGACCGAGCCTTCGATCAAAGAATGGAAATCATGACTTAGCACGAAAGAACTGTTGGCATTGTTGATTTCCAAAACAATTGCCAGTTGCTGGACGGGATTGTCCCGGTAAATGACGGCTGGATGCTTCATCAGTAATGCACCGGTCGGAACACGCTTTCGGCTGGCGGCATAGAATCCGGCCAAGTGAGACGGTTGTGGTTTGAATTCGAAATTGCGCGTCAAAACTTCGAGTAACTTCGACGCGTCCCCGGTCCAGCCGCGAAACGTGATACGTTGGCAACGCTGACTGGAATCAAAATAGTAAGTCAGGGAGCCGTGGAGATCCCAAGAGTTTGTGCCGGTTACCAAAGCTACGCGAAGGCCATGAAGCCCAACTTCGCCTGGGGCCGTCGACACTCTTTTCCCGCGTTGCTTGACCCAGCCAGATGCGGCGTCGAATCGGAATATTTCACCCAGATTAGTAACAGGCATGAATTGCATCGGAGGGGCAGAAAGATCCGGGCCGAATTCATTTCCTGGGAAGACAAACGTTTCGGCCGACCCCATGTCCGGTGTCATTGAACCCCCCGGGATCATGGTGCTGATTCCTGTCGGCGGAACTGAGAGATCAATCCCAATTGGGACTCCAGAGCCCACCAAATCAGAGCCCACCAAATGACCTGGTACATTTCTTGAACCAGAAAAGTTACCTGATGTTGCCGCCAAATAATTGGAAGCTGGCTGCGATTGAGAAACTAATCCAAACGGAACTTTCCGCTCTGCGGGATTTGTTGGCTGGCGGTAGGAGCTGGCACTAGTGGGGGTGCTGATATTTGAAGGCGTTGCGCCGAAACCACCGCGTGGTGCATTTTGAGAATTGACGGAGAGGTTTCGTGAACGAGTGTTGGAAGTAGCGGCAATCGCTAAGTCAGCTTGATTGAAGTTGGAAGTTTGCGGATAGCCGTTTTGAAAATTGGACAGTTCTCCGGCAACAGGCACGCTCGTCGCGACAGACGTGCCAATGTTCTTGTGCGTCAATAGAATAGGCGCACAGATCGCGCAGACCAAAAGCGAAGGTACGAGGATGGAGCGTGTGAACATCGGATTCTCAATACAAATCTAGATGTATTGAGTTTCGGGTGTTTTAAGTGAGGATCGGAAATTCAAATCGGAAGCAGGAATTACCTGAAGATGTGGGCGCACTGGCGAAACACAACCAAGCGATACTGTTGACAAATTCGTCCGTCAAAATCCGACGTCTGGGCTATTCCGGGGAGGCTCCGAAGTGTTCTTTTAGCCAATGCGCGTCAACACCCATCACAGCAGCCGTATACTCTTCGTCAGTTGAATAATCGGAACGAAGGACATCACACTCGTATCCCAGCTCAATGAGTTGGGCTTCCCCTGCCTCAGGAGAAAGCTTTCGACGGACTTGCTTCAGGAAGACTCCAAAATCAGGATCTTCGACAGCGTGAGCGAACGAGTCGTACTTTCGCAGCATGTGCCCTTGATTGTTTTTCAGCACCAGTTGGCGGCAAAATTCAGCCACAGCAGGCATTTGCATCACGTGAGCGCAAGTGCCGGCCAGAACCAAAGCGCGATCGCGATCCGACATTTGCAATCGGCTTTTAAAGGCCTGGGCAAGTCGCAGATACAAAATCATTTCTTGAAACGGGTCTAGCATGGAACTGAATCGAACATGGAACGGAAGAAGGAGAATGCGTTTTGAAATGGTCGCTCTACTGGCGGGGCAAGAATGGAAAGGCATGAATCCATACGGATTGAAGGAGTTCATGTGATTCTCAGTCTAACATTTTTTCCCCAGTTCGGTTGGGTATTAAAGAAAATCAATCATGTGAAAAACAGTCGGAAAGACGATTCCGAATTCGGCCAAGAATATTGACATTGAACAGTTGTAACCTTTATTCGAACGCCCAATCTCATCCGTTCAAAGTCAGCGTATCTGCCAAAAAACGATTCACTGGCATTGGAAAGGATAGAAGTTGGGCATGAATTGAATTATTATCGACGCATGGATCAATCGACACGCGACGATTTTCTTTGGCTGCTTTCAAAGAAAGCCACAGAAATTTTGGAACAGACGCAAGACGCGTTTCTGGAACGAGTCAACGCTGTCCGGATTGCCAAGAATCTAAGATCCAAAACAACCATCACCCGAGCGGCCTTGGTGATGGAGCAGGCCCAATTGAGAATTCGAGGCCGCGTCAAGTTTGAGAATGCTGACCGGATGTTTTTCACCCGCCGAGGGCTTGAACAATCGTCCGGTGAAGACTTGGCGAACTATAAGGCCAGGCGATTCAGCGGTGTCGACCGAGTCGCTGATATTTGCTGTGGGATTGGTGGTGATCTTGTTTCCTTGATTCATCGCCCCGGAGCCACCAAAACGGTCGGCGTCGATTCTGATTCCTTGACCTGTTTATTCGCCAAATACAATTCGAAGCTGGCTGCCGCCAGTGCGCCAGAACACAAGGTCGGAATTCGATTGAAAACGTTTTCTGATTATCGCCTCAAGTCCTACGGAGGGATTCATTGTGATCCGGATCGTCGGATGACGGAACGGACAATCAAAGGTGATCGCTTCAGCCCAACTTTGGACGACATTTTCGAAAAGGTCAAAAGCGCTCAAAGTCTGGCGATCAAAGTTGCTCCCGCCACGACGTTGA
Source organism: uncultured Pirellulaceae bacterium (assembly GCA_964589435.1). Classification (GTDB taxonomy): domain Bacteria; phylum Planctomycetota; class Planctomycetia; order Pirellulales; family Pirellulaceae; genus Mariniblastus. The sequence continues at coordinate 16,384 of CAZPTT010000105.1, forward strand.
CTCAAACGCAAACTGATTCGGTGGAGAGAGAGTGGATTGGTGATCGTCGTGAGTGTAAGCAACAGGTGCTTTGGCGTGGTGCCGTTGCCAATCGTCCTGGAAATCGAACGGCGACTTGTGTCGGTTCGGATGGTAGCGTTCATCAAGTCTCAGTTCCGGAAATCGACGTCGATCAAACGATTGAAGTGCAAAAGAAGATTCGTGAGTACGTCTACGAGCCCCACCCAACCGTTCTCGCAGCTGGGCTGACCGATGCTTTAGCATCCAAGTATTCGATCGGGCGTTTTTCGCCGGGGATTGCCTATCTCACTGGTCATCATCGGGTTTCCAATCCTCTTTTGACTCGGTTTGAAGTCGTCGAGCTTCTCAGAATGGATTTGCGGACGGCAGTAAGTTTCTTCCGAAAGTACGACGTCGGTGAAGTCGAAGTCAAAAAACGCGGAATCGAAAATGTCGTGTACAACAAATTTAAACGCATGAAGCTCAAAGGCCCCAATCGAGCGACTTTGTTTTTGACGAGGGTTGGAAACAAGCGGGCCGCAATCGTGGCACGCCGCAACCCGGATGACTTTTCAATCGAAGAACGAGAGCGTGCGTAGCGCGCCAATACGGCCGAAGGGTCTTGTCCGTTTAAGCTCGCTTATACCGAGACAAGAGGTTGAGACGTCGTCGATGGAGCCAATAGCCAGTCAAGCGTTTGGCGTAATCGGCCATGCTTGGACTCCGGTTCTGTACCTCGCTGGTTGGAATCAAGTTTTATCGTCGTCAATGCTGCGATTCTGCCGACTTGGATCGTTCCGAATGTTGATTCAACTCCAAGTGCCTGGGCTCCGTTCAAGGTTCCCATCTTCAGAATTTCTGTTGTGGAAAATTGTGGGAACGATTCAGCAATACACTTGAGTTCCGCAAGTAAGTTTAAGTCTGGATTGGAAGCGCGAGAGTCCGTTCCAATCGCAACGTTGATTCCTGCATCAATCAATCGATCGAGTGGATGTTTTTCGTGGCCAAAATAAGAATGAGTCCGTGGGCAATAGACGACAGACATTTTCTCAGAATGCTGAGCAATAAAATCAATTTCCTCCTCGTTTAAATAGTTGCCATGAATGATTAGGGATCGTTGTACCTTTGCCAACGTTTTCAATATGTCCAGAATCGACGTGGGTGGTTGGAACGTGGATTCATTCCAGACTCCAAAATCCTTGAGCATTGAAACAAACTCGCCCGACTGGGAATCAAGTAGTTCCCGTTCTGCCTTTGTTTCGGCAATGTGCATCGCGACAGGTAAAGCCGCGTTACCTTCGTTTGCCGTGTCGCACAGCCGCTTGAGCAGTTGCGGGTGAACTGAATACGGCGCGTGGGGACTGATGCCGGCATGAAATGATGATGGGCTGGATTGGGTAGCGTTAATGGATTGGGCAGCCTCAGTAAACGAAGCAACCGCCGCTCGCTTTTCATCAAATTGATCGCTCGAACGACCAAGCTGTTCATGGAAGACAACTTTGCTGATCCGATCTATTTCGGTGTTTTCGCCAGCGCACAATCGCTCGCTCGCGCTCAGTTGTTCGCCTCCAAAATAATCTTCGATTGCAATCGGGGCCGTCGCAATTTCACCTAACATCCATGTTCCTGATTGCCAACTTTCGCGAAGGCCCCTTCGAACAGTGTTTCGTTTGACGTGGGCGTCGTTGGAATCGTAGCGGCTTTTCATTACCAACCGAATCCAGTCAGTGAATCGCATTCCCGGTTGGCCGAGCGGTTTAGCCAAATGACTGAATTCAAGATGCGTGTGGGCATTGATAAGCCCAGGGATAATCGCGACGTCGCCAATGTCGATTAAGTTCACGTATTCGCGGCCGGTGTGAAATGGCTCAACGGCAGTGACGATGTTCTGATCGACTGAAACGATTCCATCGCAAATCGGTTCGCCCTCGATCGGTACGACCCAAGCCGCGCGATAGGTTTGCTGGGAGTTAGACACGAACGGGCTTCCTGAATGAAAGCCTCTATTTTCGTGTCAAATCCGAAAACCTTCAACATGACTTAGCCAGAAACCACCGGCTGAGATGGCTTGGCCGGAACTGTTTGGGTGGAAGATTTCTCAGCTTCTGGATCTTGCGGAAACTTGATGAACCATACCAACATTGCGACTCCGACCATGGTCATCAAAATACCCGGCATGATTCCGTACTGATAATTGACGCCATCGTTCGAAACTAGAACACTCGTTAGCAACGGAGACGATTCGACGATCGGAGCTTTCAAGCTCGACAGCAAAACGGCCATGCTGTTGTGAACTGCATGGAATAGAACGCATGGAATCAATGAACGTGTTTGGACGGCGATGATTCCCAGCACGACTCCCACGACGAACGTGATCATTGTCTGTTGAATGATTCCGTGCGCGACACCGAACAAAATACTTGTCAAAATGATGGCCTGCCATTTGTTGCGGAGCGACTCCATGCCTGACAAGATAAAGCCGCGAAACGCCAGCTCTTCAATGATTGCCGGAGCCACTGCAAAGACTAACAAAATCGCCCACAGGCCTGGCGCATCGCCGATGATTGTCGCGACCGTTTGTTCCAACGCCATCATGTTTCCGCCGGGCGGATAGATCTGCATTACCAACGCAGTGATCCACGTGAGCAAAGGGTTGAGGAAGACTGCCGCAAGAATGGCTGCGCAGGCGACCGGCAGCGAGCACCAACGAAGGCGGAGTGATTTCCTGGCGTTCTTGGTCAAAACTAACGCCATCATGATGGCAGGCAAACCGATGGTCGCAACCAAGATGATGACGGTCTGACGCGTGAATTGAAAAAAGGACTCTGGCATCGTGGCAACAAACCCAATAAAGAACTTGGCGACCAAAATGACCAGGCCGCAAAGTAAAGCGTTGCCAATCGATGGGAGTTCGTGTCGGACTCGAATGACGTGTTTGAAGTAATTGCCAATGTTAAAGCGTTCGCTCGCGCGGAACAAAACGGTTTCGCAATTGAACTGATAGATCACCCAGCGAACCGAGAACCAGCAACAGGCCAGCGTCACGATACAAACCGGGCCGACGTAGCGCAGGCACTCAGAAACTTGACCTTCGATCAGTCCACGCAAAAGCAGCATCAATCCGCTGACAGGAATTAGGCTAGTGCCGAGATCCAATTGCGAGCCTGGCAGCATGGGAACCATCATCAATGGCATGGAAATCATCATCAGCGGGATCAAATAGTATTGGCCTTCTTTGCTGCTTCTGGCGAACGCAGCCGCGGCCAAAGCGATCGCGCTAAACAGTGCTGAAATCGGCAGCATTGCCAAAACCAGCCAGATAAAGCCTCCCATCGGTGGGAACCCAACCGGCATTCCGTTGGCCAATCCCATTGTGCCACCGAGCCTCGAGATCACGAACATACCGGTAAACCCCATACTCAGCAGATTGAGTAACGAGGTGACCGTACTAAAGCTCATGACGGTTAGCAATTTTCCAATCGCAATTTCAGAGCGAGCGGCTGGGCTGCTTAACAAAGTTTCAAAAGTGCCTCGTTCTTTCTCACCCGCGCACAGATCGATGGCCGGATAAAACGCTCCGGTCAAAGCCCAGACCATGATGATGAATGGAAGGATCTTGGCCCAAACTGCGGCGCGTTTTCCTTTTTTGTCAGCCACGTCGGCGTTGGTGACGCGCACGCCCTCAACCATCGACAACGAAATATCGTGTTTCGCTAAAACGTTGGAAACGTAGGCAGATTTCCAGCGCGCAAGGAGTTTGTTAAATCGCTCGGCGCCGATGCGAGATTTGTCACTCGCCGAATTGGTAAACACGTAGACACCGGCCGCTTTTCGTGGCGAGCCTCGAGTTGGATCAGATTCGGTTACAGCCTCTTTCTTAGGCCAGCTTTTTTGGTCGACACGTGTCGGAAAAAAGACTGCCACGTCGACGCCGCGTCGCTTCATCTCTTGTTGAATCATTTGATCGACCAACTCAGCGCCGTTCTCCGACTTCGACGTTTCACGGAATTGTTCAATCAACTCATGAAACTGTTGATCGCCGCTTTCGGACAGCCGAATGTCGAGTAGGCCTTTTTCTTTTTCGGAAACAAAGTCTGGATTGACATTTCCATCAATCAGCAACGCCGGATCAGAAGGAAGGTTGTCAGCACCGACCAGCCAAACTTTCGTAGGATATTCGCGCATGAATTGACCGACTTGCAGCATCGCCATACCCATCAGTGGGTACAAAATCATGGGCATCACGGCAACCGTGAACAGAGTTCGTCGGTCGCGCAATTGGTCGCGAAGTTCGCGAGTGAATATTAGTTTGACGTTTCGCCACTTCATCGTGTTGGCTTTCGCGTTGTTGTGGTTGCGTTTTTGAAAGGTGAAACGCGTTTCGTTTATGGTGTTCTTCGTTTTACTTTGTGGCCAGCTAGACTAGCGCCGTCGCATTGTTTGAAGCGAGGTATTCTTTTTCTGATTTTGCAATCATCTGATAGAAAAGTTCTTCCAGATCATTCTCTTCATAGAGCTCAGCCAGCTCGTTGATCGAACCTTGAGCCAATATTTTCCCGCGATTCATAATGGCAACACGATCACACAGCCTTTGAACCTCGGTCATAATGTGCGAAGAAAAGATCAAGCACTTGCCTTGATCGCGAAGCTGCTCGACCGTTCGTAAGACTTCGCGGGCAACCAAAATATCCAGCCCTGAAGTGGCTTCGTCGAAAATCAAGACGGGCGGGTTGTGAATCATGGCTCGCACGATAGAGACTTTTTGCTTCATCCCGGTCGACATCTTGCTGCCGAGCATGTTTCGAATCCCGTTCATTTGAAAACGGTCGAAGAGGGTTTCCATGCGGATCTGCAGGTTCTCTTCTTCCATTCCATATAGGCGACCAAAGTACTGAACCATTTCCCAGGCCGTCATTCGATCGTAGATGGCAGTGTTGGTGGAAACGAATCCGATCTGATGTCGGACTTGGTCGGGCGCTTCGCTGACTTCAAATCCGTTGACAATGATCGTGCCGCTGGTCGGACGAAGCACCGTACTCATGATTCGCAGCGCCGTCGTTTTGCCGGCTCCGTTAGGCCCCAATAAGCCAAAAATTTGGCCGGGCATGGCATCGAAGCTGATCCCGTCGAGTGCGGTAAAAGTTCCGGCCTGCAGCTCTTGGTAAGTCTTCGTAAGTTGGCGGACGTGGATCATGGTCAAACCGGCGAAGTGAATATAACGGCGCAAGCGGTGGCGCGGCTTGCTCAATATTTTTTGGGCAACTCGTTTACGAACTGCCGAAATACGTACAAATACGGGGAAATGTACATCACGTTTGGTACTCGCGTCGTCTGGCCAGCATGGTCGTCGGGGATATGCCGAATGTCCTATTCATTTTTCCGGAAATAAACGTATGGACGATCGCCTCAAGCCAATGAGGCATGGATGTTGGTTCTAAACCTAACCTCACGGAAGAACAAATGGATTCTCAATCACCTTTGGATTTGCACTCATCAAGCACTGGTGGCCTCGAAGCGGCAATCGTTTCGCCGAATGTTCCGGCTAACGACATTGTGACGAAAGAAGAGTTCGTTCCGGCTGAGCCAAAATCGTTGAAAGAGGCAGGGCTGCATCAAAACGACCTGTTCCCACTCGTTTTGAAGTTCTTGTTCTTGCATGGAAACCAGGCCGGCGGCTCCATCGCTCGCCAAATTAAACTTCCATTCACGATGATCGAACCAGTCCTTGAATCCCTAAAAGCTGATCTCTTGATCGGCCGCAAAAATTCAGCAGGCGTCGGCGACTATGAATATGAACTGTCGCCCAAAGGTGTTGAGCAAGCCAGATTGCACTTGTCGCGAAGCACTTATTGTGGAGCCGCACCGGTCGGCTTGAACCAGTACAAGACATCGATCCTTCGCCAATCCATTAAGAACTTGAAGCCAACGTTCGATGAAGTTGCAGGTGCGTTGTCAGACTTGGTCGTTACCGATTTGACCATCAGTCAATTGGGACAAGCCATCAACTCCGGGCGCAGCATGTTTCTGTTTGGCGCACCGGGTAACGGTAAGACGTCGATCGCGACGCGAGCTATTCGCGCGTTGAGCGAAATTATCTGGATTCCACGTTCGATTACTGTCGGCGGTGAAGTCATTCGTATGTATGACCCCGGCGTGCACGATGCGGCTCCATTGCCACAATCGTCGAGTATCACCAATGATATCGAAGTTGATGAACGCTGGATTCGCATCAAACGTCCAACCATCGTCGTCGGTGGCGAACTGGAGATGAAGCACTTAGAGGCGACTTTGAATCCAGTCACTGGAATTATCGAAGCCCCAATTCACGTCAAAAGTAACTGTGGTTGTCTGGTTGTTGATGACTTTGGCCGTCAGCAAATTTCCACGACTGAATTGTTGAACCGCTGGATTGTGCCAATGGAGTCAGGCAATGATTTCATGAACTTGCCATCGGGACGTCAAATTTCGTTGCCGTTTGAACAGTTGCTTATCTTTTCAACCAACTTGGATCCGGTCGACCTGTGTGACGAAGCATTCTTGCGGCGGATTCCATACAAGGTGGAAGTCTTTGATCCGACCGAAAAGCAATTCCGCGATCTGTTCGATGCGATGATGCTCGAAATGGGATTCGAACAAGAAGAAGGTGTTATCGAGCGACTGATCGAGTATCACTACAAGCGAGTCAATCGTCCGTTCCGTTTTTGCCATGTCATGGATCTACTGACACAAGCCCGTGATTTCTGCGAATTCCACCGGCAGCCTTTGGTGTTCAAAAAAGACATCGCCGAACTCGCGGTCTTGAACTACTTCTCCGGTATGCAGGGGCAATTAAACGTCTAAAAATTGAGACGTTTGGTCAATTCAAAAATTTACGCCCGCGCTTTTGAAATTCAATGGCGACGGGCGTTTTTTCTTGCCCAATGACTATTGCCCAATGACAGGCGACTAGCTGCGGCCGATCAAAGACATGAACTCAGCCCGAGTCGATTGGTTGTTTTTGAATTCTCCCCGCAAGGCGCTTGTGACCGTCGAGCTACCTGGTTTGCGAATTCCGCGGATCGTCATACAAGAATGTTCCGCACTGACGACCACCGCGACGCCGGAAGTGGAAAGGTGTTGGTTCACCATTTCGGCGATAGATGACGTCATTCGTTCTTGGACTTGCGGTTTGCGTGAAATTTCTTCCACAACGCGTGCGATCTTACTTAATCCAGTGACCTTGCCGTTGGGGATGTAAGCGACATGGGCAACGCCGGTGAACGGAAGTAGGTGGTGTTCGCACATGCTGGTAAACGGAATGTCACGAACGAGAACCATCTCATCGTAGGTCTCAGGAAACGTGACTTTAAGATGTCGTGCCGGCTCAAGGTGAAGACCGGAAAACATCTCTTCGTACATTTTCGCGACGCGACGCGGAGTCTCTAGTAAGCCGTCACGATCTGGATCTTCTCCGACAGCTTCCAAGATGGTTCT
>CAZPTT010000106.1:0-981 GCA_964589435.1 uncultured Pirellulaceae bacterium
TCTTTGGCAGGATAGCGAGCCCTTTGCCAGAAGAAAATCCGCGTTCACTGACGTCGCCATCCCAAGCTACACTGAACCCATTTTCAAGGGCGTAGTCAATAATCTCTGTCACATCGTCAATCGGAACGTTGTAGAAGCTGCCGTTTGAAAAGTTGTCTGGAATTTCCAAGACGAACTTCTCGTAAAATGGATGATGCGAGTACGAAGTAATGTTTACGTAGTCGTCGCCACGAAAATCGAAACTGTTTGCGAACTCTTTCGGCGAATAGCTCTTTCCTCGATAGGTGAATTGCTCTGGTGTTTCACCCAAGTAAGTATCGAGAACTTTTCCAAACGCCTGTTGCCATTTCTCTGATAGCCGAGGGCGCTTGATCACGCCTTCCAACATTCCCAATGTGATCGCCTCAAGCTCGCCGTGGTCATGTTTGTCCTCCTCGTTCTCACGGCCCATGTAGGCTTCTTCAGGCACGAAACCATATCGAGATGCGGAGTTGATAAAATCATGAGCCAAAGCACCTTGTGAGAAATTCGCTTTCCCTTTTCGCAATACAAAGTTCTGAGCTTTATCCTTGTAAATGTTTTTCACAATAAACATCTCGGACAAATTGTGCTCGCCTTTTTCGCGTCGTATCAACTCTGACTCAAGAAACGATGATGTCGCAAAACTCCAACATGTTCCCGTCGCGTCCTGCGACTTGACCGGCGTACATTCAATACTTCGCTCGATCATGAACTCGTACTTCGGACGAACTTTTTTCTTATCATCTTTCGTTTCGTCTTCTTGAGCATTCAACGTCAACAAAGATGCCAACTGGAACGCTACTACGGCCATCAGCACGAATCTTGAAATAATTGAAAGGCGAATTTTCATCGTGACCTCTTGAGTTGATGCTTAGGAACTGGCAGAGCGACCGCTTCCATGAACCTGGCTTCATTGGATCGGCAATTCCCATTTTAACTCGAAGAATCGCTCTTCATAGT
>CAZPTT010000106.1:991-23656 GCA_964589435.1 uncultured Pirellulaceae bacterium
CTCTTGAGTTGATGCTTGGGGATTGCGGCGAGACCGATTCATTTTTGGAACAGGGATTCATTGAACCAGAGACAGCTCTACCTATTTTAACTCGAAGAATCGCTCTTCATAGCCGCTTAAGACGCGACGTCCGTCGCCACCGCCCGCGTGCGAACCGTCCAACTTCGCGCCAAAGCGAATAACCAGAACCAGGCAAAGACCCACTGGATGGTGCTCGCCCATAGATACACTCGATGAAGCCGATAGAAACGATCGCCCAAAATTACGACGCGGGCTTCCGGATCAAGCAAGCGATCCATATACGGGTGCAGCACGAACAATCCAGCCAAAAGCACGCCCATCAAAATGACCAGCAAAATCTGAATTCTACGAAGTCGCGGCGGCGATCTATTCCAGCTGAAAAGAGATTCAACCAACATCGAAACAAGCGCAATGCCACCCACCCAATTCAGCCGATGCGTTACCAGGCGAGTAATGAAACCCTGTTCTGCCGCCGAACCGAGAACCTCAGTCCCGATTGGAACGACGAACGAAACATAAAAAGTGAAGCCACCGAACCAGACGGCAAAACTGGCGAGCAACCAAACACGAAACAGGAGTTTAGCAAAGTTTTTCACGTTAGCTCATTCGCTGCGGGAGGGAGGTGACCAATCTATTCTGGCAATTGCAACTGCCAATAGCCAACATCGACCCAACGATCCAGCTTGAAACCAATCTTTGGAAAAAAACCGGCTTTCTCAAATCCCAATTTTTCATGCAAGTGAACACTGGCATCGTTCGGTAAAGAAATCGCGCCGATGACGGTACGAAACTCTCGCTCCGCAAGCATTTCCATCAATCGCCCATACAAAACTTTTCCGACTCCCATACCAATGCTCGAGCGCGACAAGTAAATCGTCGCCTCAACTGAAAAACGATAGGCAGCCCGTTGCCGGAATTGACCAGCGTAGGCGTAGCCCATGATCTCGTTTTGAAATTCGAGCACGATCCACGGATAGCCCTTTGCTTGGATTCCAGAAATGCGTGAGCCCATTTCGTCGACCGACACGATCTCTTCTTCAAATGTAATGATCGTGTCAGTCACGTAAAAGTTGTAAATCTCGGCGATCGCCTGTGCATCGGCTGGCGTCGCGTTTCGGATTTCCAAACCAATCTCCAATTCCAACTGAGATTCCGTCGCAATCAAGCGTAACTCAATTGCACAATCTCTAAATCAACGGCTACTAATTGCCCAATTGATCTGCCAGTTCCTCGGCACCGTAGACATACCGAATCGCATGACGAATGATATCGGAGTGGACACTGACCGAGCGGCCTTGTCGATCGTCGTACAGATAGTTTGACGTCAACGATTGAATATTTCCGTCGAAAATCAGCCCGACCAATTCCATGTCTTTATTGATCACGGGACTGCCGGAGTTGCCACCGATAATGTCAGCCGTACAAACGAAATTGAATGGCACTTTCGGATCAAGCTTGCCACCTTTCGCCTTGTGCCAACTTTCGGGCAAGTCAAAATCCTTTTGGCCCTGTCGCGCCGCTTCTCTTTCAAACGCACCTTCGACATTCGTCCAAGGAGCCACTTGCTGCCCATTCTCGGAGTAGCCTTTCACGGGGCCGAAAGCCAAACGTAGGGAGAAGGTCGCATCTGGATAAGTCGAAGTTCCCTGTGTCGCAAACGTCGCCTCGGCAATTTTTGCGTAAGCTTGTCTTTCGATTTCCGCCAACTCTTCGTTGACCTTTCGGTCGGCACGGACTTTAGAATCGAGCATCGCGGCCAATTGGATCATCGGGTCATCGGATGACTCGATCGCCGCACTGCCACCACCGGCAAGCTCCTTACGGAACTCCGGATCGTCCAATTTCGTCCCGTCGACCAATTCGGCAGCCCGATCACCCGGGCTCTTGCCAGCCAAAATCTTTTGACAAAGCTCATCATCAGCCCCGCGAAGCTCCAACATTCGCGCGATCAAGTCACCCATAATGACTTTTTCCACGTCTTTATGAATCTTGGCCGTCGAGAACAATTGGCGTTCAAGCGATTCACGCCCAGAATCTTGGTACTCGCGGAGACGCTCGGACGAATCCTTCTTGTCTTCTTCAGCCATCTGCACGAACGATTGAGCCAAGCCAAACAGTTCGGTGTTCAAGGAAATGTTCTTACCTTGAAGTGCTGCTCGTTTGGCTTGAACCTCGGCGACTGCATCAAACGCGTCGGCATATTTTTGCAGCTTCGGATCCGCCGCAATTTTGGCTCGCAGTTCAGCTTCCGCTTTTTCTTTGCCAGCCATCACGGTTGGATCTTGCAAACCAGCCAACATGCCCATGCGGACTTTCCGGCCGTTCTGGATTCCTAACAATGAATCGCCAGCCACACGAGCCTGCTCGGGGCCTTCCAAGCTAAATTGCTGAAGCAAAATTTCACGCCGTCGAATGAAATCCATGATGTAAGGAAGTTGCACGTCGCGTTGATACTTCAAAGCGGCAATGGTGTGGATACGATTGGTTCGCCCAGGATTCCCGGCTACAAAGACGATTTCGTCTTCGGCCGCACCAGCTTCTGACCATTTGAGAAAGTGCTCGATTTTGGCAGGTTTACCATTTTCATAAACGCGAAAAATAGTCGCGTCGAGGCAGTAGCGGGGATATTCGAAATTATCCGCGTCTCCACCGAACGCTGCGACCGCGGATTCAGGAGACCAAACCAACCGAACGTCGGTGAATTTCTTGAACTGATACAGGTGATACCGGCCGCCGCCATAAAGAGTGATGACGTCAGAACGAAGACCTGATTTTTCGGTCGCTTCCTTTTCAATGGCTTCAATCGCCGCTCGTCTTGCGGCAGCGGCTTCGGCGACTCCAAGCCCATCGCCAACGGCTTGATTGACGCGTTCAGTAACGTCTTCGATATTCATCAACTGATTGAGCTCGAGATCAGGAGCTTGTAGTTCCTGCTCAAAATTCTTCGCCAGAAATCCATCTTTCAAATAGTTGTTCTTCTCATCGGAGAGCTTAAACAACGTGTCACGACCGACGTGATGGTTGGTCAAAACCAGTCCATTGCTGGAAATAAACGACGCCGAACCACCAACGTTGAATCGAACGCACGACTTCATCACATGCTCTGACCATTCGGGAGTCGGAGTGAAGCCGTAGGTGTCTTGAAGATGCTTGACAGGCAAATCGTTAAACAGCCACATGCCTTCGTCAGCCGATGCCGAACTGACAGAGAACAGAGTTGCTGAGAAAATCAAAAAGCATTTAGAAACTTGCCTTAATACGCCTGGCAGGATTCGTCGCAGGTTTTGCGTTGTAGTCATGATGTGGTCAGGGGTTAGGATAAATCGAGAGAATACCAACCCCTGAATTTTAGCCGCTTCCACACACGCGTCCTATCGGACGCCGTCTCATTTTTGCAAGAATTCGCCGCTCAACGCCCGCCACCCAACATAGGGCGACCAGGTACGGATTCGTTTACGACACGCGGACATGCGAACCGAGTTGACACTTGAACCGAGTCAACACTTCGAATCATGTTCATTTCTTCAAGGTATTCAGAAACGCGACCAGATCTCGAATCTCTCGCTTCGTTAGCGTTTTCGCTTCCGGCATGATCGACAGCTTCTGTTTCTTCTCGTCTTCAATTTCGTCTACGCTAATCACAATCTCTTCGCCAGCGGCATCGGCCAACACAATCGATTCGTCATTCTCTCGAACAATCACCCCTTGGACTGTCTTTCCGGACTCAAGGAGAAACATCATCGTTTGATATTTTGGATCGATGTGCGCACTGGGAGCAACGATCGACCGCAGTAAGTACAAGTCATCACTCTTGGCGGGCTCTCTTGATGCGACGCCTTTTAAATTCGGGCCAACGGTGCTTCCCTCCCTGCCTATCCGGTGGCAGCGAACACACTGAGCCTCAATATGTGTATTGAAGATCTTTTTTCCTCGATCGGCATTACCGCCAATGACGCACTCCGCGTACGCCCCAAGAACCATATCATCCCGCCGGCCTGCAAATTCGTTTAGCCGCTCCCGTAGATCCTCACTCTCCCCTGCCCTGTTGGACGCGCTTCCTAACATCTCCAGCATCAATGCCGGTGACAATTCGTTGTTCCCGCTTATCAGCGAACCCATTACGTCACTCAGCAGCTGGTCGCTTTCCGGTGTTCCAATTTCTCCAAGCAGGGTAAGCGATGATTGCATCAAACCCAGCCAAGCCGGATCCAGTTCCGATCGGTTTTCGCTAAACGCTTCGATCCAAACGAGCTGCTTGATTTTTTCCGTTACATTTTCCGGATCGACCTTTGCCAACCACTTAAGCGCGTTTGCTTTAAGCTCAAGATCCGTTGAATCGAAAGCGCGATTTAGCTCGGGGATAAGCTGTTCGCTCTCTTGTGACGCCAGACTATTGAGGGCTTCGATTCGCAGTTCAATGGCCAAATTCGAATTTAGAATTTGAATCAATCGTTCGCTTGGCAACTCAATTTGCAACGTCCTCAAAGCGGTCAGGCTGGCCGTCATAATCTCAGCCGACTCCGAATCCAACAGTCCCATCAATTCCGATTGACAGGCCGACACCTGAATTGGCCGTTCGATAAAATGCGATTTCTTAGCTTCCCCCTTCGCAAGACCGATGGCTGGAATCAATGCCTGTTTGCCACGATACCGACCGGTCACGCGATCCAACACGCTAGCTGCCTGCCAATCGGCCATCGCATCGAGAGCCTCCAACCGCATTGCCAGGTCGTTTTCCTCATCGGTGGCGAATTTCGCTACCCGTGACAATTCAATGGATCCGCCAAGCCGAAAATTGGCACCGATCGCACGTCGCAGAAATGCTTCACTTTTGTTTTTCGATTTTCCCAATTGCTCAGCAAGCTTATGAAGCTCTGCTCCGATTGAGAAATCGTCATAGATCGCCCGCGCAGCCTCGGTCGAAACAGGTGGCCTGGAATCTTCTAGAAAGTCGCATACACCGAGGCCAACTCGCGCGTCGTTTCCATATTCGATTGCAAGTTTTCTTAAAGCAATTACTGCAATCAAACGGACTTGTTTGCTCCCATGCTTGGAAAGCTGAGCCAACTTAATCGCGTGAACCTGACTGCCAGGTCGTACGGACACAAGTTCGCGATCCAATCGCTTGGCCGCGATACCCGCCAAACCGGCCGAGATTGCGTGCCGTAAATAGGTGTGTTTCGAATTGGTTTTGGCGGCAAGCTGAACCAAATCTCCATAAGCGGATTCAGTACCCAGTCGCCCGATCGCCAAAGCCGCCTGAATGCGAACCCGCAATTCTGGATCGTTCAACAAAGGAACCAAAGCCGCCCCGTCCGCATTTGGAATTTCGGCGAGCATCTTTACCGCTTGAATTCTGATTGAAGCTTCATCGTCACTGAGCAGGCTCTCGAATAGTTTCCCCAAGACAATCGCCTGTTGAACGGACGTTTCAATTGACGCCGTGTCATCCGAATCGAGATCCCCTCGAACGCCAGCGCGAATGAGCTGCCCCATCGTCCAAATTGCATGAATTCGTTGCAGCTCATTTGATTCCGATTTCGCCAAAGACAAGAGTGACTGACAGGTTGCTGCCAGCTCACTTTCATTCAATGACGCATTTCGATTTACAATTTCGCTTTGGGCCTTTAATCGAACACGTTGATCTTCATGTCCCAACAAAGCAACCAACGCGTCCTCTTTCTTTTCACCAAAATCTGATGCCAAGACTTTGGCGGTGTTCAACCGAAGTACAGAACCTTTGGAGTCGGGAACATCGATCTCCCAGACGGCTCCGGATTGGTTAAGCGGATATCCGCCGCCCCAGTCAACAGCGAACAATCCACCGCCAGGACTGAAGTTAATTCCGATCAGCGGAGTGCCCGCGCCGATCGGATGAAGATTGGTCAGCTTAAATGAGTCGCCTTTGCGATCAGGCTGGATCTTAAACGCCAACTGCTCGCCTTGAATCGTTCCCGTCAGGAAGAAATAGTCCTTGTAATCGGGACTGAGCGCCGTCCCTGGATTAAACGCAAAACCACACGGGCCGTTAATTGAATTCTCGATCGTTGGAACAATGAACGCCGGTTGGTCACGATTTCGTGGCTCCCACATCCGCTCCGCCATCCATGGGTTGTAATCGCTGCCACGGTATTGGTAATTGCAGCGCCAGCCAGCGTCCATTCCCTCCACAATCCAGATGAACCGTTCCCGCTCTTCTGGTTGATCGGAATCGTTATCGAATCCAAATAGGTTTCCATATTGATCAAACGCCAACTCCTGAACATTTCGCAAGCCATGAGCGAAGACTTCAAAATCGCTACCGTCAGGATTGCAACGCATCACGCCGCCTTGATTGGGAAACAAGAATCGTTTCCCTTCTTTCGAAACAGCATTGATTCCTTTATCACCCACCGACCAATAGATCTTTCCGTCGGGGCCAACAGTTAGCCCATGCATATCATGCCCTGCGTAAGCAATATGCAGGCCGAAACCGGTTGCCATTTTTTCTCGACCATCAACTTTCCCATCGCCGTCGGTATCGCGTAGCTTCCAAACATCCGGGGCCACGGTTGAGTAAACGTCGCCCTCATGGGCGAGCACGCCTGCAGCGATGCCGGTGACTTCGCTTTGAAACCCATCGGCGAACAAACCAATTTTGTCAGCCGTCCCGTCGCCGTCGGTATCTTCGAGCAGATGAATTGCTTCGCTGATCATCATTAAGTCGCGGTAGTCATGCTGGCCATCTTGATTGACGTCTTCAACATGAGCCTTGTTCAGCAGCGAATCGCCTCCCTGTTCTTCGGTGGCCAATCGGGATCGGTAAAAGTCAAGTTTGTCTTGAACGGATTGGAAGCTTAAATCGTTTGGGATCCAACCTTGATTCTTGCGAATATCAAGATCCTGAATTTTCCGACGAGCCGTCTGTGTGACAAAAGCGCGGCCTTGATCGTCAAAGCTGATCGACACCGGATCTGGAACATTGATCTCACCGCTCCACTTCCGATACTCCAACTTGGATGCCGGACGTTGGCTCGATTTTTCCTGACCTGAACAGACTGAATGCAAACTAATATTTGTGATTAAGAAAATCACGGAGAAGACAATCGAATAGACGACTCGAAATTGAAAAGTAAAAGCCGGGCGAATCACAAGTATGCCTGTCATTGAAGACGAGAGATTTTGAAAAATGGGCTTTGATGGATTAGAAGCCCATCCGAATCTTAATTATAGCCAACAAAGATGACGGATACTAAGCCGACGCGAGTCTTCTCGGAGCTTCTCGGTCTTTCAAATTGGCGACTTGTTAGCGGCGAAGCGCAAGCTCCACTCCGAAGTTATCGCGCTACCCGAACCACTCCCCAGCCAAACGCGCTACCCTTCATCATCCGCCCGCAGCTTCGCCAGCACGCTGAAATCCTCCAACGTACTCGTGTCCCCTGACGCCTCTTTGCCAGCGGCAATATCACGCAACAAGCGTCGCATGATCTTCCCACTGCGAGTCTTCGGAACGGCGTCGGTGAATCGGATATCATCTGGAACAGCCAACGCACCAATTTCTTTACGCACATGTTTCTTCAGCACATCACGCATCGCGTCGTCCGGCGTACCCTCCTTGATCGTAACGAACACGCAAATCGCTTGGCCTTTGATCTCATGAGGGCGGCCAACCGCTGCACACTCCGCCACGTTGTCGTGTGAAACCAAAGCACTTTCGACTTCGATCGTACTTAGCCGGTGCCCCGAAACGTTAATCACATCTTCGATTCGACCCATGATGCAGTAGTAGCCGTCTTTGTCCAGCCGCGCGTTGTCACCGGTTAAATAGTTTCCAGGCGCGGCCGTCCAATATTGCTCAACGAACCGTTCGTCATCGCCCCAGATCCCGCGCAACATACCCGGCCATGGTTTGGCAATACACAACATTCCTCCGTGGTCGGTATCCACAGGATTGAGAGCTTCGTCCAAAATCATAGGCACGATTCCGGGTAGCGGAGTCGTGCAGCTTCCCGGTTTGGTTGCGGTCGTACCAGGAAGCGGGCTCATCATGATCCCGCCTGTTTCCGTCTGCCACCAAGTATCGACAATCGGACATTTTTCAGCTCCGATCTTTTCGTGGTACCACATCCAAGTGTCAGGATTGATACCTTCGCCAACGGTACCCAACAATCGCAAGCTGCTCAGGTCGTGCTTCTCAACATGCTCATCTCCCCATTTCACAAACGCACGAATCGCCGTCGGTGCCGTGTAGAGAATGGTGACCTTGTATTTTTCGACCAAGTCCCAAAACCGATCTTCCGCTGGATGATTAGGAGCGCCTTCATACATCAGGATCGTCGCGCCATTAGACAACGGCCCGTAAACAATGTAGCTATGCCCTGTGATCCAACCGCAATCTGCGGTGCACCAATAAACATCTTCCGGTCGCCAGTCGAACACCCATTGAAACGTCTTCTTCGCCCAAATGTTGTAGCCCGCTGTCGTGTGGCGAATGCCCTTCGGTTTTCCTGTCGAACCGCTGGTATACAAAATGAACGAAGTGGCTTCGCTATCCAGCGGAGTCGCCGGACAATCGGCACTGGCAGCGTCAACTATCTCATGCCACCAATGATCCCGCTCGTCTTTCATCGAGCAATCATTTTCGCAGCGCTTCAAGACAACGCAGTGCTCGACTGTCGGTGACTTCTCCAAGGCCTGATCAACCGTTTCTTTGAGCGGTAAAATCTTGCCACGTCGGAAAAGTCCGTCCGACGTCAGTTGAACCTTTGCACTCGCATCGTTGTTGCGATCGGCGATGGCTTCGGCTGAGAAACCGGCGAAAATCACTGAGTGCACCGCCCCGATTCGAGTACAAGCCAACATCGCAATCGCCAACTCAGGCGTCATCGGCATATAGATTGAAACGACATCACCAGCACCAACGCCCAATCCCTTCAGTCCATTGGCAAACTTGCAAACTTGTTCGAGAAGCTGCGAGTAGGTCAGTTGCAACTGGTCGCCCGGTTCGCCTTCCCAGATGATCGCTACCCGGTCGCCGTGGCCGGCTGCAACATGCGCATCAAGGCAGTTGTAAGAAATGTTCGTTTTTCCGCCAACGAACCATTCGACGTTGGGGCCGTCGTTTTTAAGCACTTCACCAAAAGGCTCGAACCAATGCATTTCCGCCCGCGCGATGTCACCCCAAAACCCATGCGGATCGTCTTTGGCACGATCATAAAGTTTTTGGTACTCCTCCTTGGAGCCGATAACTGACTTCGCGGAAAATTCTGCGGAGGGTGGGAATAGCCGCTCCTCATTCATCACATGATCAATCTGGCCGGAACTTCCTTCAGACATGGCAAGCCTTTTGTGGTCGAGAGCGTTGGGTTATCAAATGGTTGCAAACAACTGGCAACACATATTGCCCGACTGTTTAGTCGTGCAGATATGAGGTTCGAAGCAAACCAGATTTTAAGACGCGACGTTGGCAGATAAAAGGTAGGGGCGAAGCAAGAAGCGGTTCTTCCTTCTCATTAGCCTTTACGCAAAAGGCAATTAAAAGATTCACCGCGCTGCCAAGTCAGCCGCAGAATGCAAAAACAGCCTAGCCGCCGCTGTTAACGATGTAGTCTTTATGCTTGATCCAATAGATCAGCAACGGAATGTTGGTCGGCCAACAACAAGCGCTCATCAGCCCGATCGCGATCAAGACGATATGAAACACCCAAGCGAAATTGCCGCGGCGAAAAAACAAACCGGCACCGAACAACACGCCCAGCCCCAAGCCCATTACCGCAAAAATACCGCCGAACAACGATGCTTCGGCTTGGCTCATTTCTACATCAGGAAGATCGCCTGCCATCACGACGAAAAACACTCCACCCGCCGCAACCACGAAATACATCAATGCCATCAAACCGCAGTACACCATCTGCCAAGTGATCACGGCCGGCGGTGACTGCTTACTAAAATCCGGTTTCTCGACATTGGGTGAACCAAGATTTCGATAAGGATTTTCATTCGGATCGTAATTCGACATGGGGGGCCGTCAGAAAAACAGGGGTTCGCAAAAATGGATGTCTTATTTGTATCCGTAAATCATCGAGAATTCCATCCTCAGAACGGCCGCGTAAAAAACTTGCTCCCAATTCACTCTGTTTTTTCAAAATCAGCAAACGACTTGCTCAAGCGATCCACTTCATCGACTGACATTTCACCGTCTTGAATCCATACTCGATAGCGAACTGACAATGGGGAATCTTTGGTCACTTCATATTCGAAATAGGATCCGAATCTTGCGTAATCGCGTTCACTATACCGAGACGGTTTAGGATTTTCCGGATGATCCAAATAGCAAACGGTGAATCGCTTGTCTTCGGTTGCACCTTCTCCACCGCGATCCGCTCGCTCAACTGGTAGGACAATACTCATCGCATTCCATGGCAAGTTGATATGCCTCTTGTTTATGTCCGAATCGTCTTTTTTGCTTGACCAGTTTCGAAACTTACCCGGGTCGGCTTTGCCATCAGGCCGAATGTAGTAGGTCTGATCGCTCGTTCTATCGGGCACGTCCTGCGAAGCGCGAAACTGAAAACCTGCGTGCTGAGGATCGCCTTTAAGCACGATTGGCCCATCAACGGTTTCTAATACCGAAGCAAATTCGATCATGGTTGAACCGTTTATCTTGTAAGCCGTCATTTCTCGAAGCTCAATCGCAAACGGCTTCCCATCGGTTCCTCGCCAAGCAATCTTATTGACGTCGCGACCAAACACAGGGCCTGCGACTTGCGTTACCGATGCTTCGTGCGTCTGACAAGCACCGTCTTTGCAGTGCCAAACATCGGCTTTTTGATTCTCGCCATAACTAATTCGGTTGAACCCGTAAAACAAACCACGGTGATGGGGAAATTGGCCGCCCGGGCCTTTTGTCATCAATCGCGATCCGTCAGGCGAATAGACATGATGGAACACTTTATACGTTTCGCCCAATCGCTCGGGCGTCGAATTGTCGACCGCCTCGTACTGGTAACTCATCACCGGCGAGCCAGCAAATTGCAGCTCAGCCGTCGTACCATGATCATCGTGCCACTCGAATTCGCGATACGGCGTCAATCCACTTGAATGCACAGCAAGCTCCAAGCTTTCGTTCGCTTTCAACTCTGGCAAAACAAAACTAAGGACTTTATGAGGTTGCCCACCCAACTCCAACAACGAGGGAGCAGAAATTTGCCCCAAGTAAGTTCGCCCCTCGTCATCACGAAGCGTTACTGTTTCCGCAGTCACCGATGCATCGACATCGATTCGACAAATCACATTGGCTTGATCGAAATTCTTGCCTGCGACTTCGATCTCGAACAATGGCTTAGAAATCGCTGCGGCTGCTTTTTCCTTTTGTAATTTTGCAGCAACGTGTTCCGCTTCGGTGAGTACTCGCAGGACATTCCCGCCAAGGAGTTTGTGAATCTGCTCTTTGTTGTAACCTCGGTTCAAAAGTTCCTGCGTGATTCCCGGATAGTAGGAAACATCATCCAAACCTACCGGCAAGCTTCGCACGCCATCGAAATCCGAGCCAATGCCAACGTGGTCAATTCCTGCGACCTTTATGATGTGCTCAATATGATCGCAAACGTCGTTGAGTGTGCCACGGGCTTTTTCGTTTTGCTTCAATTGATCCGTCGGAACGATGTAGCCTGACATGAAATTCACCATCACAACGCCACCGTTTTGCGCCGTCAATTTCAAGACGTCATCTGGAACGTTACGAGGATGATCGCAGATGGCCATCGCCGACGAATGCGAAAAGATGACGGGAGCCTGGGTGACCTCGAGTGCGTCCTTCATACATTTTGCGGAAACGTGGGAAAGATCAACCAGCATCCCTAACCGGTTCATCTCCCGGACAACTTCCTTGCCAAACGGAGAGAGCCCATCGTTTTTTGCATCGTCGGTGGCGCTGTCGGCCCAAGCCAAAGTCTTGCTGTGAGTAAGCGTCATGTAACGCACGCCTTTTTCGTACAGCATCCGCAAGACTTGCAGGCTGTTTTGAATGCTGTGGCCGCCTTCGACGCCGCACATCGACGCGATTTTCCCAGATTTGACAATCCGTTCAATGTCAGCCGCTTTGTCGGCCATTTCAAAAACATCCGGATAGCGTTCACACATCCGGTGAACCAAATCTATCTGTTCGAGCGTTTGAATCAACGCGTTGCCAGTCCGATCCGTTCCGGCTGGTACATATACCGACCAAAACTGAGCCTTCAGGCCCCCGGCTTTCAAACGGGGAATATCCGTGTGCAGTTTGGTTGGCTTGGATATGTCCAGATTATCGAACGAGGAATTGGCCGCTCGACGCATCGCCCATGGCAGATCGTTGTGTCCATCGAACAACATGCCCGACTCGTGAATGGCTTTGGCCTCGGCCGAGATCTTCATCTCAGGCTTGGCATCCTGGGCGATCGCGGATTGAACGCTAAAGACCAGGAGCGCGACAATCGTTAGCAAGCTGAAGACTAGGTTGTTTGGCATATGCAACACGTCGTATTAAGGTTTGCGAATTTAGCCAGCGGGTGGGCCGTAGTTCAACATCTTAACACAGTACCGCGATCGACAACGTATATCAGGTAGATTTCTAAGTCGCGAAAACCTGTGACATATCCTTGAACGATTTGAATTCCAATGCATTCCCAGCCGGATCCATAAAGAACATCGTCGCTTGCTCGCCGACCTCGCCTTCAAAACGAACGTACGGTTCGATCACGAACTGAACTCCTTGCTCGCGCAGCCGATCGGCGAGCGCTTGCCAAGTCTCCCATCGCAGCACAACACCAAAGTGCGGCACGGGCACGTCGTGCCCATCCACCGCATTCGAATTATCGCAAGCTTCACCTTTGGGTGTGCTATCAGCTTTCGGCTCCTGAAAATGGGCCACAATTTGATGGCCGAACAAATTGAAATCGATCCACGTATCACTGCTTCGCCCTTCAGCACAGCCTAACACGCTGCCGTAAAATTCTCGTGCTGCATCAAGGTCGTTAACCGGAAAAGCAATGTGAAACGGAGTGACTTCAGGAATGATCATAGGATTCTGCTTGTTCTTATTTGCAGTCAATTGGCTGCGTGAATATCAATTAGACGATGAAATGGCTCAATGAGCGGCTGTTATTTCCAGCGCCCCAAACCCATTTTAGCAATTTGCCAGAACACGTTCAGCCCGCCAAAAATACTGGCCTTTGATTTACCATGTTCTCGATTGAGGAAGACGATTGGCGTTTCGACCATTTCAACTCCAGCCCGGCGCAATCGCCAAAGAATTTCTTCCAAATATCCATATCCAGAACTGCGAATCGAAGCCAAATCAATTTTTCTTAGCGCCGACGTCCGATAAACGCGAAACGCACCGCTGTTGTCTTTGGTGGGCAGCCTCAACACGAGCCGTGCGAACAAATTCACCGAACGCGACGCAATTTTTCGATACCACGGCCAGCCTTCGACCGCCCCGCCTTCAACGTAACGGCTGCCAATCGCCACGCCCACGTCGACGTTTTCTGGCTTCTCAATAAGAGCCAGCAATTCAATCAAACTGTCCGGATCATGACTGAAATCTGCATCCATGGTCGCGACCATGGGGATGTTGCGAGCCAGTGCTTTTTGAAACCCAACCATCGTTGCGGAACCGAGCCCCATTTTGCTTTCGCGATGAACGACCGAAAGGCCCGGGTGTTTGTCTACTGCTTCGTCACACCAATTGCCAGTTCCGTCTGGCGAAGCATCATCAATCACGAGCATCTGAGCGCGCGGCAGCAATTCTTCCAGCCGGCCGACCAGCCGAGGCAGGTTATCGATTTCGTTGTACGTCGCAATCACGATCAATAAATTCGGCGACGCATTCAAAATAAGAAGCTCATTTGAGACCACTACCCTCGGTTGAAATATCAACAATGAAATTAGCTCTTCAATTCGAAATCAACAACCCGAACTCAGTTGGCGATCCGTGAAACGCTGATTAAACATTGAGCTTTGCCAAGCGGACTTGTATCTTAACATCGTTGACAAAATTGAATATCTGGCCGCCGTTCATGCCTAAATGAACAACAAGCCTCGTCTACCACGCAACCAAGAGCTATCCGCCTCCCGCCACAAAATTTCATGGAAAGATCACATGAATACAAACGTAACCGATCCGTCCGCGACTGAACCAAACTATCCAACTGAGGCTCAGTCGCGTCGAAAGCCGAACATAAGATCCAAGCGCGGCTTCAGGTACTATACCTTTTGGACGCTTTTCGCCCTGTTGATTGGTTACGGCGGAATCCTTGTCTTGCTGATGGTGAACGAGACATTTCTGGTTTACCCAGGGTCGAAATACCCGAAAGGAAATTGGCAACCAAATTTTGCTTTTGAAGAAATCGAATTTTATTCAAACGACTCAACGAAATTGGTCGGCTGGTTTTTACCTCGACCAGAATCCGGCGCTGCAGTTGAGACCGGCGCCAACGACTCCGCGAATGCAATCGCAGAAACGATCCTGCTTTGCCATGGCAATGGAGAAAACGTCGCTCAATCTGCTGCCTACATTGGTGATTCGATGCGGCAAACATTGAATGCAGATGTATTCGTTTTCGATTATCGAGGGTTTGGCAAGAGTGCTGGCACGCCCTTCGAACAAGGTATTTATGAAGACACCGAATCTGCGTTGGATCAACTCTGCAAAAGAACTGGGAAAGCTCCCAACGAAATCACTCTCATTGGCCATTCACTGGGTGGTGGGCCAGCGGTCGAACTTGCCAGCCGAACCAAAATCAAGGCGCTCATTTTGCAACGAACCTTCAGCTCGTTGGCGGATGCGGCGCAAGCCAACTATCCGGCGTTCCCGGTTCGGTACCTGATGCGAAATCAGTACCCGTCGCTCACAAGAATGCCGCGATACGACGGCCCCCTTTTTCAATCGCATGGCTCAGCCGACAAACTGATCCCAATCGAACTGGCCAAGCAGCTATTCGAAGCCGCGACAACTTCCGAGAAGCAGTTTATGGAGATCGAAGGAATGGCTCACTACGATTCACTCCCCAGTGATTACTGGCCGACATTGCGAGCATTTTTTGAGGGCCTCGCTTCGAACCAATAGGAATTAGAGTATTTCAAAACCTTTAAGAGTCGTAGATCGCTCCGCCGATCCAACGCAATAGACAACGTAAGATCGCAGAACGGTCAACGACATTTCATTTTGAAATGCCCTCTAAGTTCCAGTTTTGCATTTTTTTAGCCACGAAGTGGCTACCGCGAACAAGTAGCTACCTTGCGAACGTCACTTCGTGACTTGATTGCGATGAAGCATCGACTCTGCGGGCTCCCGCCCGCAGCTATGTGCGACCGCTCCTTCGGAGCTATACCGGGCAAATGATTCATGGGCCACGCGGATCTACACACCCCATAATTTATCAAAGCCAACTCAACCAAAAGTAACGCTCGCTTCTCAATGGGCAAAATTTACAAAACTAGAACTAAGAATACCCGCTTGGGTTTTTGGATTGCCAGCGCCAACCATCGATACACATTTCTTCCAACCCGCGTGAAGCCACCCAACCGAGTTCGTCTTTGGCCAGCGTCGGATCAGCATAACAAGCAGCGATATCGCCAGGTCGTCGCGTGACGATCTCATACGGGACGTTCTTGCCGCTGGCGTTTTCGAAAGCCGCTACAATTTCCAACACACTGTAGCCTTGGCCAGTGCCAAGATTGTAGGTCACCAAGCCGGGGTTCTTGGCCAGTTTGTCCAACGCCAGCACATGGCCGGCAGCCAGATCGACTACGTGAATGTAATCACGAACTCCGGTTCCATCGTGAGTCTCATAATCGCCGCCAAACACTTGCAGCTTCGCGAGCTTTCCAACAGCAACTTGCGAGACAAACGGCAACAAGTTATTCGGAATCCCGTTTGGATCTTCACCGATCTCGCCCGATTCATGCGCTCCGACCGGGTTAAAGTATCGCAACAAAGCAACGTTCAAACCCGCCCATGAAGTTTGAAAATCAGTCAGAACGTGCTCCAACATCAGCTTCGATTTCCCGTACGGATTGGTAACTTCACCGATCGGCGTGTCCGACATTTCCGTCAACGGCAGTGCTTTGGGAATTCCATACACGGTCGCGCTGGAGCTAAACACAAGGTTCTTCACATTGTGCTTACGCATCTCGGCACACAGGTTGATGGTGCCAGTCAAATTGTTTTGATAATACTGAAGCGGCTTTGCAACGCTTTCACCAACCGCCTTTAGCGAAGCAAAGTGAATGACGGCGTCGAACTCAGATGATTCGAAAACGCCAGCGAGCGTGGATTGATCGAGTAAGTCGACCTTGAAGAACGGAATCGGTGTACCGGTGATACTTGCCACGCGGTGAAGCGATTCTTGGGAGCTATTGGCAAGGTTGTCGACAACCGTAACTTGGTGGCCAGCGCCAACGAGTTCAACGCAGGTATGACTACCGATGTATCCCGCGCCGCCTGTAACAAGAACGTGCATTTAAAACTCCAAAAGAGTGTAGCAAGCTGCTCCCAATCAAATTTGTCTGATCCAACCCAATCCAATATGATTCTAAGCTGGCGATGAGGGAGCTGAAGAATCGCAGCAATAGAGACCGACGGAGGGTTGAATACCAGCAATGCGCACCGGTGACAAATGGCGGATCGCTTTTCTGTGCCGACTCTATGAATCGGTCACGACACAGCCCAGCAGCCGAGCTCCGCTTGACTGCAGCTCCGTAACAGCAGACTCCGCGATTCGTTCGTTACTAGACTCCAGGCTGACGATCAGATAGCTTCCGTCACAAATCCCCGACCAAGTCTTAGAGGCATTGCTATAGGCATCTCCAGCGGAGACACAGATAAATTGATAAGAAGACTTCATCTCGGCGGCGGCTTGTCGGATACGGCTGATTCCGTCCCAGCGATCAAGGTTGCCTTTGCCGGCCGGCAGAAAATCCAAACCCGATGCAGATTCACGAACCACCAACGACTCCCAACCATCAACGTCGTTGTAAATCTCGGAAACGCCAGGCGAAGAACTGAGATTGTGGTGGCTGGTAAGTTGCCCTTCGAAGTTTGAGTCCACCAACAGCACGTCGCCCACATTTCGCTTGGACAACATCACTGCCAATTCAGCACACGTTTCATCGATGTGCGGGTTGTTCTCCGAACCGACAAACAACAAAATCGTTGGAGCCGCCAACGGAAATCTCTCCAGCACAGAATCAACCAGGCCATCGATCGCAGATGTGTACTTCTCCGATGCTGCGGCGTCTGAATTAGCCTTGCCGTCTCGTGGAGTCGTCGGACTCCCGACTTTTTCCATCCAGTCGCTTGGATCTTCCGACCGGTCGCTCTTAACCGCAGGCGTCGACATATTGGGAATCGATATATCTGGCATCGACACGCTTGGGCTGGGCGAAGAAAACTGCGACAGGTCGGCAACCCGGGTGGCCGTCTTGACTGAATCGGATGCAACGACGGCTTCCACATTTGCATCAACAAAAGCGGTACTGCTGTCCGTTTCCTGTTTGCCCGTTTCTTGTCCGCCAGAAGCCTGATTGACCAGCCCTAACGTTTTGTCAATCGTGTCAAAAAATGGAATCGAAACGACAGGAATACTTCCCATCACACCCGTTGGCGAAGCCGCGTTCATGCTTACGCTCTTAAGATCATTCGGAGGATCATTCGCGGGATCAGGCGTGTTGGAAGTCTGGGACAGCCATTGGCGGCCGAGGTTACTCGTCATTTCAGGTTGATCAGTCATAATCGTTTTGTGCTTCTTAACCAACAACAAGAATTCGCGTTAGCCAGAAGGGAGATTTTGGAGAGTTTAGTTATTTCGGCTTGTTATTTCGACGTTTGTCATTTTCGATGTTTGTTCAGGAACTTACTTCCGCTTAGGATCCGCTGATGTTTCTTAATTGATCGAACAACTGTTGATAGTCCATTCGTTGTGCTTGTCCTGTCGACACTGGCGTCGACGGAAATGGGATCGGTTCATCAAGTTGCGACTCGGGCATCGCAGGCTGATCCTGTCGGCTCACAATCAACATATCGCGATCGTCAGCGACTTCGGTTTCGGGATCTACCAGAGCTTGTTCTGACATGGCTGGTTCTGCACAAGCCCCATCAGTTCCTGGGTAGGCAATAGATTCCGGCATGTCGGTCGCCAAAGACTCCACGGTCGAATCAGGCTGGACTCCCGCCGCGCGCTCATTGTTCTCTTTGATGATTTGCTCAAGCAAGAGCTGAGATTCTTCCAAGCTTCTTTGAGTGGTCTCATCGACAGGCTGACTTTCATCGTTCGCCATCAAACCCGAATCACTCGTTGTCGGTTTGTTATCTGAGAGGCTGGCCACCATTGAATCTGTTTCACATGAAACAGGCTCTTCTTCCAATTGGATCGATTTCAGAATCTCATCCGCCTTGCGAGAGATATCATCTTCACCGGCGAGCTCGGAATTCTGACTTTCGCTGAAGTGCTGACCACTGTCGTTTACGTTTGCGACTCCGACGGAGTCGGCAACCTCGTTCTCGACGTCAGGTTCAGTCGCATCCAAGCCACTGTCAACTGCAACAAACTCTTCATTCGTCTCAGCGGTACTCGCCTCGACTTCATCTGGTTTAAAGTCGCCATTTGAATCGGGTTCATCCGCGCCCATTTCAATGGCTTGCTCTAACTCCGTTGCCTCATCAATCGGCTGAATCAAAGCAATGTGATCCGCCGTCAAATCGAGCGACGACTGATTGTGAATTGCGACTTGAGCCGCGTAAGCATCCTGCACCAACTCCTCGTCTTCGAATTCTTCGTCAAACGGATTTTCACAGTCGGCGACGGGCTCAGCTTTCTCGGTGCAGCCATTCGCAAAACCCGTTTCTTCTGCAGAAGCAAACGAACTTTCATCGCACGTGCCAATGACGTTTTGCTGTTCAGATCCTTGAGCAGAACTTGCTTGCTCTAACTCTTCAGCCTCTGCGGAGCGACGATCGACTGGCTGCAAATGCTGCGGGCTGTCATTGTCGCTGCCTGTTTCTAATGAGCTTGATTCAATCTGGGAAACCAGTCTCGAAATCTCAGCAGCTTGAGAAGCCGCCAACGCATCAACGCCAGTGGCAATTGAGCTCGCTTCAGACCTTGTCTCGGTGCTTGTCTCAGCTACTGAGTACTGCCCCAGTTCTTCCTCTGGCTCAAGACGATACTCTTCATCGTCGGCCAAATCGTCTGACACCGAAGCGTTCTCTGTCACCGAACCGATCGAATTGCCTTCATCATTTGAGCCATCTTCTTCGGTCGCATTGAAATCGTAAACGCTTGTAGTTGGGCTAGGAGTTTCGTCGTCCAAACTACCAAACTCAATAACCGTCCAGCTTTCGTCAGATCCCAAGTCCTCAGAAACAGAACTTCCTGCAACTTGATTCATCGAACTGCTTGGAGTCGACATGCCCGGCAAACTTTGCACATCTGCCCACGCTTCGTAGACGATCTGATCATCGATGGTCGTTTCACCACGTGTGGCTGCCAGAATCATGGCATGATCACAAACCTGATTGACATATCGAGGGCAACCATCGGCGACTTCGTGAATTGCCTGCAGGCTGGCGGCGCTAAACAACTGCTTGCCTTGTCCTCCAGCGCGGTCGACATGCGACGTGACATAGTCAGCCGTTTCCTGTTTTGACATCTGACTCAAGTAGCAACGAGCAGCGAGCCGTTGGTTAAACGATACCAGTTTGGGATCGTTTAGCTTGTCTTCTAATCGCTGACTACCGGCCATCACAAGTCGAACCCGTGGTTTGCCTTCTGAGACAAAATTCGTGATCAAGCGAATTTCATCCAACAGTTCAACTGGCATTCGATCGGCTTCGTCGACCAAGAGCAGGACGCCGTTTGGACAAGCCGTCGATGGCTTCAAATAATCCATCAAACTCAAACGCAACTCGCCCTCATCCATACCCTTGTACGGCAGGCTCAACTCAAAAAGAATGCTCTGCAGCAGTTCACGGCGTTCGCCCAAACTGGAATGCGATAGATTGGCAACATGAAACTGGGCGCGGTACTGATCCTCTAACATCGCCAACAATAGCGACTTTCCCGTACCCGCTTCGCCAACAACAATGATTGGACCGTTGCCACGATCGATACACAAGCGAGCACTCGTGAGAGACTGCTGCATAGATTCCGACGCGAAGTAATGTTCCACGAAGGGAGTCGATGTGAAAGGTCGAGCGGTGAGGTTGAAACATTGTTCGTACATTGCGACTTCCTGTCAGTACTTTATCGGTAGGGCAACTGGGCTCTGCGGCTACCACTGCTGGCAACTTTCGAAATCAAAACTGGCTTTTACTTTTAGTGTCCGACGAATAGCCAGACGAGTCTTGAAAATCCATGAAACGGATTTTGCAAAAATGCTTGTCGAATCTCCGGGTTCAAACAACAAACGAAAATTGTCAAACCAATCACACAGAGCAAGACGGCTTTTGCGAACCAAACCACTCGATTGGCAACAGGCAATGCCTGCCCGCCCGAACTTAGATTCGAATCAGCCACTGATGATCGACTGGGAATAGAAGCCAACACTGGCACCTTCAACCGAGACGCGACCGTACTGGTGTCTTCAAATCCTTGCGGTGAGAAAGCTTGAAAATTTGATGCCACTACCGATCCGACAAGCAAAGAAAGCAAGCTAATAAAGACCACGTGCGAAGTTCTTGGCACTCCTCCAATTGGCGTCGTCTCCAACCTACTGACCGACTTACCGGAACCTTTGTTTGAACCAGCAGTGGTTTTTGTTTCACGAAGTTCATCGACGGTCGTTCGGAGCGCTCTCATGTCGATTGCCGCCAGTGAAGACTGAATGTCCGCCAATTCGGGGATCTCGGAAACGTTCGTATTCGATGAAGAACGATGTGATGCATTTCGAAATGGGCTGGAAGACCGGGCGCCTGAACCGGCACTTTCGGTTAAGTGTTGCATTTTGGATCGCACTACCGCCATATCGCTTTCGGCTTGAGACACCAACCAATTTAGGCGACCAACCATTGACTCATGGTTCGTTGTCTGGCCGGCGGTTCCGATCAAGGCGGTGGCAAGGTCATCCGCCAGAAGCTGAACGACATAACGCTCGTCTTCACTGCCGTTGCCATCGTAAGCAAAATCTAACCGAAACCCATCCGAAGAACTGATTGGAATCGCATTGACGGACAACGATTCGCGAATTTTCTCGAAATCGGATCCTCGCAACGCCGGGCTTTCCAGCCTGCAATTTTGTTCGACGGCTTCCATCAACCGGGAAAGAGCTGTGTCGTCTGTTCTTGAACGAATGAACTTAACAAACGTGTCCTGAAATTGTTGTTTGGCCGAATCACTCTCACCCACGACCACCGAGACGCTGGCTTGGGTTCGAAAACCTTTTACCGAGAGCGGCCACAAGAGAGCCAGTAAGACAAAGCAGGCGGCAAATGTCATTACGAAGGCAAAGAACTTGCGCTCGGCTTTCTCATGCGCCAGCTCGATCGTTGGTGGGTTTTCTAGTTCGTTTTCCATGGTTCCGTCGTAAAAGAGGTTGCGCAAGCTCCCCCGAAGGGAGAAACCGTCATCCGTGTTATCGACGAACGAATCAGATCTGCTTGAATCGCTTTTAACGTTTATTCCGATTCGACCGAATGCTATCAGGCAGAATTGTCGGAATTGACTAAAGCCGAGGAGATTAGCAGATGAGCGAATCCGACGCATGAGCAGAAAATCGCCGCGTTGCGGGAATATCATTCTGCGAGCAAAAGGTTTTGAAACAGAATCCCAATGCGGCAGAATCCCAACGTAGTGGAATTGCTTTTAGGTAAAAACAATCGACGTCCAAAGCAGAAAGCCCTCTCAGCGAGCTAACTGGAAAGGAAGCCATCCGAATTGTGATGGCCAGTTCGAGGGGCTGACTTGCCAGAATCGAAACTTGACTGGGAAGGCGTTTCGCCTGGTTCACTAAAGTGATTCTTTGGCAGCGGTGCCTTAATAGCGACCAATGTCTCGAAGACGCCTTCTTGAACGACCATTTGCTCCTGGTTCACCAACTTTCGTTGCCAAACGACTTTGCCTGCGCGTCGACCCGAAGGCGATTTCTCCAAGCAAGAAGTTTCAACAAAAACCGTGTCGCCAAAAAAGAGAGGGCGTGAGAATTCCCAATTGCGCACCGCCGTAAACGCAAGTGTATTGACACTCGGAAAGTAGCTACCCAGTCCCGCTACCCACGAGAGCCCTAACAATCCATGCGCAACAGGACGTCGGTAATGACTTTTCGCGGCGTAGTCGTAATCGACGTGAAGTGGATTGAAATCACCCGTCATCGTCGCGAAATTGACAACGTCAGCCTCAGTCACCGTACGGCGAGGCGACGTCCATATCCGACCGACTTCGATATCATCGAAGAACAAAGGGGAATCCATTCACACATTTCCCAAACGAGGGCGTCACGAAAGAAGGCGACGCGCGAAAGAGTCACACGGCGCGAAAATGACGTTGAGTTTCCAAGGTCTCAAACTAGAGCACCCAACGAATTTTCAATCATTGGACACAGATACAAACGACATCATTGACGTTTGTATCTGTTCCAAAGAAAGTCGGGGTGAAAGGATTCGAACCTTCGACCCCCTGGTCCCAAACCAGGTGC
>CAZPTT010000107.1:0-23177 GCA_964589435.1 uncultured Pirellulaceae bacterium
AGCGATGGCTATTTGTACAGCTTCATCGAATTGTTTTAGCAGCCACAATCTTGGTAGTCTGGAAGGAGCACCGTAGCGTTTATCGAGCCGGAAACTTCAGCTTCTTTCAGTGGGTCTCCATGACCTGGGCCGTTCTAGAGGATGTCTTACTGACAATTCAACTTGGAACCAAGCAAGATGAAAGCGGAGAGTATGAACTGCCAGTTCCCTCGCAGACAGCAACCACGCGTTTTCCCGGGCTGCCATCGCTGGCGGATCTTCCAAACGGTTCGCATCGAGGTGAGCAAGTCCAAGTTCACGCAAGTTTTTTCCCGCCGAAACAAGCCCAGCGACTTCAGGAAGTTGTTGGCTTACTCGAATGAATGGCTTGTCGAAAAGCCGAACCGTTATCGCTGTTTAGTTGACGATGTCGTGTCGGATTTTTTCTTGGCGAGGTTCAGGATTTTTTTGGAAGGCTTGGCCAGCCCCCGGTACTCGGTAAGGTCAACGGCTGAAAACTCCGTCCAAAGCTCTTTGGCATTGTTAATCATCTCGCGATCGCTTGAGGTCAAGCCATTGGTGACCGAGTGTCTGGAAGTTGCCTTAAACGATTCGCGAAACAATTCATTCTTGTTGACCGTTATCTGAACCTCGGATGGAATCCAACCCAGTGATTTGATCGTTCGGTTCAGTCGCATTCGTGGGAACGGCGGAATGCGTTTAGGATCCGACGAACTCAGGCGTGTGAAGTGATCAAGGAAGTCCAGATAGGCTGGGATGATCGTTTCATCCTGAGGACGATTCCCCTTGATACGATATTGAATGGTCGGACTGGTAAGTGTGAACCAGTTCCCGGACAGATCGGAATCTTCTTCGTATTGGTCGTTGACCAAGAATTTTGCTCGGTCGTTTTGTAGCGTCTCGCGGCGCAGTGCGTCCGTCAATTTCATCAATTGAAGATCCGGAATTTCTACTCGCATTTTTCGCACCGGATCCAACAAGACGATCAGTTTCTGACGAGTATCAAAAACAACAATCTCAATCGGTTTCGGATCGACATCATTTGACATCAGAAAATCACAAACCAGTTTCGGTGAAAACAAGGTGACATTCTGTGAGACGGGTTCCGTCGAATCACCGGAATAGACCTGTGAATCAAGTCGGAACTCTTGGGCGTTGGTTTCGTCCGGGGCGATCGACCATCCGACCAGTAACGCAGCGATTGCGAGAAAGGCTGAGGTTCGTGACATTCTTCTCTCCGGTCGATGAATTACACACAACGCGCAAGGCGATGAAAACGTATCTTGGTCGCCGAAAATAGCCAAGAAGCCAATCTGCGTCTAGACGTTTTGGTGAGCATCAAAAAAGGGGGTAAATACCAATGCGAGCATGATTGATCGGTTCCTTGTTACCTCAGAATTTCGACGATTAAGGCCGAACAGAAAGTCTTCTGGATATATGCAGAATCTTGAAAATCGAGAGAAGCAAGAGCAAAAAGCATTCGCTGGGTGTAGCTCCGAAGGAGCGGTCGCACTTAGCTGCGGGCGGGAGCCCGTAGAGTCGATGTTTCATCGCAATCAAGCCTCGAAGCAACGTTCGCAAGGTAGCCATTCGTTTGCGGTCGCCACTTCGTGGCTAAAAAAATGCAAAACCGGTTCTCAGCAGCATCGGGCTAATTTGTCGACTGATTGGGAGTGATTCGAATTGCCCCCGTTATCCGTCATTGCCTTTGACGGATATAATCGTGCCATGTCGAAACGAAAACCAACCGAAAATGACGACGTAGAGACTGGCTCGGACGAGCAGCCGGAGGCTGTCGATGAAAATATAGCCGAGCAAGAACTCGCCCCCGCAGGAACAGCAGGATTGACGCCGTTCGAGTACGCGGCGGCGAAAGTTCGGAAGTTCCCGCAGTGCCCGGGCGTTTATTTAATGAAAGACGTCGCCGGGGTTGTGATCTATGTCGGAAAAGCGACCAACCTTCGTTCTCGCGCCGGCAGCTACTTCCTCAAGGCGGCGGCTGAAGAACAACGGACGGCCGAGTGGATCGGCAATATCGCCGACATTGATTTCATGGAGTGTGAAAGCGAAGTCGATGCTTTGCTGGTCGAATCGCGGTTGATCAAGGATATTCAACCGGTCAACAACAAGATTCAAAAGGACGACAAATCGTTTCCTTATCTCCAGATTACGACCTACGAAGATTTCCCGATGGTTGAAATCACACGTGAACCCGCAACGTCAGGAGTGAAACTTTACGGCCCGTTTGCCAGTGCCGGCAGCTTGCGTGGCGCGGTTCAAGTGCTACAACGCATCTTCAAGTTCCGAACTTGCTCTCTCGACATCGCGGCAGACGACGAAAAATGGCGTTGGTATCGGCCCTGCCTGTTAGCGAGCATCAAACAATGTACCGCGCCTTGCAATCTGCGAATATCGAAAGAGGAATATCGAAAAGACATCCGACGACTACAAATGTTTTTGGCGGGCAACAAGAAGAAGCTACTCAAACAAATGCAGAACGAGATGTTGGCCGCGTCTAAAGATTTGGCTTTTGAAAAGGCCGCCAAGCTACGAGATGAGATCGAAATGTTGGAATCACTCGATCGTCGAGGCGAGCTGGACACTCATGTGCAACCCGAGGTATTCCACATCGACCCGAAGAAAGGACTCGCGGGACTGAAAAAAGTCTTAAAACTCAAGGAGATGCCTCGCTCGATCGAAGGCGTCGATATCGCCCATCTTGGAGGCGGAGAAACCGTTGCCAGTCTGGTGAAGTTCATCGACGGCATTCCTTTTAAGCCTGGCTATCGACGATTCAAGATTAAAGACGTGAAAGGGATCGATGACTTTCGCAGTATTCACGAGGTCGTTTCCCGCCGCTTCAAACGCCTCTACGATGAGCAAGATGTCTTCCCAGACATTCTGCTGATTGATGGTGGCAAAGGCCAACTAAGTAGCGCCGTAGCAGCCTTCGAAGCACTGGACATCGATCCGCCCGTCCTCATTTCACTGGCGAAGAAGAACGAAGAAATTTATCGACCGGGCGATTCTGAACCGATACGACTTAGTCGTCACGCGTTCTCGTTACGTCTTCTTCAGTACGTTCGCGATGAAGCCCATCGGTTCGCCCAACATTATCACCACATTTTGCGAAACAAATCGACCTTCGACAAAAAGTAAAATGGTCGCGAGAAGCGCTGGCTCTCGAATCAAAAAATTTCACCCCCATCGCAAACTTGACTTCATCAACGCGAGAGTTCATCCAGCACCCGCTTGGCTATGTCGATACCGAGAACTTCGCCCGTCGCCTTCCAAGACGGCGCGGAGTTGACTTCGATTACATATGGTTTGCCATGTGAATCGTAAAGCAAATCAATGCCGGCAATTCTGGCTCCGACGGCTTGAGCAGCCTGCAAAGCAATTTTTGATTCCGCAGCGGTTGCAATGTGTGGCGAACCGACGCCGCCATTGGAAATATTGGTAATCCAGTGCTGCGAGTTGCTTCGCTTCATTGCCAACACTTCATCACCGATGACAAGCAATCGCAAGTCCTCGCCACCGTGATCAATGTACGCCTGCTGGTAAATGACGTGGCCATCGCCGCACAGTTCATTAAAAATGTCGTTCGCCTCTTTGGCATTGAGAATTTTCATCAGGCCGCGCCCCATGCTGCCGAACAAAGGCTTCAACACCGTTGTTCCGCCCAGCCAATCGAACTGCTCAAGCGCCATCTGTACATTCTGGGCGACCGTGGTTCGCGGTACCGGTACTCCCGCCGCTGCCAGTTTCGTCAACGCGAGATATTTATCGACGGACGTTTCAATTGCGCGTGGAGAATTGATAATCTTCACACCCGCCCGTTCCCATTCCAGCAAAACATCCATTCGAAAGACGACTTGCTGAAGTGATCCGGCCGGCATCGCGCGGGCATAAACGCAATCAGATGCTTTTGGGGCTGCTGCCGGAAGAATCTTCGAGCTGCCACCAACGACTGCACTCAGGCATTCGAAAGGCAGACTTTCGATGACATGTTCTTTGCCCGCCGCCCTCAGTAGGTCTCGATAATGCCACGATTCAGAATCGGCGAGAACGTAAATCATGGGCGGTCAATTTGACGATGAATCAGCGTAAGATGTTGCAGGCAGCCTGAATCAAACCAATCCGAAAGACGACTTCAATATGTCATTGCGAACCGATCCGTAACAAAATGTTCGGCCAGTTCGCAAATTGTTAATGACAACGTGAGCAGGACTGAACAGAAGTTTGTCGATTTTGTAGAAGTCTTTATCGTAGCGATTGAAAATATTTAGAAACGGTTCACCGAAGTCCGACGATCCTGAGCTGGGCACTTGTTCGCCTATTTTCTCGATCGCCTCGTCATCCGTCTCCACCCACAAATTGACGGAAGCACCGTAAAGGATGGAATCATTCGTCCAGCCGAGGGCCGTCAAATCATCGCCGGCAATCGGTGGCAACGGAGCTGAGCCGACGGCGTTCTTGACCGTCGACAAATCGAAACCCAACTCATGCAGCTTGTGCATCGTCGTTTCCACACTGCGGGCGACGACTTGAATCGAACCCGGCAGACTCGCCGTACGAGCAACGCAAAGATAAACTTGATTAAGCTCGACACCGCAGGACTGAGCGAAGTAGCTGACGACTTGTTCCGGTGGCAGAACATTTGATTCGAAAACGCCAACGGCTTCTTTGCTCTCGCAACCGAGATTGTATCGTTCCAACATCTCTTCTTTGCCACGCATCATCCGAGCCGGACCGCTGCACATTGCGAAATAATCGTCTTGAGAAACCGGCCAGCCCGCATATTGCGACGCAACGCACGATTCCAGCGGGTGATCCGTGGTGACTTGAACTCGCGGCAGGCACAATTGGTCGTTGTTGCTCGGGAGGATCACTGCTTCCCCCAAGCCACCCAAACAGATTTTTGCCAGCTCCAATCCGGCAGCAATCGTGCCCGCTCGACCGATGGCAAAATCAAGAACCGTTGCCGAACCGACGACATGATTGGCGATGCCCAGCGTATGCCGGTTCGCCAATGCTTGCCGGCATAACTCCGAAGCATTCTTGTTAAGCGTCGAAAGAAGACTTCGCTGTTGTTTCGTCATGAACGCCTACCGAGCCTTGTCGTATTCTGATGGTTCTTGTTCGCGAGGAAAGTACTCCTCGACGACCGAGAAAAATTCCGCCGCCGAACTGACCTTCGCGACATGAGTTCTGAAATGACGAGCACCGTGCCGCCCTTGAGCGTAGCAGCAAGCATAGCGTCGCATCAATTGAGCGCCCTTGGACTCACCAAAGCGATCAACAATCAATTCGAAATGGTGAAGCAAACATTCCCGTTGCTGATCAAGCGTTGGATCAGGCGGGACTGGTTCACCACGCAAGGCTGCTGTGGCTTGAGCAAACAACCAAGGCCGTCCCAAACAGGCTCGCGCGATCATTACGCCATCCACGTCATATTTTTGAAAGACGTTGAAGACTTTTTCCGCGCTGTCCAAATCGCCGTTGCCGATCAAAGGGATCTTCTTCAGATACGGTTTGATTTCAGATATCAAATCCCAATCGGCCGTGCCGCGGAACATGTCTTGCGCTGTTCGGCCATGAACGGTCAGCGCGGCCGCACCAGCGCCTTCAACCACTTGAGCAATCTCAATCGCGTTGATCTTATCGCGCGTGCAACCCAATCTGATTTTCGCTGTGACCGGCGTGGGCGAGCAAGCCTTGACGACTTCCTCGATGATTTTCCCCATCCGATCCGGCTCGCGTAACAAATAGCTGCCGCTTTTTGCTTTCTCGGTGACTTGTTTGACAGGACAACCGAAATTGATATCAACGACACTGACTTGGTAGTCCTCCACCAGTCGGCGACCTACCTTCGCCATCGTCTCAGGCTGATTATCCCAAATCTGAACGGCCAGCGGCCGGGCTTCGTCACGGACTCCCCACAAGCGATCAGGATGTTCGGCGTCGTGCTCGTCCAGCCAAACGAAACCGCGAGCATTGACCATTTCGGTCGCCTGCAATCCAGTTCCGCCATACTGTCGAACGATCTGGCGAAACGCATAATTAGTAAAGCCCGCCATCGGCGCTTGCAAAATCGGCGGGTCGACCGTAACGTTCCCTATAGAAATTGGCTTCACGCCAGGAATCACGTATTTGCCGTTCGAATCGCTCTGCCCGTTAGGCGTTCCGTTGGCGTCGTTATCATCAGACGATTTATCGTCGGTCAAGTTTTTTCGTGCATCGGAAATCATTACTTCATTTTCAGAAACATTTGGGCAAGCGCCAAGTGCAACAGCGATAAGTGCAAGAATTTATGAAACGAAAACGGGAGGCCAGAAGGTGAGCCCAGTCAGCCAGCCCACGAAAGAGGCTCCTCGATTCGTCATTCTTTTTCATCAAGTGCCCGAGTCTAATTCGGGATCCCAACAAGGGCGCAAAAACCACTGGGATTTAATGATCCAATCCCGGGAAATCCTGGAAACGTGGAGTTTGGAGAAGCCATTTCAGCCGCACGCTACCGTCGCGGCTCAAAAGCTCCCGCCGCATCGATTGGCGTACTTGACTTACGAAGGAGCCATTTCTCGTAATCGAGGTTCGGTTGAACGCGTCGATTCAGGATACGTTGACGGCGAATTGCCCGCAGATTTTTCAGCGAAGCATTTTTCGATTCGCCTTCGTTCCAGCCAGCTTTTAGGTATTGCGGAATTCTCGCACGTCGATGGAGATCAGTGGACAATACGCTTTGTCACCGACTGAATCATTTAGGGTTCACGATCGAACAAATCATTATACGCAAAGCGCACAAAACCATCATTGAGGTTTAGCACTCGAACGCCCAATCAATTCGATTTGATGATCCATACAAGTGATTGCCTCAATGCGGATCGTCTGCCCATCAAACGTCAACAGGTCGTCCGGCACTCGAATCAGCGCCACCGGATCGCCCTCCATTTCCGTCCAAGTCACCGACATGCCGGACTTCCGTAAATGAGCCGTTACTCGATCAGCAACGGCCGCGATTGGCAGCGGGACAATACCGGTTTGGGCCTTTTTGATGCGAACCGCAATCTCATCCGTGTCTTCGACAACAAAAACATCGGTAACGACGAGGACGATGGATTTGAATCGACGAGAATTGTACCGAAAAGCCAAACTGATTTGGGAATCCAAAATCTGTACACGAGGGTTGCTGGCGAACTTCGGAATTAGCTCCGGAAACTTTTCTGGACAATCAACTTCTAGCCAACCATTCACTTCTTGGTCTTTGAAGACTGCACGCCAAGGGCCATCGAGATGGGCGTTATTCTGCAATTCGAGAATCGCCGTTTCAAACTTGTCGCCATTCTCCTCCAGTTGAACTTTCGGCTGTTCGGCAACCTGCCCATAAAACGTCGGCTCATTTTGCGTGGATCGATAAACCATCCAGAGCATGCCACACATCAACAAACTGATACACGCGACGATCAGCAAAATCTTCTGAAGCAGCTTGCCCAGCGATCGCGAAGCAGGTTCAACTTCGCCCGGTTGCTTCGATTCATCCGCTGCAGTTGAGTCGATCGAGGCATCCGCTTGTTGCTCGGCAACTTCCTCAACTGAGTCCTTCGCCGGCCGATCAAGTTTGTCCGAATCGTGTTTTGGATCCACAGAATATTGGCTCGGCGAGATGTGGACGTTGAATTTACTGCTTGCCACGAATTGATTCGAGACATGGCTCGTCAGCATGCTCACGCAAGCGAGAGGCATGGCACCCGCCAAACAAAAGAGGCCTCCGCAGATTAGAGCAGGCCCCCGTCAGGTAAGACATCCTGGACGAAATACAAGTTGCAACAGTATACCGTATTCGAGCAAGAATCAACTTGCGCTTTCCGGGGCATGTTGCTGGCATGCCCTCATTTCGCGAATGGAATGCGATCGTTCTCCCTAATAGTGCATTGACGGATGCATAGTTGCCGAAGAGGCGACGGCTTGGCTGCCGACAACCTTAACTAACGATCGCTCGCAGCAATTTCAACCTGGAATGGCTGATGATGATGCCCACTTTCAAAACAGCCTGAGCGCGTTTGGGCCAATGCACCAACAAGCCACATTCTAGCAGCGTTCCAAGCCGGCTGCCTCCAAGCCGACTATCTCCAAGCGGGCAAATTATTCGCAGCTCTTATTGGCTTGCATATCCGCGAGCGCGCATGCCATGAGTCCGCCCAAGAACCCAAAGAACGCAGTTAGCATGAGGGACTTTGCCAAGACTTGATTGGGATAGATTTTGATATTCCTGGGCTTCGTGACTCTGGCTCCCTTTTCACCTTGGTCTAGCAATGTCTCGCGCAACTTCAACAATTGATTTGAAGCGACCAGTCGATCCACGTCATCCGGCGTTGCCTCCAACTCTTCCAACGAAGCCTTCAAATTCAAGTACCAAAATTCGAGATCGGTAGACGGTGTTGAGAAAAGAAAATGCGAACTGCCAGAAGTTAAGTTTTCGGACTCGATGTAGTCGACTGCCTTGCGCAATTCCTGTTTCGCCAATTCGATTGTGTTAGCATCAGCCGCCCGCTTCAGATACCCGGAGCAATTTCGATCGAATTGAATTGAACAGTAGATCATGAAGCCGCAAACGACAATTCCCAACACTGTCGAAACGATCAAAGTTAGTAGACCAAGGTTTTTCAAAATCACCTCCATTGAAAGACTGTGTGATTAGCATTCATCATGAATGCTGGTTGAATGGATCGATTCTTAAAAGCTGTCGTTGCCGACCGCCAAGAAACTCAACCCACCATTCGGTCTCGGGAGCGTTTTATTGTGATTTGCAGTCGGCAAAATTTA
Organism: uncultured Pirellulaceae bacterium; assembly: GCA_964589435.1. Lineage (GTDB taxonomy): Bacteria > Planctomycetota > Planctomycetia > Pirellulales > Pirellulaceae > Mariniblastus. The sequence goes on from CAZPTT010000107.1 coordinate 8,824, forward strand.
GATTTCTGCTTATTCACAGGCTTACGGACCGCCTCATCAACCGGTCGATTCAGTCGATTCAACAACGATTTGCGGCTGACTAACTTGCGCCGCACGTTTCGAAGCTGCCATTTCGATGCGGGCAGCGAAGAACACAAAGACGCCGATCAGTAGCAGAGAGAACGGGCCTAGCGTGAGCGCGACAACGCAAAACACTAACGCCATGACTTGCCCAAGAACGCCTGCGGCGAAAGTCGCTTTCTCGTGCCCCACAACGAACGCCAACGAGCTGCGCAAGATGCGGCCGCCGTCCATTGGGAATGCTGGAATCAAATTAAACAGAAACAAAAACATGTTCATCCACATCAACACCGCTGGAAATTCAGAAACTCCCTCGATACCTGGCTGAGGAACGAAAGGCCTTTCTGTTGCCACGAGAAATGCAAAAATTGCAATGGCAAGCCCAAGATTAACCAACGGGCCAGCGATGGTGATCATCAACTCTTGAAACGGCTTGCGTGGCATCCGCTCCAAACGAGCGATCCCGCCAAGCGGCGTCATGATAATGTCACGGGTTTGAATGCCAAACCATTTCGCTACCAACGCGTGACCGTACTCGTGAAACAACACGCATACAAAAACAGCCAGCAGCAGTAGCAGAAACAACCCGACGACAGGCCATTCCAATCCCTGGAGGTACCACAAATCAAATACCAAATACAGCGGCGCAAAAAGAAACGTCCAATGAAGGAATACGTCGATGCCTCCAGCGCGGAGCAGCCTAATTCGCATTAGCGGCTTGCCCCACTGAACCCTCCGCTGAACCGAGAACGCGCTGATCCCCATTACGAATTGTAAATCCGATTCGGTCGAAGTACTCACAGATTGGAATCGCATATTTGCGACTGGTATCGATCACTTGCCGAATCTCGCTCATCGTCAAGCCTTCGCCTTTGCTTGCGAACTCATCGACCAATTGAGTCTTCGCAGTCTCGATTGTGTCGACATGAAAAAACAGCTCGTTAGAGACTTTCGACAATTCCCCATTGGCCGCCGCTAGATCTAACAACTCCACCACCGAGTCCTTGTTCTTTTTAGCTGCCGACTTCAAATCCTTGATCGAAGGCGCTTTCAAGCCACATGATTTTAGCTCGGCGACAAGCTGATCCATCAAGACCTTTTGCCCCTTCGATAATTTCGGCCCAAACCCCTGCAAGCCAATCGTATTGACGTTGGCAACAATCTCTTTTCGCTTTTTTAGTTCGTCGATTACCAAATCCAACAGCTCATTTTGTTGGAGGTAAGCAAACTGGACTTCAACTGCTGAACGGGCGTGGGAAAAACGCAGTGGGAACTCCTCGTGCATTCGAGCCAACGTTTTTAAAACCCGAGCCGCCAAGCCTTCCATTCGTTCCCGGTGCAAAGTCACTTGTCGCGTGCTCGAAACTGAAATTTCGATTAGGTCACCGGCTGCCTTCAAAGCCTCAAAAGCCTCCTGGACTTCGACGACCCCTGCGGTTCTGGACAATTCGTCTGGCTTCCAATCCTTGTTGTCTGAAAGATAAGCCGCCGCCGAAGCCCGCTTGATTTCGTCTTCACTGCCTAGGTCACCGACCATCCGCAAATCAACAGCAGTTGGTTTTCGTAGCAAGTTTGGATTCGGGTGGAGAACGCGGCCGCCACCAATCGTTTCAACAGGCGACTCACGCCGGATGACGAAGGGCTGATTCCAAACGGCAACTGCGGGCTCACTGAGAAAGATTTGGGCGAGTCCCGATTTCCCGGGTTCCAACTCATTTCCCTCCAGCAACCGAACAACTCCGAATAATTCAGCCGTGCCAATATGCAACCGAACTCGAGTGCGATCTTTGAATGGTTTGTTGACTCGATCCAACAAATCCATCCGCACCGTCAGCAACTTAGACGGCACTAAATGCCCAGCGGCACACAGTTCATGGCCTCGCTCGATTTCTTGCAAACTTACGCCGGCCAGATTGATCGCGGCTCGCTGTCCCCGCTTCACAGATTCTGAACTGGAGTCGTGATTTTGCAAACCGCGAACGCGGGCGGACGCTTGCCCCGGTTGTATCTCGACTTGATCGCCAACATTGAGCACGCCGCTTGAGACACTTCCGGTCACGACAGTTCCATGTCCGTCGATCGAAAATGCCCGATCAATCGCCATCCGAAACGGAGCCTTGTTGCTCTTTTCTCGATCAGTATTGGCCACGATCTGGCAAGCGTTTTGCAACGCCGCTTTAAGTTCATCGATACCGGCTCCTGTTTTCGAGCTCGTCCGCACGATTGGAGCGTCTTTGAGAAACGTATCGGAAACGAGCTGCCGAATTTCATCCTCAACCAACTCCAGCCAATCAGGGTCAGAGAGATCGCACTTTGTCAGCGCAATCACGCCGGCCGGCAAATCCAGCATGCGAAGAATATCAAGATGTTCCTTGGTCTGCTGCTTGATCGAGTCGTCGCCCGCAACGACCAGCAGTGCCATATCCATTCCGGTGGCTCCGGCCAACATTTGCCGGACGAACTTTTCGTGACCGGGCACATCGACGATACCGATTCGGTAGGGAGGCAACTCCAGATGGGCGTACCCCAACTCGATCGTAATGCCACGTTTCTTTTCTTCAGGAAGGCGATCGGTGTTGGTTCCGGTCAACGCTCCAATGAGGGAGGTCTTGCCGTGATCAATATGGCCGGCGGTGCCGAGAATCAAGTCGTTTATCATGCCTCTATTCTAATGAGATCGAGGCCGCCAACTAGTGTCTTGTTTCTTACCAAATTCGCAAAAAAAAATGCCGGACGATTTATCAAAAAATTCGCCCAGCAATTGTGTGATCAGCGGTTCAAGACTTTCGACAGAACTCCTTGTTCGCATCAAGAGCTAAAATTTGACGTTAGGCTGATTGCCAAAATTCTCAGCGGTGCGTGCTTGCGGCGGCATCACCTGACCGGCTCCATTCGAAAGAGTATTGCCAAATTGACCTGCTCCCTTTCGAAAGCCGCCCGTCAGGTTCTCCCAAGTATTGGCTGTGCGAGCGCGAAGAATGTAGTTCTGCTCTTGCGCCCAATTGGTTGTACGATCAACGATGCTCTTGGATTTTGAGTTAATTTGCTCGAAGAAATTTGGTTCGCTGGGATCACGCTTGGGAAACAAAGCCGGCAACGCTCCAAAGATTGGCTGTCGAGGCTGGCCTGAATCAGATCGGCGAAATGGGTTGGTTCGAAAGAACTCAGTCTTTTGCATCTGAGAAAAGAAGCCCGTCTGACCTGACTCTTCAGGAGCATTTGAGGAGAAGTCCATCAAGTTAGGGAAGCCGTTCGTTTTTCTCGCAGCTTCTGGATTATCGCCCGAGGTACGGATTCCGCCTCCGGAGAATAGGTTTGACATTTGAGCCGAACAATCTGAGCCTGAAATCAAGCAAGCGACGATTCCAACGAAGATTAATCCCGTAAGTTTCATGGTTCTTCCAACAAATTTCTAAATTGCGACTGCAGCGACCTCTAAGATTCGCATCGTGGCGAAACAAAGATCGACCTCCACTATCTGCGAGGTGAACTGCAAAGTCGTTGTTAGCCGAGTGGCAAGCCACCCGGTGCGTCAATAGCCGGACGGCTCGCGCCGTTCCGTTACGAAAGAAGCAGACTTGCAGTTCTCCTGCACTATCGGCGGAGTGTTTCAAAAATAACTGCCGTCGTCCAGAGAGGTTTTTCAACTGCAGGCAGCCCCATAAAATCGCTGGCCAACCACGCCTGCTGGCAAGCACACCTCCTTGGCAGCTTTCATTTTTTGCGGAAAATTCTGATCGTTAAAAGTTAAGACTTTGGAAGCTCGGCTCGTCGATTTCAAGCCCGCACGTTGCCTTGTCCATTTTGCGAAAGAAAGTTTACTGTGACTCAAATCGGATTTATTGGTGCAGGCCAAATGGCGCAAGCACTCGCTGCAGGCATCGCCAAGTCGAATGAAGTTTCGTTTGTGATCTCCGACCCGAGCGAAACTGCCCAAGCAGATTTTCAAAATCGGACAACCGGCACGAAATTAACATTGGCAGCATCGAATCGCGAAGTTTTCGAGAATTGCGAAACGGTGTTTCTGGCGGTCAAGCCGCAGTTTCTGGTTGAAGCCATGGAAGACTGTCATTTCGAATCTTCGGATTATCAAGAGTCCGGTTTGCCATTATTGGTTTCCGTTCTGGCCGGTGTAACGAGTTCCCGGATTTCGGAGCTCACGGGGATCGGGCGTGTCATCCGCGTGATGCCCAATACGCCATGCCTGATCGGCCAAGGCGCTTGTGCGATGTCGGCCGCGGAGTTGGCGACGGCCCAAGACGTGAACCGAATCAAGTCTTACCTCGAGTCAGTCGGAATCGCGGTTACCGTTCCCGAGTCAATGCTTGATGCGGTCACTGGTTTGTCTGGCTCCGGACCGGCTTTTGTATTCTCGTTCATTGAATCATTGATTGATGGAGCCGTTGCCAATGGATTGCCCGTCGAAATTGCAACGGAGCTGGCCACCCAAACCGTCCTGGGGTCCGCACGATTGGCGCAACAATCGGAGGAGTCGACCGCCAAATTGCGTGAACGAGTCACCAGCCCAGGTGGCACCACTTTGGCGGGTTTACGGAAGTTGGAAGAGACCAAGTTCAATCAATCCGTCACCGCCGCGGTCACCGCCGCCGTTGAACGATCGCGGGAGTTGGGCGCTTCTTAGGAGTAAGCATTGCCCGTTTGAGTCCGATCGGTCTGGCTTGAAGTCGCTTGATTCTCAGTCAACGTCGCGATTCACAGTCGCGGGGTCCTGTTTTAGCCGATTGGGGAGCGTTAGAATAAGAATTCTGAGGCGGGTTCGAAATCGGTGCCACGCGACTCTCCGAGTGCGTGCTGAACAAATACGCTTGGAGAGTCGTGCTACTTTGTCGAGACAGGCTTTGAAACCGGCTCTAAGCAATTAGCATTTCCAAATTGCCGCTTAACTTCCACTACTTTCACGATCACAAATTTCCAATCGCCATTTGGCCACAACAGAATCATTTTCCGGAGTACGCGGCGTGTCATTATTTGAAGATAACAATTTCGTTTACCGAGACACCTTTTTCGTCTACTTTTCAAACGAGAACCGGCCGACGGCTGAACAGGTGAAAGCCGTCTTTGCCGAACTGGGTGATAAGTACGAAACGACAGCGATCAAAGAGAGTGACGGAAAATTCGAGTCAGCAACGATTCACTCGCCCCAAGACTACTCGGCGATGGACATCACGTTTGTTCAAGGCGAAGAAGTTTTGGAGCAAATCAAAGAAATGATGGGGGAGTTTCGCGTGATGACGCTCACCGGAGAAGACCAAAAAAAACTTCAGGTATTCGAGAACTGTGATGCTCGTTTCGACGTCTTTCATTTCGAACAAGTCGCCGAAGGCCAACCAGAGGACGAGATCCTCGACCCGGGTGGACTGCTTTTGGTGATGGGACAGTTGGCGGAACTATGCCAAGGCATCAGTCTCGACCCGCAATCTCAAACGTTGCTCTAAAATCAAGACCGTTCGCAAAGTCAACGTCACCAAGTGCTCCTCAATCCAGAGTTGAATTGCGGATCAATCCACGACCAACCAAATCAATTTTGATCTTCCGCCGAAGCCAAAACGCCAAAACTAATGCTTGCCAAAGAAATTAAAAACGGTGCCATCGTTGAATTCGAAGGCTCACCGGTCGTTATCGAATCTATCAAAGTCCACTCGCCCTCCGCCCGAGGTGCCGCGACGCTTTACAAATACAAAGCTCGTAACATCGTCTCGAAACAACGAGTCGATATTACACTCAAAGGAACCGAGTCATTACCCGGTGCAGACTTTGAACAACGCTCGGTCAAATTGATGTACCTCGATGCTGACTTTGTGCACCTGCTGGATCAGACGGATTTCCAACAGTATTCACTTCCGCTCAGCGACATGACCGAACAATTGAAGTACATGACCGATCGCCTGGAAGGCATGCAAGCTTTGATTTACAACGGCGATTGCGTAGGACTCAAAGTGCCTGACACGGTCGAACTTGTGGTGACTCAATGTGATCCGGGCGTCAAAGGCAACTCGGCGACCAGCCGAACGAAACCGGCGACTCTCGAAACGGGTTACGAAGTTCAAGTCCCAGAGTATTTGAAAGAAGGCGAAACGGTTAAGGTCGACACGCGTTCGGGTGACTACCTTTCACGAGTTTAAGTCGCGCAGATTAGTTTCGCAGATTAGTTTCGCAGATTCTGAATACGGTTCGGCTTGTTGGTGCTTCTTTTCGCTACCGATGCTCGTTCTTGAATTCTGCTCTTAATAATCAAATGCCCTCATCGAACTTCCAATTACGGATGTCGACGAATTGGCCAGCGATTGCTGCTGCCGCAGCCATCTCAGGTGAGACGAGATGCGTGCGGCCACCACGCCCCTGGCGGCCTTCGAAATTTCGGTTGCTGGTCGAAGCGCAACGCTCGCCTGGCTCAAGCTTGTCCGGGTTCATGGCCAAGCACATACTGCAACCAGCTTCTCTCCATTCGAAGCCTGCCTCAATAAAGACTTTGTCCAGCCCCTCCGCTTCGGCCTGTTGTTTAACGATGCCGCTACCGGGCACAACCATCGCGCTCACACGGCCGGAAACTTTGCGACCGCGAACGGCAGAGGCGGCAGCGCGCAAGTCTTGAATTCTCGAGTTGGTGCAGGATCCGATAAAGACTCGATCAATCTCAATCGACTCGATCGGCGTGCCCGCTTTCAGCGCCATATATTCGAGTGCCGATTCGGCTGACTTTCGCTCTGATTCGTCTTCAATCTCTGCCGGGTTGGGAACCGTCGCATCGACGCGTGTGACTTGACCGGGATTGGTGCCCCACGTCACTTGCGGGGCAATATCGGCCGCGTTGAAAATATCGACTCGGTCATACTTTGCTCCCGGGTCGCTGGGCAATTGCTTCCATCGAGAAACCGCTGCTTCAAAATTGGCCGGGGCGAATTCGCGACCTTTCAAATATTCAAACGTCGTTTCGTCGGGAGCGATCATGCCCGCCCGGGCTCCGGCCTCGATTGACATATTGCAAATAGTCATCCGCTGCTCCATCGACAACGAGCGAATGGCTTCTCCCGTATATTCAAGAACATAACCCGTTCCGCCCGATGTTGAGATCTTGCCAATCAGATACAGGATCAAGTCTTTGGACGTAACACCGCGGGGAAGTTCTCCGTCGATGCGCAGTTCACAAGTCTTGGGTCGCGATTGAGTCAACGTTTGAGTGGCCATTACATGTTCGACTTCGCTGGTTCCGATCCCAAATGCCAACGAACCGAACGCTCCGTGGGTCGCCGTGTGGGAGTCGCCGCAAACGATCGTCATGCCGGGCTGTGTCAAGCCAAGCTCCGGCCCGATCACGTGCACGATGCCTTGGTTGGGGCTGTCAAGGTCGTATAGTGGCACGTTGAATTCACGGCAGTTGCTGCGAAGCGTTTCAATCTGTTGAAGCGAAATAGGATCGACGATCGGTAAGCTGCGATCCGTCGTCGGCACATTGTGATCCTGGGTGGCAACCGTCAAATCGGGACGCCGAAGTTTTCGACCAGCCAAGCGAAGCCCTTCAAAAGCCTGAGGGCTGGTGACTTCGTGAACCAAATGCAAATCGATGTAAAGAATCGCCTGCTTGTTTGCTTCCTGGTGGACAACGTGCTGTTCCCAGATTTTCTCAAACATTGTTTGGGGAGCCGAAGCGATCATGATTCTACCTTTAACGCCTGATAACGTTGACTTTATTGTTCAAACTTTATTGTTCAAACTTTATTGTTCAGACTTTATTGTTCAGTTAGCGGCTTGGATGTGGGTGGTAAACTACGAGCCTCGCGAACTGCAAGTCGATCATCTAAATTCGAAGACAACGCGATCTCGTTCGCTCCAACTATTATAAGGTTCCCTTTGACAAGCGGAAAGCGACGTTGCAATCCGTGGCAAAGTTTAACGGTCGATGTGGTATTGATTTGCAGAGAATCCGCCACTGAATCGTGACCTATCTTTTGTGAGTGAACGAATCCCTATGTCGTTGGGGATCGAATTCGACTACAAAAAATGCCGTTTCCATATTTTGGTCGATATATTCGCGATCTATTTCCGTTCCATTCCCGACTCACCCAGCTACCATTGCGACGATATGAACGAAACCTTAACCGCGGCTGTGCTGGGAGTTATCCAAGGCCTAACGGAATTCCTTCCGGTCAGTAGCAGCGGCCATCTCGAAATCGCAAAATATGTGATGGGAGCCGACGCGCTTCCGGAAGAAAGCATGATGATGACCGTCGTGCTGCACTTCGCAACCGCGCTGGCAACGCTGGTCGTTTTTCGAAAGGAAGTCGGTGTCATCCTCGGTGGCTTGGCCAACGGCGTCAAAAGCCGCCAGTGGAATGAGCATTTTGATTTCTCCGTCAAGATTATTCTCTCAATGATTCCTGCGGTGGTCGTCGGAGTTTGTTTTGAAGACGCGATCGAAGCACTCTTCAATGAGCAATTACTGCTGGTTGGTTTGATGCTCATCGTGACTGCCGTGTTATTGCTATTGGCCGATCGAGCCAAAAGTACAGAGAAGAAAGTTGGGTTTGTAGACGCGATCATCATCGGAGTTGCCCAAGCGATCGCGATGCTGCCCGGGATCTCTCGTTCCGGTGCGACGATTTCGACATCAGTTTTACTTGGAATCGACCGAGAGAAAGCGACTCAGTTTTCATTCTTAATGGTGGTACCGCTAATTCTCGGATACATCGCAAAGAAACTGCTTTCCGATGATTTTAGCTTTGGCGATTCTCAGTTGATGGTGCCAATGCTTGTCGGATTCGTAACCGCATTCGCAAGTGGATATTTTGCTTGCACTTGGATGATCAAGTTGGTTCGCAAAAGCAGCCTCTCCTACTTCTCCTATTACTGCTTGGTCGCCGCCGCTTTCGCAATCTACCTATCGCTGGCCAAATAAACGATTCGTCCGTCAATGCTGAGCTGACTGATTCGCTGAACTGATTTAGTCGCAGAGCTGACTAATTCGCTGAGCTGACTAATTCGCTGAAATGGTGAATTCGCTGAGCTGACTAATTCGCTGAAATGGTGAATTCGCTGAACTGACAAATTAGTAAAATTACCAATTTATTGCCCTGAACCACTTTTAGGGTGCCATGCCCTCGCTTGCGTGGGCATGTTCGCGCAAACAAGCACCGGCACCAATCATTTCAGAACAGGTGCATAAAACGTTCACTGTGCTGTCACCTTTGCTGAACTGCGGCAACCCAGACAGTCAACTCGAATTGACGGTTTGGCGACGGTTCTCTAACGTCGCGCTATGAATGGACGAGAAATAATCAACTTGCTGGCTCTAACTGCGATCGCGTTTTCACAATCGCAAGTCGTTGCGCAAAGTACCTCTGTCGACAACCAGCCCATGCCGACCGTCCAGCGGGCGGAAGCAGAAATGCGTCTGCTGGTATTGAAAAATGGCAACGTTATTTCCGGGCAAGTCAGTGAGTCCGAAGAGGGAGTTGTCGTTCAAACAGAGCAAGGCAGTCGTCTGGTCATTGCCACCGAACAGGCTGACTTTATTTGCAAGACGCATGAAGAAGCCTATTGGGGTAAGCTTTCTCGAACACAGGCCAGTGATTTAAAGAAGCAAGTTTCGCTTTTCCATTGGTGTCTCAATCAAAAACTTCTATTCGAGGCGCAAAACCAGTTGGATATTCTGCAGGCAAGTGAACTTTCTGCGGTCGATTTAGATCGTTTGAATCGCAGCTTGCAATTTAAGGCGCGCCAAGAAGCCAAACGAAATGAAAAAGTAGTAAAAGAAACAGGTCCAAACGAAGCCCGCCGGAATCAAAAGCAGCAGGACGCTTCACAAGCCGATAAGTCTTTGTTGGCCGCAGCGACGCAACCTTCTAACGCAGACACGCACAAAGATCCTCGCTTTCTTACACCGATCATGCCTCAAGGGCTGACCGCGCCGTATCAACTGGTTCCACTTTCGCCAACAAAAACCAAGCAAATTCCAACCGATTCGCCGAACAAGATAGCCACGATGGTTCCCGCAGTAAACCACTCTGATGCCGAAGCTCAAACGGCAAGCGATCTCGTGCAATCTCAAACGAATAAACTGAAACCTCTGAATGCCATCGTTTCCAGCTCGCCCCAACAACTAGCTCCGCCGCCTGTGATTCGAACTAGCAATCTTCCGCAGATGACCTTTCGCGACGTCGCTGATGAGAAGCCTTTCAGCGGAGCCGGTGCCCTATCGATTCGCGAAAATGTCGCCGAAGCTTCTTTTGGAGATTCCGGAATTTCGAAAAGTGAGAACATTTGGAAGCAACCTGAGTTACAACTTTCCAGCGCTCCTCAGCCTGCCGCAGTTCAGTCAGAAGAAATTACCAGTGGTATCGATGTTGTTTTCACACCGCTTCCAAAAATGGATTTTTTGAGTCCCAACAATTTGAATCCGAATGCTTTAAATCCCAACGCCTTCACTCCGTTTTTAAACAACCTGCCCAACAATTCTCAGTTGGCAATTTCAAATTTGCCAGATTCAAACTTGCCAGATTCAAATTTACCAAACCAACCAGTTTTGGCGGCGACAAGTACACTGCCAACTCACGTCATTCCGACAGCGACGCATCCAACAGCCAATCAGCCAATAGTAGAATCCAACTCAACAGCGGAGATACCAACGTTCGCTGCCATTCGCTCTCCGATGGATGAGGAGCCAACCACGCTGGTCGATGAAAGCCGTGTAATTCAAGTTGGCTATTCGGAGGCAATTTTGCCTTCGCCCGCAAATTCGGCGGGCGCTCCTGCTAAATTGTCGGTCGCAAAAAAGTTCATTCCGGCAACAATTCCCCAACTACAAGAGTTGACGCGCTCGATGCCCAGCGGGTCATTGGTCGCGTTCCGGCAGCAAGTTGAAAATGTCTTGGTAAGAAATTGTGCACGCTGCCACGACAGTAAATCAGTTTCGATGCCTTTGATGCACGCTGGAAAAAATCGGAACATCCCTCGCCGACAGAGTCAGCGAAACCTACACAGCATTTTGCACTACTTGGATCGTTCAAACCCACTTGAAAGCCCGCTGCTGAAGCTGGCGACGACAATGCATGGCGGTGCCGATACGGCTGGATTGTCCGAGGACTCACAAGAGTTCGCGAATCTCAAACGCTGGTTGGTCTTGGTGAGCGATCGTCCTGAATTGGCCAATGAAACAAACGTATCGAACGATGTCGAAGCTGGCGATTCGATCAACGGTATTCAAGAGCCACCAAAGATGGACACGCCGGTCAAAGACGCTCAGCCATTGAAAGAGTTGAGCCCTCGCGGCGATGGATTCATACCGCGAGATGAATTCGATCCAGAAATATTCAATCGTCAGTTCGGCGAAGGCTCAAAGTAGCCGCCATACATGCTTGATCTCTTGGCTAGCCACTCAAACTGAGCGTTTTCAAAATCCGCATCGGTATCAATCGACAAATGGCGGATCTCAAGAAAGTAGGCCGTAACAAGTGAAGCGCAGTTACGGCAACTTCAGTTTGAGAGACAGGCTCGTGTTTTGCCGTATCACGCTACGCAAGCGACTCAGTTTACAAAGATCAGAAAGACATCGAAGTTACGTTTCCATTCTCGTCAAAACAAATCATGAAACAGTCACTGAAGAAGGCAGAGTCATTCCAAACATTGTAATGAAACTTGTCATCACCGTCCCGACGATGTGGTTTCCCAGCGATCCGCAAAACGTCGTCCCGAGTCAGATCCTCTTCATTCTCCCACAAATGGTCAAGTGTCCGCGTGCTGATCGCGACTCGCCCGAGGCAGTTAGGAATTGCCAACGCGAAAGAACAGAAGAGTACTGCAGTCAGCAATTGACGCAAAGTGAAACGATATGATTTTGCTTCGCTTGACATATGTGGCTAATTTGAAGCTGATAGGTTTTCAGGTTACTCAAGTTGAGTCGGATCTAGCGATACGTGTTTTATCCTTCGCTCGTGGGGGCTTGAGCATTCCCCATCGTTTCTCAAGTGATCGCATTGCCAGCTCAACAGCAATGGCTGACACTGAAAACTTGATCAAGTAAGCTCCGACAACCAAGCTAAAGGGGAAAGTGATTTTGTCTCCTGAACTATCTCTTAGCATAGTAAACCAAAACGCGAATCCAAGCGTCGGCAAGACCATATCAACTGCGACTCGCCAATAGAAAGAGATACCGGCAATTTTTCCGACGAGGTGAAAAAATAGCACGATGGATGCGCCATGGGCAACCATCTCGAAATATTCAACTGTTGGTATGTGGCTCAGGTACTGGCGGAACAAGTTTGACATTGTGAACAATCCGCCAATGGCAGCCGTGGCGAACAGTATATAGGAGATCGAAATCGTCTTCATTGAACCAAGTCATACTTAGCAGGATAAGATGGCATTAGAATCGAAGCGTTGTCAAATTTCGACTGTCGGCAGCCGAGTTCCAATACGTTCCTCGCGTTCAGATGCGTCATCACTCTCAATCAGCTTGTTGTCGACATCGAGCATTGCGTCAGCTTTCATCTGAAATTGCGGCTTCCCACCGCCGCTTGGACGCGGTTCCCGAGGAGTTCGAATCATGAACAATTGCCTCACCGCAGCTTCACGACCAATTTCTTGCGAAAGGCCTTGAGATACCTCTTGGACTAATTTTTGGGCTAACTTTTGGGCAGAGCCTTGGGTCGGGCACAGGTTCAGCATGATTGCCGACGCAACAATAAACGCGATTGTTTGTAGTGGCATGCTACTCACTCAGTTCATTCATCGATGCGACGATGTCATATTCTGTTTTTATGAATTCATGAAACCAGATTGCCAACTGTTCATTTGGGGCACGATCGTCGGGGAAGTACTCAATTGCAATAGCAGGATTTGCATATAGGGCATACTGAGACTGGGAGACAGTGAAGTACACCTCGCAAGTCAAGGCAGCACGATCTAACCCGGTTCCAATCTCGCATTTCCGAATGTTCTCACTCCAAAACTCGGGCGGCTTCATGTCCCCGAACATTACGATCCAATTTTTGCTTGGAATAGCCACGGAATCGGTAAGCTGGCGTTCCCGCTGGGTAAGTGGATAGTGCGCCCCTTCGAATCGGTCGCTGAGTCCCTGGGTCAAAAGAGAAAATCGAGCATGGCTGTTTCGACGACCAGCGTACAGGCACAACGCAACAGCGAAAAGCAGCGTCACCGCAAAGAGTGTTCGAGTTGTGAATCGAAATTGAGGCATGTTAATCGTGGAGAAATGTCCGTGCTATGCAGCCAGCCACTTAGGTTGGTCAACTAGAAAATTGAGCGAAGAAAAACATTGAAACCTGACTTTGATGTTGTCCAAACTGATGTTATCCCGACAAGTCGACACCATTTAAGGCGTACGGGAAGACACCTCCGAAGCGAACCGATTCAACGCGAAAGTCGATTCACCGACCTGTTTTGCTAATCACCGCCAATGTCGAGTCGATCGCCGGATTCGGTAAGTTTTGGATCAAAGATGAAATCGGATGTCTAGCCGACCGAATCTGTTGGCGCCGGAGAAGCGAGCACAAACTTGGGCAAAGTTGACATTGGCGGAAGAAGCATGCCAATAAAATTCAAGACAATGGCAGCGACCGCTAATTTTTCGACAAGTGTCATTTTTCAGCCACGTTACGAAAGCGATCATCAAGCCGGAATGGCGATCTAAGCATTGAAAAGTACATTATCGGCTACGTTAGATCAAATTGTTATTTAACGAATCGTTAGCCATAATTCGTTTCTTCGTTAACCCAATCTGTCCAGTCGTCGGGAACGCCGCATTCGTTGAGCATTTCGCGAATCAATTGATCATCGTCGAAGGAAGACATTAGCCACATTCGATATGCGTCGCAAAACCCCATGTCCATTTCGAAAGAGTCAGTGCAATCGTCGGGAGTAAGACCAAATTGCCATGGAGGTCGTATCTCGCCAGCGCAAAGCATTTGCGAAATCGTCAACAAACCGTTTTCGGGCGAAACCTCTCCAAGCTCTCCTGTGTAAAGCTGGGTTTTAATCGAAGCCCAATCGCTTGGAATCTGTTTAATGGGTGGCTTGGCCCGACAGTCTTTCAGTTGGCGTGAGAAAAACCAAAAGTCACGCATGTTGTATCGAGCTGCTTTCTCAGGCGTCTCGCAAACCGGAAGTGTCCATGGAAATGTTAATCCAGTTTGTCGATCTAGCCATGTTCCATAAGCAGCGTCATGCTCGACAACCCCGAGCGCCAGTAGTTTTTCCGTTTCATTGGGGCTGCATCCAAACTCTTGGTCAGTCTCGGCATCTGGATACAGCACGTCAAGTAC
>CAZPTT010000108.1:0-4645 GCA_964589435.1 uncultured Pirellulaceae bacterium
TGTGCTTTGTACTGCCACCAGCGGAAAACCAAGACCGGGCATCGACTTCTTCCCGCTGATGTGTGACTACCGCGAACGAACCTGTGCAGCGGGTAAGTTTCCTGGCGGATTCATTAAACGCGAAGGCCGACCGACCACCAAAGAGACGTTAACCGCTCGTTTGATCGACCGCCCGATTCGCCCCATGTTTGCCCCTGGCTTCAAAGACGAAGTCCAATGTCAAAACTTTGTTCTTTCCAGCGATCGCCAAACCGACGGCGACGTGTTGGCGATGAACGGAACAGCGACCGCTTGCTTCATCTCACCCATGCCGTTTGAAGATCCAGTGGCTTCAACCCGCGTCGGCCGAGTTGACGGAAAGCTGATCGCCTTCCCAACTCAAGAGCAGTTGGAAGAAAGCGACATGGACGTCATCGTTTCGTCCACCGAATCGGCAGTCACGATGATCGAAGGTTTCGCACGCGAATGCCCGGAAGCAGAAATGCTTGAAGCAATTGAATTTGCTTTCGATATTTGCAAGCAAGTCATCTCATTGCAGCGTGAGTTGTATGAAAAATTCCCAGTCGTCAAAGACGCCTTCGAAGCTCCAGCCGACAACGGCTTGCTCGACACACTCAAGGGCAAGTATTACGACGAACTAAAAGTCGCTTTGGAAATCGCCGGCAAGCATGATCGTGGTGCCGCTAAGAAAGCCGTCAAAGACAAAATCAAAGCAGACCTGATCCCTGATCCAGACGCCGAAGGTGCTGTCTGCGAAAGTGCACTTTCAACCGCACTTCACGACCTGGAAGAGCGAATCATTCGTGATTCGATTCTCAAGGGAATCCGAGCCGATGGTCGCGATTCAAAAACACTTCGCCCAATCGAATGCTTGACTAACATCATCCCACGCGTTCACGGATCAGCCGTGTTCCAACGTGGCGAAACTCAAGCCATGATCACGATCACTTTGGGAACCGGTCGCGACGAGCAACGAGTCGACGGTTTGATCGACGAGTACTCAAAGAAGTTCATGCTCGATTACAACTTCCCAAGCTTCAGCGTTGGTGAATGTCGTCCAATCCGAGGCCCAGGTCGTCGCGAAATTGGACACGGTGCTTTGGCGGAGCGCAGCATCAAGCCAATCCTGCCGGATCCAGATGACTTCCCGTACACAATCCGAGTCGTCTCTGACATCCTTGAGTCTAACGGATCGTCTTCGATGGCAACCGTTTGCGGAACGACTCTGGGCTTGATGGCCGCTGGCGTCAAAATCAAGAACCCTGTTGCCGGTATTTCCGTCGGTATGGTTCAAGAAGGTGACGACTACGAATTGATCACCGACATCCTGGGTAGCGAAGATCACTTCGGCGACATGGACTTCAAAGTCGCTGGAACGCAAATTGGAATCACGGGTATTCAGCTTGACCTGAAGATTCGCGGTATCAGCACCGAAATCCTTAAGAACGCAATGACTCAATCTCGTGAAGCACGAATTGAAATCTTGCGAACGATGTTGACTTCGATTCCACGACCTTCTGAAGAGCTATCGCCTCACGCCCCTCGCTTGTTGGTCACACAGATCGATCCAGAGAAGATCGGCATGTTGATCGGCCCGGGCGGTAAGAACATCCGTGCGATTCAAGAAAGCACAGAAACCGTCATCGAAGTTTCCGAGGATGGTCGCGTAACTGTCGCTGGCAACAACGGCGAGCTGGCTCAATCGGCTCTTAAGCAAGTTGAAGCCTGCACAGCAACCGTCCAGATCGGCAAGATCTACGACGGCACCGTCAGCAGCGTTAAAGACTTTGGTGCGTTTGTTGAAATCCTACCTGGTCGCGATGGACTTTGTCACATCAGCGAACTCTCAAGCGGATTCATCGACAACGTTGCGGACATCTGCCACGTCGGCGACGAGATGAAGGTTCTCGTTGTTGACGTCGATGGTAACGACCGAGTCAAGCTAAGCCGACGCCAAGCGTTGGAAGAGTTAGGCCTTGAAGACGAATTGGCGACTGCAACTGCCGATGTTGGCAGTGGTGGAGACGACTTCGATTCCGACGGTGGCGGCGATGATCGCCCACCTCGCGACTCAGGTGGTGATCGCGGACGTAGCGGCGGCGGTCGCTCAGGTGGCGGCGGAGGTCGTGGCCGATCCGGTGGCGGCGGTGGCCGTTCTGGAGGCGGAGGAGGACGCGGCCGCTCAGGTGGTGGTGGCGGCGGAGGCGGTCGCTCGGGTGGTGGCGGTGGCGGACGACGCTAAGCCCTTCCTTTAATCCAGTGAAATAAACTAAAATCGCTCGGTGGCACGTTTGCCATCGGGCGTTTTCTATTTGCAAATCAACAAACGACGAATCAACAAACGACGAATCAACAAACGACGAATCGACCAAGGTATTCGTTCTTGACGATTGGGTGCCATGCCCTCGCTTGCGTGGGCATGCTCAAAGCAAGAACAATGAGCGCCTTGCCTTCGCGGTGGCAGTCAAGGCAACAATCGTGCTTTTTCGAAAGCGCATCTTTCAAACACAGTCCTCCATTCAAGCAAACCTCCGTGTCTGAACCCATCGACGATCTTCGCAAGCAGTATGCCGAACTGGCAAGTTTGGCTGGTGAGCTTGCGCACGAAATCAAAAACCCGCTTTCCACCATTCGCATGAACATGGAAATGTTGGACGAAGATTTTCAGGCGATTAAAACGCCTGAAGCCAGACGCGCGCTTCAAAAGATCGAGATCGTCAACCGACAGTGCGAACGTCTCGAGACGATGCTCAACGACTTCCTCCGCTTCACCCAACTGAGCAGCCTCGAATTGGTGGCGGGAAATCTGAACGACCAGATCTCACACGTGCTTGATTTTTTCGAAGCCCAAGCCGAGAAGCAGGAAATCGAGATCAGCCGCAAGCTCGACACCAACCTACCGGGCATCAAACTCGATCCACAGACACTCCAAGCCGCTTTGATCAACCTTGTCAAAAACGCTTTCGAAGCCATGCCCAATGGCGGGCAATTGATGGCTCGCACCCGCATCACGCGAACAGGCGTCGCGCTTGATTTGCTAGACACCGGTTGCGGGATGAACCCAAACACGTTGATCAACATGTTCAAGGATTTTTACACCAGCAAAGACGGCGGCACGGGGCTGGGTTTACCAACGGCCAAAAAAATCATCGAGGCACACGACGCCCGCATGAATGTCCAAAGCGAACTTGGACAAGGCACACTTTTCACGATCGAATTCCCAACTCCCAAACGCGTCGCCAGTGATAGTTAGCGATCGTCACGAAGCACAGGAGCCTGTAGGAAATACTAATTTCAACCCGTCCATGAAAACGCAACAGACAATATTCCTCGCGATGCGACAGTTCACCGATTGGTCAAGCTTCAACGCATATTGCGAAAAGTAACCGACGGTTCGTCGCGTAGCGACCGATCATGGATAGGCACGGGTTTCAACCCGTGTTTGAGTCGGGACAAGAGCATTCGTCGCGGAGCGACCGATCACATTTCGAATGGTGATACAATCAAGACAAGTGAGAGAGTAAAAAACAATCGTACAAGCAATCCTTATCACGTGACCAAAACTTGATCGGTCGCTACGCGACGAGATAGATAAAAACCTCTAACCACGGGTTAAAACCCGTGGCTACCCATGAACAGTCGCTACGCGACGTTAAACCCGAAAATTGAATCGTCACCAATCAGTCAATCAGTCAATCAGTCAATCAGTCAATCAGTCAATCAGTCAATCAATCAATCAATCAGTCAATCAGTCAATCAGTCAATCAATCAATCACTCAATCACCCTTTCAAACCATTATTTCGCTTGAACCGGGACTCAATTGAACTGACCCGTCAAAATCAAACAGGCAAACTGCCCCATTAGAGTTTTAATTTCACGCCATACCAAACCAACATGCAACTCTTTCGAAAACTAACCGACTTCCCCGATAACCTTCGCGGTGGCGCGTTGACGATCGGCAACTTCGATGGAGTTCATCGCGGACATCAAATCATCATCAACCAATTGAAAAAGTTCGCGGCTGATCTAGACGCGGCCGCGATTGTTTTTACTTTCGATCCGCATCCCGTCCGCATTCTCCGGCCCGAACAAACACCCCCTCCCCTCACCTGGACCAATCGCAAAGCCGACCTGCTTGCGGAGCTTGGTATCGATGCCGTCATCGCTTACCCAACCGACCGGGAACTGCTGGGGCTGACCTATCAAGAGTTCTTTCAACAAATCATCGTCGATCAAATCGGTGCCAAAGCCATGGTCGAAGGGCCAAACTTTTTCTTTGGTCGCGGCCGAGAAGGCAACATCGAAACCTTGGGAAGCCTTTGCGAACAGCAAGACATGCAGCTCAAAATCGTCGAGCCGCTTGTCGACAGCGATGCCTTCATCTCCAGCAGCAGAATTCGCGAGTTGATCCGAGTTGGTGATGTCGACGAAGCCGCACAATGGCTGACTCATCCTTATCGAATTCGCGGCATGGTGACCCATGGTGCTGCTCGTGGTTCAACGATCGGTTTTGCGACCGCCAACCTTGATGCGATCGACACGCTGGTTCCCGCCCGAGGCGTTTACGCAGGTCGGACGTATGTTAACGGTCGATCGCACTGGTCAGCGATCAACATTGGCCCCAACCCAACATTTGGCGAGAAT
>CAZPTT010000108.1:4655-8553 GCA_964589435.1 uncultured Pirellulaceae bacterium
CTCGAAAGTCGAATGCCACTTGCTTGATTTCGAAGGCTCGATCTACGGCCAAGTCATCGAGGTTGATTTTGTCAGCCGCCTGCGGGATATTCGTCAATTCGAATCGGTCGAGCAACTAAAAGAACAACTTCAAAAAGATGTTGCCGAAACAAGGCGAATCGCCCGACGTATGATGGACGTTTAAACTAAAATTGACGATCCGTGATAACAGACACCTAAGTCGAACACGAACACCAAACAACTAAACCGGAACCATTATGAACGTTGACTGGCCCCGATTCTGCGAAGTGATTAAAGCCGCTGAAAATATCATCCTGACCAGTCACATTCGTCCGGACTGCGATGCCCTGGGCAGTTGCCTTGGCATGGCTGGAATACTGGAAACGCTTGGCAAGAAAGTCCGCATCGTTTGTGGCCAGGAAGTCCCGCCCAATCTCGCTTTCATTGATCCCGACAAGAAAATCAAATGTATCGGCGTGGACATTCAAGAATCCGAATTGGCTGATGCCGACCTGCACATGATCCTCGACACCAGCGCTTGGATTCAGCTTGGCGACATGGCTGATGTGATCAAAAATTCGACTTGCAAAAAAGTCATCTTTGATCACCACGTCGGTGAAGATGACATCGACGCGGAACTGTTCAAAAACACGACTGCTGAAGCTGTGGGGCGAATGTGTGTCGAAGCCGCCGAGCACTTGGGCGTTGACCTGACGCCAGCAATCTCGACTCCACTCTTTGCGGCACTGGCAACAGACACCGGCTGGTTCCGCTTCAACTCGGTCAAAGACCAAACTTATGAAGCGGCCGCCAAACTGGTACGAGGCGGCGCAGTTCCGTCTGAAATTTATGGCGTGCTTTATGAACGGGAAACGGCGGGCCGAGTCCGCTTACGGGGAACGGTTTTGGCGCGACTCGAAACAGAACTCGACGGCCGCTTGGCGCACACCTACATTTTGCCCGACGACTACGAGAAAACCGGAGCCCAACCAACGGACACGGAAGACCTGATCAACCTGGCTTTGGAAATTGAAGGCACGGTCTTTGCCGTCATCATGGTTGGCCAAGTCGACGGTGGTTACAAAATGAGTTTCCGTAGCCGTTGCGGTTCACCGGCCAACGAAGTCGCCAAAGAATTCGGTGGTGGCGGACATAAGGCGGCCGCCGGAGCTTTCATCGACAGCAACGATTTGGCTGAAGTTCGCTCGCGCGTCCTCGATCATGTGCGTGCTGTTCTAGGGGCAGAATTCGCCAACAGCACGACTTAGCACCAGCGCAAAGCTCGAATTCATGTTGCTCGTCGTTTGCCGAAGCCGCATCCAGATTTGGATAAGATGCGTATACCCTTTGGCTGAATTTTCTTGATTCGTGCATCGAGGCAAACTCATCTCAACCGTCGATTCCAACACAGCGGCCGATCAGTCGAGTAACGCGAAATCGACGTGGCTAGCGAAGCTAATCGTAAACATCTTGGCAACGGCAAGTTTGAGCGCGGCGGTTATTAGCCCTCAGTTGATGCACCAGTTCAAGCTACTCCAGAATTACATTCGCTCGGATACCGTCCAATTTAGGCTTTCGTTGGGGCTGGCCCTTGCTGCTTTACTACCAATCTTGATGGCCATCGAATTGGGCAAAAAATTGATCGCATTAACACGGTCATCCAAGTCAGATTCAGCCAGTCCTCGCTCATCCGATCCTTCCTCTAGTCTGAGTCGTCACTTCAGTATTGGGACTTTCCTTATTTGTGCTGCGATCATGCCAGCGATACTCGGTGACATGATTGAGCCAGCTAATTTCTATGACACGGACACTGGGTTCGCCCTATACGAGATCGTGACACTCGTATTGCTACTTGCGATCGCGACCTCAGCTGCTTTCGTGCCCGCCAAACTGTGGATCGGCCGTTTGGCAACTGCATTTACTATCTGCGTCGGCACGTGCGTACTCTCCGCCATTGGAACAGTCGCGTTCCTTCAATGCATTGGGGCGCCCAACTATGGAAGCCTCTTAAGGTACATCAGTGGAATTTGTGCTACATCGATTGGAGCAGTTCTAATCTATACATGGTTTCTCTCGATCAGGGCAGCCCATCCTGCCACTGAAACCGAGCCATCCTCGGAGTCTATTTTCCCCAATGGCCATATCGCAAACGTAAGGGGCGTAAGGCCTAGCCTCCGCCAACTCAGACACTTGGCCTTCGCCATCTCTTGCTGCATTTGCATCTATGCATTTTGGTGGTATGCCATTCACCTCTGGCCGACGTCAGATCCACATCGAAGCCCAGCCTATTTAAGAAGTTCACCAGCTTTCAAGCAACAACTCGCGAAATACTATTCACCAGAAATCGTTGCGACTTACTCTTTTAGCGAGGAAAATATTGACCTTTTCGATTTCCAAGATCGATTGGCGTCTCATGGCGATCTAGTTGCCGCGATGCCCAAATGGATGAACCGGGCGCTTGATACACAACTAAGCTTGAGCGCTCGGGCAAAACTGATTCGGCAAGACAACGTGCTTTTTCAACTTGCCAAGATTTCCACCCTAAATTTTAGCTCTACCGCAACAAATGAGCTGAAAATGCTCGGATTCTCAGAATCAGAAGTCGCTGCGATACCAAGTCGGGAGATTCAACCCTGGATCGAATCAATTCTTTCAGAGCCTTCAGCGATCGTTACGGGTAACCGATTGGTGTCCAGCAGAAACGAATGGTTCAAATCTGCCAAAGGCAACTTAGTTCCCTGGACGACATTCGATGACTACATCGGCTGCATGTACGAAACACCTTGGACGCCTCAGGAACTAACTGCGGCGACTGAATACTGCGAAGCCATGCAGCCCGTCTTCCAACAAATTCGTGACGCATCCAAGTGTTCAACTCTATTTGCACCTATGACTCACGAACCGGGAAGTCCATGGAGTTCATATTTCACGTTCGCTGAGCAAATGTTAACGATTGATTCGAATTTTCAAATTGGACAAGGCAATTTGGATCGTGCAATCGAGAATCTAACGGCGATCGTCAGCCTTCGACGACGTGACTTGCCGAATAGATTTCATAACCCAAAAACAAAAGTCGCAACTCGGATTCTCCTTCATCGAGACTGCACCGCTGCCCAAGAAGATCGGGTCATGGAATATATTCAGCCACAGTCAGGTTTACCTAACCAGGCTGACTGGGCTCAAGCATTGACACTGTCGCAGTTGGAACGCAATTACAACCTGTCTCTAATTTTGCAAAAACGATCACCGAATAACTCCTCGGAACCAACACCTCGACTGATTCTCAACTTTAGCAGAGCCGTTGATTGGCAAAGCTATGATGCTGAATCATTGAAAATACTCAACGAAGACATCGAAGTCATGTCAAGATTCAGGCAAGATTCGTGCGACTTGAGTGGCTTAAAGCAATACATTGCCAAGCGCGAGCAACAAGTCCACTGGAGAGTTTCGGCAGCTGCACAAGCATTAACCATATTGCATACCCCTGCATCAAAAGGTCGGTTTCTGGCCCGAACAAACTACAAGAACGGGTGGTTGGACGGCCTGATGCATGTGGGAATTCATGAGCGACTGTCTGCTCTTTCCCTGCAACTGGAATTGCACAACAGGGATTGTGGTGAGTACCCAATCACGCTTTCAAATTTGAACACCGAAATCCCAGAGCATCTATTGGTTGATCCTTATTCCGAAAGGCAATTCAAATACGTACGTAAGGGGAGAGGCTTCCAGTTGTATTCGGTCGGTCGCAATCAAATCGACGAAAAAGGACTCAATGATGATATTGTCATTGATCAATTGACCAAAACCGTCAAGGACTACGTTGAGACACGATTCCTTCAGATCCCGCTGACGCCGAAATGGTAATGGGTGGGCACGCCTTATCGAAGAGATGTTAGGT
>CAZPTT010000108.1:8653-22274 GCA_964589435.1 uncultured Pirellulaceae bacterium
TCCGCCGGCGAGCCTTAAGAACCAAGCTCCCCCCTGCCCCGTTTGAAGCAATCGCTACCATCGGCTTTAATGTTGATTCCCACGATTTGAAATTTGAGTTAGAAAGTCGCGCATTTAACCGTCGAGACTTCAAGAAATTATGCCAGACGCACCAGCCATTCGCTGCAAGAATCTCGTCAAAACATACAAAGGCAAACCTCCCGTCGAAGCCGTTCGCGGCATCGATTTCGAAGTCGCCGTTGGCGAATGCTATGGCGTCCTCGGCCCCAACGGAGCTGGGAAGACAACGACGATTGAAATCCTGGAAGGCCTCTTAAATGCAACGTCTGGCGAAGCGGAAATTTTTGGACTGCGCTGGGACAAAAGCGCGGTAGAGATTCGCGAGCGAATAGGCGTTTCGCTCCAGGAAACTCAGCTGAGTGAACGGCTGAGCGTTGGTGAAACGTTAGATCTTTTTCGCAGCTTCTACTCTTCGGGGATCGAGCCGGCCGAAGCGATGCGGCGTGTCTCGCTAGAAGAAAAAGAAAAGGCCTGGATCAAGACGTTGTCCGGGGGCCAAAAACAAAGACTTGCCGTTGCCACGGCTCTTGTCGGCGATCCTGAGTTGATCTTTCTCGACGAACCGACCACCGGACTCGACCCGTCCAGCCGACGGCAACTCTGGGAGATCGTCGAATCGTTTGGCAAGCAAGGCAAAACCGTTCTGCTCACGACTCACTACATGGAAGAAGCCGAACGGCTGTGCGACCGAGTTGCTATTTTTGATGCCGGAAAAATTATCGCAGAAGGCACGCCGTCCGAGTTGATTCGATCGCTTGGTGCCGAACATGTGATCGAGTTTTCGATTGATCGGGAATTGGAGCAATTCGATGACGGCATGATCAAAGCCATTCCGACGGTCGAGAAAGTCGAACGAGACGGAGACGGGTTCCGAGTCACCGTTGAGCAACCGCATGTTGTGTTGCCGAAGCTCATTTCAAACCTCGCCGATAAAGGCATTGCACTTTCGAGCTTGACGACGCGGCACGCCAGCCTCGAAGACGTATTCGTCAGTTTAACGGGAAGGCATTTGCAAGAAGAAGGTACGTAGCAGATGGGACAGGAAGATTGGAACGTCTTTATTAGCGGAGTGGGGCAAGCCACTGGGTGCGTCAACAGCCGGATGGCTCGCGCCGTTCCGCTATGAGAGAAACAAGCTTTGCAGTTCTCTTGGTACATGGGCAAAGAGTTTTGGTCAGCATATTGTTTAAGCCCCAGCATTGTGCTTGGTTGGTCGTTTGTTTGCTTGGTTGGTCGTTTGTTTGCTTGGTTGGTCATTTGCTTGCTTGGTCATTTGCATGCTTTGTCATTTGCATGCTTTGTCCTTGTGTTTGGTTGGTCGTCATTTTATTCGTCGCGGAGCGACCGATCATGGATAGCCACGGGTTTTTAACCCGTGGACTTGGAACCCAATATGTTTTCGTCGCGTAGCGACCGTTCACCCAGCGTTCCCTAGAACAATCGTCGCCAGCCTATACAAAATCTCAAAAAGCGTTTTACCTACAATGATCGGTCGCGATGCGACGAACAACTTGGCCACAACCTTGATCGTGAATCCCAAACCTGCGAATCCCAAACCTGCGAATCCCAAACTTGCGAATCCAAATCCAGGCAACCTAACGACTTTCACGAAACCAACATCAGATCACTCATGAAACCGCTTCATCCAATCCTTGCAATTACGCTCGCACGTTTGCGTGAATTCGTGCGACGCCCAGAAGCGGTTTTCTGGGTGTACTTCTTCCCAATTTTGATGGTCGTCGTTTTAGGAATCGCGTTTCGCAACAAGCCCATTGAATCATACGATGTCGACATAGCCATCAGTTCGGCCTCAGAAGAGCTCGCGGAAAAACTTGGCTCCAATCCGCAGATTAACGTCCATCTGTTCAACGAAGGCGAATCCCTTGAGCGCCTGCGAACGGGAAAAACGACTTTGCTCGTCAGTTCGCAAAGCGGCACTGAAGAGAAACTTCAATACATCTTCGATCCCGTTCGACCGGGCAGCCTTTCCGCTCGCAATCTCGTCGACGACCAATTGCAGAACGCTTACGGCCGAGAAGACGTGTTCAAGTCATCTGACATCCAATACAGCGAACCGGGAGGCCGCTATGTTGATTTCTTAGTGCCGGGTTTGTTGGCGATGGGACTGATGGGTGGCGGATTGTGGGGAGTCGGATTTGCGATCGTTGATATGCGAATTCGAAAACTATTGAAGCGATTCATGGCGACACCGATGAAACGCACTCACTTCCTCATCAGTATGATGAGCAGTCGGCTGATCTTCATGATCCCGCAAATCGTGATTCTCTTGGTGTTCTCCTATTTGATTTTCGGCGTCACGATTTATGGAAATTGGTTTTCCATTTTGTTGGTCGTCGTGATCGGCGCAATCGAGTTTGCTTCGATCGGATTATTGGTGGCGTCGAGAGCTCAGACATTGGAAACAGCGTCGGGATTGATGAACTTCGTGATGCTGCCGATGTGGACTTTGAGCGGAATTTTCTTTTCCTACGAACGTTTTCCGGAACTGTTTTGGCCAGTCATTCGAGTCTTGCCGCTAACGCCGGTCATTGATGCGCTGCGAGCATTGATGATGGACGGAAAATCAATATTTACGTTGGGGCCGGAACTTCTCGTGATGTCATTGTGGTGCGTCATTCCGTTTGTAATCGCCTTGGCCGTTTTTCGTTGGAACGATTGATCGGTGGCCACTGAACAATTGTGAAAAATCCAACCAGGCCACAATGCAACTTTGTTTTGGCTACAATATTTGAAAACAACACGCAATTCGGGACGGATGAGAATGACAAAACGACTGCAAACCTTAAACAAAATCGACGGAAGACAATTTCAAGTAAGCTTTACAACGCTTACTTTTTACTTGGCAGCCTTGGCAATCGCTTTTGCGCCGACGAGCGATGTTGTTGCGCAGGGAAAATCCAAGGAGCCCGTCTTCGATTCGAAATCAAGACTTGATTGGCATCTCGCTCACGTGCTGATGCGAGAGACGACCCCATTCGGCGACATGAAATGGAAGCACATCGGGCCTTCCCACATGAGCGGCCGGGTCACTGATATTGCCAAGCCACTGGATCAGCCGTTTACGTTCTACGTAACGACGGCGTCGGGCGGCGTTTGGAAGACAACCAACGAAGGCACTCATTGGACGCCGCTATTTGACGATGCACCGTCAGCCGCTTGGGGCGCGATCGCGGTCGACCCATCTGATTCAAAGACACTCTGGATCGGTGGCGGTGAATCGAACATCTTTCGCAGCAGCATGGCGGGAACCGGCGTTTATCGCAGCGACGACGAAGGCAAAACTTGGAAACACATGGGACTGGCCGACACGCAACACATTGCTCGCATCGTCGTTCACCCGAACGATTCAAACACTGTTTTTGTTGCCGCCGGTGGCAACGAATATACGAAGAGTGAAGAACGTGGAATTTTCAAAACGACTGACAACGGCAAGACATGGAAAAAGGTTCTTTACGAAAGCGACATGGCTGGCGGAAACGATTTGCTGATCGATCCGAAAAATCCAGACATCATGTATGCGTCCATGTGGCACCGCATCCGGCATGCCTGGTCTGACCCAGTTCCTGGCCCCGGTGGCGGAATCTACAAGTCGATCGATGGCGGAGAAACCTGGGAGCGAAAAACCGATGGCTTACCACCACGTGACACCAGCGGCCGAATCGGAATTTCACTTTGCGCTTCGAATCCCAATATCGTCTACGCGTTGATCGACAACCACGACATTGCTCGCAAGGCGAAAGAGAATGAGCGAGATTCGTACGGACGCCCCAAGAAAGACGTCATCAAAGGTGCCGAAGTCTTTCGATCCGATGACGGCGGCGAAACTTGGAAGCAAGCCAGCGAGAAAAGCCGTTTGATGGAAGGCTTATTTTCAACCTACGGCTGGGTCTTCAGTCAAATCCGAGTCGACCCGAGTGATGCAGACACTGTTTACATCATGGGCGTTTCATTGCTGAAATCAACAGACGGCGGCGTCAATTTCAAACGCTTGTTCGACCGTGGCTTGCACGCAGACCATCATGCCATGTGGATCGACCCGGAAAATTCAAACTACGTCCTTAATGGAAACGATGGCGGTCTAAACATTTCGTATGACGGTGGCGACTCTTGGAAAAACCTTGAGAACTTGCCGGTCGTGCAATTCTACAACGTGGAAGTCGACAATCAAAAACCGTTCAACGTTTATGGATCAGTCCAAGACAATCACAGTTGGACTGGGCCTTCCAATCAGACTCCTGGACGAAGCGATCCCTACAACTGGAAACGAACGTCCGGTGGTGAGGCCAGCTACCACGCGATTGATCCGGATGACGAAGACACGTTATATGCAGAAATGTTTTATGGCAGCATCATGCGGACAAACCTGGCGACTCGTGAGCGAAAGAACATCAAACCGAAACCGGCAGACGGTGCTCCGCCGCTACGTGGTCAATGGCTGGCTCCATTCATGCTTTCCAAGCACAACTCACGCGTGGTTTATCACGGGATGAATCACTTATTCCGCAGCATGAACCGAGGCGATGACTGGGAACAAATCAGCCCGGACTTGACGCACAACGATCCGGACAAACAGGGCAATATCTCCTTCGCCACGATCAGTACGATCAGCGAATCGCCACTGAAGTTTGGATTGCTTTATGTTGGCACGGATGATGGACGGCTGCATGTTTCGCAAGACAGCGGGCAAAACTGGAAAGAGATTCTGAATGGACTCCCCAAGCACAAATGGGTCTCTCGTGTGATCGCCTCGAAGTACGACGAAGGCACCGTCTATATGACTCAAAACGGCAAACGCGACAACGATTTCCAAATCTACGTTTGGAAATCGACTGACTACGGGGAAACCTGGTCTGACATCAGCTCCAACATTCCTGGTGGGCCGGCGAACGTGATTCGCGAAGATCCTTCGGCTGAAAATGTGCTGTACGTTGGCACGGACATGGGTGTCTATGTAACCAACGATGGTGCGAAGACATGGGAAGTTCTGGGCAGCCGGTTGCCGATTACATTTGTTCATGACATTGCGATTCAGGAACGGGATCAAGTCATGGTCATCGCGACACACGGACGTGGCATTCACACGCTCAACATTCGTGACCTCGATCGTAAAACCGCAGCTGATGTGAACGAAGAGGATGCTGCCCCAAAGAAGGGTGCGGAAGAATCACCAAACTAGCTAAAAGTTCGTCAATGAGCTGACTAATTTTTTATGGGTGCCATGCCCTCGCTTGCGTGGGCACGCTCGCGCAATAGAGTAGGCCGTAACAAGTGTAGCGCAGTTACGGCAACTTCAGTTTGAGTGATAGGCTCGTGTTTCGCCGTATCATCGTCGCTGACGCTTCTTGATAGCGGCCTACAATCGCTCAGTTTGAGTAGCGACTGGTTTGCCAATGTTAAATTGACTAATTTTTGTGCATTCCACGCCTCGCTTGCGCGGGACTTTTCGTTCGAACAAAGAGTCCGCGATCGTCATTTGAGACTTTTCTCAAAAAGTTTCCACGGCGGTCGTGGCGATGCGTCCGATGTTTGAAGGCGCAGTCTTGCGGCTTTTGATTCTCAACGGCGAACCTCGAGACGGCGGCCTTGTCTTCCCGTCAAACATCGGGATCATAGATCTTTGTCGCCAGTCTCGCCCTCGCCAAATCACGCCCCTTCATGAATCTCAAAACGTCGAACCGCAAAACTTCGAAGGGCCGATTCGGAGAATTTTTAGAGAAGTTTCGCAAAGGTGAATTCAAATCTGAGAAAGAAGACGGCGATTCCCAAGACCACGACAATCAGGATGGTAAGAATCCAGACGATGATGCCAATGGCGGTTGGCGTTGGTGGAAACGGAACAAGCCAAACGATCCGGACAAACAAAAACAGCGCCGCAGCTATTTGCGGTTGTATATCAACCAGCTTTGGCCGCACTGGAAGATGGTCGTCTTGCTGGGCCTTCTGGCAATTGGCGTTTCCGTTTTCGAGATTATCCAACCGCTGTTCGCGCGGCACATCATCGACAACGTGCTGCTGGCAGATCTAGAGCCAACCACAAAGTTCTTCCGACTGAACGTCGTTGGCGGACTTTTTTTGCTCGTCGTCTTGTTGACCCGCATCATGGGAGTCGGGCGGGCCTGGAACCAACGGCTGCTGAATGTTCGAGTCATTTTAACGCTGCGGCGAGCCCTCTTTGATCGGCTGATTCGTTTGCCGTTGGACAAACTTTCGGACATGAAAGTCGGCGGGATCATTTCTCGCTTAACGGACGACATCAACAAAACGACCGGGCTGTTGCAAATGGCGGTCATTTCGCCCGGCGTGGCGATACTCCGCCTACTACTTGCGATGGTGATTTTGTTTTCATTGAATTGGAAGCTGGCACTGACCGCTTTGGGAATTGTGCCGCCGATCATGATCCTGAGCATGATTGCGATTCGCCGCATTCGCCCAATCTATCGCGCAATTCGTAAAGACGTTTCCTACGTCGACGGGCGAGTTGGAGAAGCGTTTCAAGGAATCCGAGCCGTGCGTGCATTTGGCGGTGAGCACCGTGAATCGCATGAATATACGGTCGGCCACCACATGATCACGCGAATGCGGATGTTTGCCGCGCGTCGAGAAATTATCCTGTGGAGTACGTGGGGATTCTTGATGGCGTTGATCGGCGTCGTCATTACTTGGGCCGGCGGCTACTGGTACCTCAATGACATTGCCAACAACGTTCCGGTCGGCCAGCGGACGACCATTGGCGACATCTCAGCGTTTCAGTTCTACACTTTGTTGCTTCTGAATCCAGTTTGGCAAATCGTCGAATCACTTACTGAACTTCAGCGCTCGCTGGCGTCGATGGAGCGCGTATTCGAAGTCCTCGAAACTCCCATCGATAAACCTGACCGAGAACATGCGATCGACGCTGGAATTGAGGTCAACGAAATCGCTTTCGAAGATGTCTGGTTTGCCTACAAAGACGAAGACAACAAGAAGACGCTGAAAGACAACTCTCCTCGGGACAACTCACCTCGGGACAAGGTCGACCGAGAACCTGACTCTGGTTCAAATTCTGATCAAACGCCAGAACGAAAAGACGTCATCAAGAACTTCAACCTGACGGTGCCCGGCGGAAGTGTCGTCGCACTCGTGGGCAGAAGCGGCGCCGGCAAAACGACGATCACAGATTTAGTCGCTCGATTTTATGACCCGACCCGCGGAAGAATCACACTGAACGGACGTGATCTTCGTGAGTACCAGCTTGGGACGTTTCGCGATCTCATTGGTGTCGTTCAGCAAGAAGTATTCCTGTTCGATGGAACGGTATTTGAAAACATCGCCTATGCCAATCGCGATGCGACGAGAGAACAAGTCATCGAAGCCGCCCATCGAGCCAATGCAGATACGTTCATTCGAGACTTACCAGATGGTTACGATTCGGTGATTGGCGAGCGTGGTGTCAAACTTTCCGGCGGTCAGCGTCAGCGGCTATCGATCGCCAGAGCCCTGTTGGCGGATCCGCAAATTCTGATTCTTGACGAAGCGACCAGTAATCTGGACACCGAAAGTGAACAGCTTATTCAACAGTCGATGACGACGCTGTTAAAAGATCGGACGACGTTTATCATCGCCCATCGACTTTCCACGATCACTCACGCCGATCAAATTGTTGTCATCGAAGAAGGCGAGATTATGGAAAAAGGAACCCACGACGTCTTGGTCGCTAAAAATGGCCTTTATGCTGAAATGATTCGACGACAGCATGACGCCGTTAGCTTGGGCTAGCGAGAGACAAGATTCCGGCCCCACTAGCATCTGACACCTGGGTTTTTGAGACAATTCGCTAGAGTCATACCTGCGCAGCTTCCCCGCTTCTCGAAACGCAGTACGTTGACGAACAATTCTGATCGAGAAAGGAAAGTAATCCTTCCTGATTCGATGCCCATTATCTACAATCGCGGTACAATCATCGAAGGTTTACGTGGTGCCAATATCGTTCGTACCGCAAGAACTTTTTACAGCCGGAAACTTCATCGCCAATTTTTTGACTAGTCGTTTTTTTGAGACGTCGATTCGGAGACACAAATGAACCGTTATTGGATTATTCTTGCTTGCGTTGCCCTTTGCTCTTGCAGCAAAACTGAAACCGCAAACGTTCCGGATTCATCGGCTCCTTCGAGTTCCAAAGTTGCTTTTGATGATTCTTCGCTTGATTTGGCGGACGCCCCAGAACCTGCCTCGTTCGTGACGGCCCCTCACTCGCTTTCGCTGGGTGAGTTTCCTAATGACAAAAAGAAAGCCGCCCAGGCTTTCAAGTCCATCGACGATGAATTCCAAACGCGAATCGCTGCGCTCAAAAAACTCGTAGCTGCCGCCAAGACTAAGGATGAGAAGACGCGACTTTTCGCCGAGCAAAACCCGACGAATGAAATCGCCGATCGCTACATGGAATTGGCGA
The DNA here is from genome assembly GCA_964589435.1 of uncultured Pirellulaceae bacterium. Classification (GTDB taxonomy): domain Bacteria; phylum Planctomycetota; class Planctomycetia; order Pirellulales; family Pirellulaceae; genus Mariniblastus. The sequence continues at coordinate 17,163 of CAZPTT010000108.1, forward strand.
AAACCTATCCGGACACTCCATCGGCACGCGACGCAGTTCTGTTCGTCGTTGGGCAAACGATTGGAACTCGGAAGCAAGACGCCGTTGCTCTGCTGGTCGAAAAGTACGCGGACACGATTAAACTATCCAAAGTCGTTGACACATTGAAGAATGAGATTCCCAATGAGCGTTTGGAAAAACTGTTCCATCAAGTGATCGAGAAGGCTTCCACCGACGAAGCGAAAGCCAACGCGTTGTATGGCTACGCAAAGTTCTGTGCTCAAATTCCTTTTTACAAAAAGACGCTTGCCTACAATCCGCTCTACGCGGCCAGGCTTCCAGAAGCTCAGCTTGAATACATCAATCGCGATCGTACTGAAGAAGAGCTGAAGACTGTCGCCGAGGCGTTGCAAACCGTTATCGACAAGTATGGCGACCTCAAATTTCAGGGCGGACGAACATACGGCGAAGTCGCCACGAATGAACTATTTGAGCTGAATCATTTACAGGTTGGCCTGGAAGCGCCGGAAATCGAAGCAAAGGATTTGGACGGCGTTTCATTTCGGCTTTCTGATTATCGCGGCAAAGTCGTCTTGCTTGATTTCTGGGGACATTGGTGCCCGCCTTGCCGGGCGATGTATGATCATGAGCGATACATCACTAACAAATTGAAAGACAAACCTTTCGTTTTGCTTGGCGTAAATAGTGACACAGATCTGGACACGGCTCGAAGCGCCGTACGAAGTGAAACGCTTAGCTGGCGACATTTCTGGAATGGCGAAAAAGGCACTCGTGGGCCAATCGCGGCGACCTGGAACATCGAATCGTGGCCAACACTCTACTTGATCGATGCCAACGGCATCATCCGTTACAAAGGCGTCTTGGGCGAAGAAATTGACGAAGGCATCAAGGCCTTGTTGGCGGAAATGGGGCATGATGTTGACCTCACCGAAACGGCCGGTTTCTCAGGTTCCAACTCAAATAGTGAATCATTGCGATGATCATGTTGGCCGCACGCCTTGCACGCTTAAGGCGAAAATCCAATCGTCGTTTCTCGACAACAAGGGCCGCCTTGCTGCTTTTGATGGCTTGGTCAATTGGCCAGCCGTTTGGTCAAACGGATGGCAATGGCTTATTCGCTTGCCAAACTACAAACGAGGCTGCCAACAAAAATGCTGATAAAAAAAGCGACAATTGGCACCAGTGGCGAGGCCCAGACGCGACGGGAGTTTCGAGGACGGCGAACCCGCCACTGAACTGGAACGACCAGACGAATATCAACTGGAAGATCCCAATCGCAGGCGAAGGCAGCTCGACTCCGATCGTTTGGGGCGACGTCGTCATCATTCTTTCTGCGATTGAAACCAACGACGAACCGAAAGTCCCCGCCGTCGTTTCTCCGGAAGCAATTCCGCAACCGCCCAACCGAATCGTCGAGTTCGTTGTCTGGTGCATCGAGCGAGACAACGGCGACGTGCGTTGGAAGAAAGTCGTCACCGATGCGGCTCCTCATGAAGGCCGCCACGAATCGACGACCTATGCAGCGGCTTCCCCGACGACCGATGGCAAGTTCATCTACGCATCGTTTGGCTCGTACGGAATCTTCTGTTTATCTTTCGAAGGCGATTTGGTTTGGCAACGTGACCTCGGCGACATGCGTACCCGGCGTGGCTGGGGAGAAGCCGTTTCGCCTGTGCTGCATGAGAATTTCGTGGTCGTCAATTGGGATCAAGAAGACCAGTCCGAGATATTCGTCCTGGACGCGACAACCGGCAAAACAATTTGGAATAAAGAGCGAGACGAACCGACGACTTGGGCGACACCTCTAGTTACTGAGTTCGGTGGGACGACGCAGCTGATCACCAACGGAACCAACCGGCTTCGCAGTTACGATCTGGCCAATGGGAACCTCATTTGGGAAACCAAAGGCACGACGTTGAATGCGATCCCCTGCCCCGTTCGAGTCGGCGACAATGTGATTTGCATGGCGGGATATCAAGGCAACATGGCGGCATGCATTTCGCTTGCCTCCAAGGGCGAGGTTGACTTCAATTCAACCGGCCCAGCACAAGCTGTAAAATGGAAGTACGCCAAAGACACGCCTTATGTGCCTTCCCCCTTGGTGATCGACGGCAAACTATATTTCACAAAAAGCAATAACGCGATGCTGAATTGCTTGGACGCTGAAACAGGACAGCCAATATTTGAACTTTCTCGCCTGCCAGGACTGCGAAGTTTGTATGCTTCGCCGGTCGCGGCTGCAGATCGAATTTATTTAACTTCCAGATCCGGCGACACGCTTGTGTTACGCAACAGTTCAAAACTTGAAGTCCTTGCCACCAACCGGCTGAACGCTGAGATCGACGCAACCCCCGCGTTGGCTGGCGAGCAAATCTTTCTACGAAGCCGCCAGCATCTGTACTGCATCCAGGACGCCTCTCAATCGAAATAGCCTCTGCAGTTCGCCATCCCCAGTCCGAGCGACATTTACTCGTCCGTGAAGCCTGTTCTGCGAAATCTCTTTCCGCGCCTGCCCAGCCGTTAAGCCTTCACAAATTGAAGGCATTTTCGTTGTATTTCAGCTGCGAAGACAATAAATTCGCAGCCTTATTTTTCGCTTTGACCAGCCGTGTCACGGCATTCTCGAATAATAGAAGTGTCAGGGAAACCGAGCCTATGGGATCCCTTCGAGAGTCTTTGAGGTTAGTACATACAAATGACATTTCCCAGAAGAAAGCCAACGACAAGTTTTCATGCATTCCTGGTCGAGCCAATGCCTGGCTTTAAGCCAACGAACTGGCAAGACAAACCACAACATTATCGCATCGTCGAATACCTCGGCCCAAAGCGATTCAAAGGCCGCGCCGACGCTTGGCGATTCTTACACAACCACGAAGCAATTGATTCAGGCAACGTCGGCACCTGGGCCATCTACGTCGATTAAAGCTACGGTCAATCGAATAACTGCCAACGGAATTGCTGCCAACGGAACAGGCCCGGTTGGCTTTGGGGCCACACAAGTGCCTGCTAATTGCTTTAGAATCTCTGAGTGTAAGACTGATCGTGGCCGCGCTCGATCATGATTTCGCCACCTAATTTTAACAGTCCAATTTTGCAGACCAAGACATGCCCCAATACCTGGAACATGAAACCATTTCCTGCCGCACCACCGAAGCACTTCAACAGGCACTTGAGGGAGACCGACTTGCGATCAAGTCAATATTCTGCGATCGGATTGTTGATGCCGAACTAGCCGCGAGAGTCAGTGAGTTTGTCAACCTTGAGATATGCCACTTTAGCTTGTGTGACGCCAGTTTGTTCGCCGAGAGAATTGGTGAACTGAAAAACCTAAGCTCTCTCAATCTTCAAGCTAGTCGACTGTCGAAATTCCCAATGGCAGTGACAAGTTTGCCGAAGCTAGAAACATTATCGCTGGGTAACAACAGCATCGAAACGATCCCAGCTGAAATCAGCAACCTGCGGAATGTGACGAATCTCTATCTGATGCAGAATTGCCTGCAGAACGTCCCGGATGCGATTTTTGAGTTACCGTTGATTCAGTTGAACTTGGGCTACAACGAACTTTCGACGCTTCCAGAATCAATCTCGAAGCTCACCGACATCGAAACGTTGATGTTGTTTTCAAACCGATTAACACAATTGCCCAAGGGCATCGGCAGCTTGAAAAAGCTCACCAGTTTGAATCTAGACTACAACAGCTTGGAATCAATTCCTGACGAGTTACTGCAATTGATTGAATTGAAACATCTCTCGTTGAAGAAGAATAAGTTCACTTCGCTTCCAGCGGGGCTCGAATCGTTCGCCGCTTCGTTAGAAACATTCCTGATCGATGGAAAACACCGCCCTCTGTTTATGGAATGGGCGTACCAGCACAGTGACAAACCGATACAGTTTGAATTGGCCGATATGGATCTTTGCATGGATGAATCAGCCCCCGAGTTTGTGGAGATTGCAAACAAGCTGAATGACGCCGGGGCCGGTGAATTGAAATCTCAGATCCGAAAGTCAATCAGTATCAAGAGTTCAACCCCCGATGATTATTCGCAGCCAGGAAACTCGCGAATGGGTGGCTTTCCAGATCTCGCCGATGAAAATCAACTTCCACGTACTGACGATGGCATCTGGATCTTTCTGTTTCAGATTAATCTGGCAGACATTGCCGAACTCAACAGCTATTTGCCGAAATCCGGCTTGCTTTCATTCTTTGTAAAATCGCTTGAGGAATTTGAATGCAAAGTCATCTTCTATGAGGGCGAGGCTGCTCAACTGAAAACCGTTCGCTTTGATCCGCAAGATCTCACCGACGACCAGGACGACTATACGGCGACTCCGTTTCACGTTGACTTCGCGGCCGGAACTTCACTGCCGTATATCTACATTGACGGCCCTAACCAAGCCAAGTTTGAAGCCATTCATGAAACCGTAAATACGGTCGGCGACCATTGCCTCAATGGGGACACGTTTACTCAAGGCGATTCGCCTGCCGTTCAATCGGCCAACCAACTTGGAGGAACTGCTGAAGAATGGGTTTCGCTTTTAAAACTGGGGTACGACCACCAAGTCGGATTCTGTTTCTGGGATGCGGGCACTCTGACGTTTACGATTCACCAAGAAGACTTGAGGCGTCACGATTTTTCCAACGTTCAAGTATCTTTAGAATCAAGCTAATGAAATAGCGAATGCCCCCACAAGCGGTTTTTCGGAGAACGCTAATTGGGGATCCATCTTTGAAAGCATCAAGCACCGTCGAATCAAGCCATCGAAAATCCGCAGAATGCGGTCGAGAATATGTTCAGAAACGACAAAGGGAATATACGATTCTCGCGATGACCTGCCCAACACGCTTCCCGATCAAGAAAAAATGCAGCGTAAACCCGTTTTTGAAAGCGACATTGCGGGAAATCAAAACTCCGCTGTACCCGTGTCGATAGCTCGAGCCTTGAGGCCTCCCTAAAAGCCTTCTTGCTCCGAACTCCCCAATTTCTTTATATTGTGACATTGATTTTTCTTCGTCGCATGAAACCTGATTATGCGACACCCCGTCAAAATAATCACATGTTGTACGACCAAGACTTCACTAAGCCAAACATGGATCGTGACGACGCTAATCGA
>CAZPTT010000109.1:0-9660 GCA_964589435.1 uncultured Pirellulaceae bacterium
CGCGATGTGGTTGGTTATCTGTTTTTCGCCGAACAACAGTTCGCCTCCATGCCTTACATGGCTTGGCAAAGGTTGATCCTTTCCCTTGCGAAACTTTGCCCCAGGTTTCTCGGATTACTACCAAATCGTTTTTAGCGAAGTGGCGCAAGCCACCCAGTGCGTCAACAACCGGACGGCTCGCCCCGTACCGCTATCAGAAAAGCAGACGCTATCAGAAAAGCAGACTTTGCAATTCTCCTGCCCAAATTTCAAACTAAGTTTCACCCCATAGAGAGAGACATTATGTCATTTGCGCTGCTCTCACTTCGATCGCTTGTCTTTTTGAGTTTTATCGTCGCGGCATTGGACTCACCTTTGATGGCTCAGCGATCAAAGGCAACGAGGAAACTGTATGCGGTCGATGAGGTTATCCTGACTTCCGGAAACCGCATGTATGGCATCATTCAAAATCGAAGTAAGGCTGGCGGACTAAATTTAGTCGTCGAACGCGCGTGGTTTGCAAAGGAGTTTCCGAAGAACTATGCCATTCATGCGAAAGCCGAACGCACGCAGGCCGAGTCTTCTTTCAAGAAGCAACTAGAACGCTTGAGTGAGTGGCAGCAACAACACCCGAATGCCGAACGCATGCTGGACTTCATTGAGTCTGAAACCGAACGAGTCGGCGCCGCAAAGCAGGCTTTTCAAGACAACGCGAACCAGCCACAGACCTCAAGATTTACGCTCGTGAATTACACGCGGGATGAAGTGCGTGCGGTCAATAAACAACGATCAGAAAATATTCGCATCGCTGGCGTGGCGTGGAAACATAACGTACGCAAAGTCAGCTCGCGGACGGTTGCAGCGCTGCTACGTGACCTGAAAAAATTGAAGATCGATGTTGAAAATGAAACGTTCGACCTCTCTGACGAAATGTTTGGCATCGTCAATCAATCCGAAACAGAGTGGAACGCTCGGGTGGCGATGTTCGAATACGTGCTCGTCAAAGAACTTAACTTTCAAGGCTTGGGCTCAAACTTAATTCGAGTCGACAAAGACAAACCGGCCAACGCAGCGGATATTGCGCAGCAAATGTTGGGCGGAGCTGGACAAGGACTCGGTGGCTTGGGTGGGCTTGGCGGGCTCGGTGGTAATGGGTTGGGTGATCTTTTGAAGGAACTTAACCTTGGCGACGGCGATCTGGCCAATGAACCCAAAGAGCCATGGTGGACGTCAGCAACAAACATCGCCGAGAAAGAAAACATCAAGGGGCTGCGCATTTCTCGTGTTATCCAAGACTTGTCCAACCCCGTTTCGACGGTCGAAGATTACTTCTTTGCTGAAACTTCGCCCGGTAACTGGCAGCCTGTCATCCGAGTTTCCGCCAGCGTCAATCGCAACGATGTGGAGCAGGCCGACATGGATGAATTAGAGAACGATCCACGCATCAATCAAGTCTTGACGATCGCCAAAGGGTTGGGAATCAATTCCGACAAAGCGATCAAAACAGCGTTAAGTCATGGTGCAGCGACGAACCTCGCCAGAAAGAAAGCGCAAGAGAAGTTCTTTGATGAACTGGATCGCTTGACCGAGCGAACCGATGGCCCGGCGTTGATGATCGAAAGGTAGATATAGCGTTGTATCTAAGTGAAAAAGCCTCGCCTCCGACTTCGGGTTAAAAGCCGAAGAAACTCAATCAACGTAGCTAAGCGCCAGAGCGTGGATTGATTTCAATCAACGTAGCTACTCAAACTGAGCGTTTTCAAAATCCGCATCGGTATCAATCGACGAATGGCAGATCTTGAGAAAGTAGGCCGTAACAAGTGAAACGCAGTTACGGCAACTTCAGTTTGAGTGATAGGCTCGTGCTTTGCCGTATCATCGTCGCTGACGCTCCTTGATAACGGCCTACAACGGCTCAGTTTGAATAGACAGGCTCGCCAGAGCGTGGATTGAAAGTAATGAAGTTTCGGTTCTCGACCGTCTGGCGACGGTAGCTACGACAAAAAATCTGAGAAGCATTCTTCATCACTGGTGAAATGCGTACGCTGATTGAATGAAATGCACCTAGTTGCCGAAAAAGCCCCAAGCGTTTTGGACCTGCTGGTAACCATACCGCAAGTAAGCGTTGCCAATCTGGTTCAATTGAGGAAACTCGGTGCAACAACTGTTACAGCATTGTTCGACGGGAACCGTGATCTGACGCGGAACCATCCGACAGACGCGATACGGGATTCGAATCTGCACGTTGTAGGGAACTTGAACCGAGTAAGTTCGCAATCGCGGGCGACTGACCGTTCTTGGAGTCCTCACCATGATCGTTCGGGACATCTGTTTTGGAACGTTGACCCATTCGAGCTTGGTTCTCGTTTCAGGAACGTTGCGGAAACGTGTGCGGTAGACCGTCCGAGTGAGTAGCTCAGGAACTGAACGCATAAACGTCTGCAATTTCGTCTCGGTGACGGTTTTCGTTCCCATTCGTTTGGACGGCTTGGTTCTAAGCTCCGGCACCATTTCCGTGATCGTCTTGGTTTCAATCACGGGGACTCGTCGCTGAACATCCACCAGTTCGATTCTTGTTCTGAATTCGGGAATCTGTACGGTGTATTCGACTTCCTTAGTCACGGGAACATCGACGTAAGAAGTTTCCTGAACTTCCTTGTACTCGATTTGAGGAACCTTGACGACGTATTCTTCTTCCTCAGATTTTGCAACTCTTACAGTGTACTGTTCGGTAGTTGTTCGGGTACGAGGTTCAGCAACCTTGATCTCATAATTCTCAACGACATTATAAGGAACCTTTACCAACACCGTTTCGAACACCTCCCGTTTCCTTGGAACAGGTTGACGCTTGAGATAGGGAACCTTTACCACCGATTCGTATGTCTCGTAATCAACACCAGGCAGCGATCGCGACTTCGGTTCCTCCACGACTCGTTTGAACGGTACGTTTCGTGTCCGTCTATCCTGCCGATACTTTGTAACCTTGATAGTTTCGATCCGAACGTCGTTTTGCGAATCAAAGACCCTTAAGCTGGCCTGTCGCGATTCAGTGCGATATTTAGTAACCGGCACCATCCGAGTTCTCGTTTCCTGTCGCTGCGTCATCACAGGAAACTGATAGGGAACACGCTGCTCAACAGTGCGATAGGTAGTATACGGAATTCGCTGTGTGACAATTCGTGGACACCAAACCGTTCGTCGAATCGTTTGCATCCCTGGACAACAAGTCGCACATCCACAAGCGTCCGTCGAAACTTCACAGGTCGGCACGTTCACGCAGGTCGTCTTCCAACAGCCAACGTCTTTGGTGATGCTGCGGTATTTTGTTTGTGGAACTTGGCGTGGGATTTTTCGATAAGCCGTCTTCATAATCTGATACGGAATCGCCACCGTATACGATTGGGGCATGTGTTCTGTATATGGAAGTTTCACGTTGTAACTTTTGGAAACTTCTCGTGGCACTTGGCGAATGATCGGAACGCGAACCTGAACCTCTTCCTCGTAGGGCACGCTGATCGTGTAAGTTTCCGGCTTGAGATCGACGACGATTTTTGACTCTTTATACTCTTGAGTCAGCCTAACCTCTTTCGGACGTTGGGCCGTTTCGACAAAGGTGCTTTCAGCTCGAATTTCTTCGTAATCGACATAGTCTTCGAACGTCTTTCTTTGCCGTTCTTCCATCTTAAATTTTTTCACATTCCGCTGTTTGGTCTTTGTGACATACTCGACAAAATGCGTGACGTTCTCCCGCGTTTTCGTTTCGTTGTAATAGCGAACGATGGGACGGGTTCGGACTTCATCGACCATCGTCATGACTGGTTTGCGGACAGTTTTCGTGAATGGCTGGCGATCATAAGTCGTCTCGATACGCGTTCGTTTTTGCGGCACGTTGACGACGTATCGTTTTTGAACTTTTTCCTGTTCGGTAACCGTTTTGTAGCTGGTCTTTTGAACTTCTTTTTGGCGGGGCACCATCACGGTGTACGACTCTTCCGATGGAATCTCGTACTCGACGACTCGATCGACTGAAATCTCACGCTGATCAGGCTTCTGCACCATCACCGTGTACTGTTCTTCGGCTTGAATCTGATACTCTTCGCGCCGATTGACAGTGTACTGCTTCGTCCGTGGTTCCTTCACGTTGATCGTGTAGTTCTGAACTTGCGGAACCATGTCGTAAACCGTTTCCTGAACACGGTAAGGCTGCTGGCGAGTTTCAGTTCGATAACGAGTTTGATTAATCGTCTTGTAGTACGTGTTCCAAACCGGCACCATGACCGTGGTCGTCGCGCAAAGCGGCTGGCAACCGCACGGACAATTCGAACCATGCTGTATCGCGTTACTAATCGTTTGCGGTGCGAATGTTTGCGGCAATATGCTTGGCAGAGCAGAGCTTGGTACCGGGAAATTACTCGGCCGATTCAATCCGGGTGTGATGAAAGAAGAACCTTGTGCAGAAACGCTTGGCACTGGGAGCATGTTTTGCGAGGGCATCCGCAATTGAGGGTTCGTTCTTAACTGAGGGTTCGTTCTTAATTGAGGGTTCGTTCTTAATTGAGGGTTCGTTCGTGGTAGGCCATTCGCAGGAAATGGCACCGCCTGGTTCGGCAGACCACCTGGAATCGAGAAGCCGTTGCCTTGAATCAACGAACCAGAATTTCCGCTCAACGGCAGACCCGAATAATTTTCGACACGCGTGCCTTCTGGTGCGGGAAGCGGAAGCTGCGTCGAACGCCGTTTGGCACGAGTCATCGTCCGGGAAAGCGGTCGAGTCACCGGCAACCGATTTACTGTCGTTCGATTCGAAAGGTTGGAGCGTTGCGATCGAGACGGGCTGTCTTGAACTCCGCCGGGCATCGTTGGAACGAAGTTGCCGGAACCGCGAGTCGATTGGTTCGGGCCTGCCTGGTTGGTGCCGGGCGCATCGTAAGGTGATGGTAGTTCTTCAAACTCTGACTGAGTCGTTTGGCTTCTGTGGTTCGCCTGCTGCTGAAACGCAACCTGAACCGTCCTACCGGCTCGTGAAGTTCGTCTGGCTCGAGACGTGAGTTCAATCGAGGCATTGGTGTTCACTCGTTCGCCAACGCCGTCACCTTGTACGTAGACCAGCAACGAGATGATTGCGGTAACGATAAAAGTGGCGTAAAAGGAGGTTTGTCGCAAGAACTGCATTGGAGCGAATCAAGTGTGTAAAATCTCAGGCGTTCATTGCTCCAGATCGTAGTTTGAAACCGGCCTTTTTTCAAGAACTTAGCGTTAAAAGGCAAGAGACCGGCAAAGTCGTCCTTTTAACGGCGGCGATACTCCGAGCCTGTAAATTTTCGGGATAGAATTCCCAGCGTCGTTCCCAGCTCCGTCGCTAACGATGGTTCAATCGAGAATAAAATGTAGAACGGGCTCTCTTGCTCGTTTCCAGCTCAGCATTCTCGAGCAAGAGTGTCCGAAGTACGGAAAAAGCATTCGTAACGGCGTTGAGTGGCCAGCCCGTATTCTGAATGGAAACAGAATGGAAACAGAATGGAAACAGAATGGAAATTTACAGATTCCATCCGTTCGAAACTGCCAAGACAGGAATTGCGAAGGTTTCAGCACGCAGCCCGGCCTTAGCCAGCGTCTTCAAACAACTCTTTAAAAAACGCCTCACATTCAGTCGCAACCGAAACAACAATCGATCGAGATGATTCATCATCGTAATCGAAGTCGATTTGCAGGCTGATTGGCGGCAGGTATTCGGCGATTTTATCAGCCCATTCAATGGCCAAAACAACGCCATCTTCGACCAGTTCGTCCAGCCCCAATTCGTCAACCTCGGTAACATCGTTGATCCGGTACGCATCAATGTGAAGTAGATCAAGCCGACCGGAATACGGCACACAAATCGTGTAGGTCGGGCTGACAATTGAATCCGCAGGAACCCCCAATCCGACGCCAATTCCCTGAGTCAAACGTGTCTTCCCACTGCCCAACGTCCCATTGAGCGCGATGATCATCCCAGGCTTGAGCAATCGGCCGATTTTCTCACCAAGCTCTCTCGTTTGCTCTTCACTGGTTGAAATCGTTTTTAACATCATGTTCATATTTGAGAAGTAAAGACTGGGCTCGATTAGTGAGAGTATCCATGCGGCGTTAAGCTTTTTTTCGTGCCGCTTGGGTCAACCAACACAAACTCAGTTTGCCCGGTAAAGCGGCCGATGACCTTGCAAGGCGTTGGGCAGTTGTTATCGGCGACCAAACGTTTTGCCTCCGCAAGTTTCATTGAGAGGATCAACTCAAAATCTTCGCCGTCGTACAGCGCATGTTCAAGAGGAGTTTTCCCACTGGATTGCGAAAGCTCGTCAGCCGCTTCCCGAATGGGGACTTCGGTCGAATTTACCTCAAACCCAAGTGAACTTGCCGTGGCGACTGCGGCAAGATCGATCGCCAACGAATCGGTGGCATCGGTCGCGGCCTCCACTTCATAATTTTTCATTAGATAGGCCGCCAACTCAACCCTCGGCTGAAACTCCAAGTGGTGCCCGAGGATACTTCCTCCAAACTGGCCACTGACTACGATCGCATCACCCGCACTGGCCGTCGACAGTTTCCAGTGTCGGCATCGGCCGCTAACGATTGCCTCTTGCCCAAGCAGCGTCGCTCCTACCACCAATGGACCGTCCCAAGAATTCGTGTCGCCACCAATGATGGTCACAGAATACTCGTTCGCCATTTTTTGACAGCCAAGAAACAATTCCTTCGCCTGATCAAGCGAAAACTCTTTGGGCACCAAGAACGTAAGCAAAGCCGCGACAGGAACGCCGCCCATCGCTGCGATGTCGCTTAAGTTCACCGCAATCGCTTTCCGTCCGACCAGGGTCAGCGAATGCCGTTCTAGCTCAAAATGTGTGCCATCGGCGATGGTGTCCGTCGTGGCCAAGACACCGTCAGAACCAAACGAATTCAATACAGCCGCATCGTCACCCATTCCAACGGCAACTGCATCGTGTCGGGTAATTTGTTCTTGAAGCCAACGGTGAAAGGCTCGTTCCATAGCGATGATGATTCAAAAAACGAAAGGTCAGTACGTTTTAGACATCGTAGGCACCGCCGACTCAAAAGAGAATGCCACCGCGTCTGAGAAAGGACGGACACAGAAAGAATTCAATCGGGAATAGAATCTTCTTTTTCATCATTTTGGGTTACTTCTCGAACAAACCAAAAAAAAGAAGCCCGCCGACATCGCGAGATGTCGAACGGGCTTCATTGATGAACCGGGGGCGGGAACTCGTCTGGGGCGAGTTATTGCAGCAGCCCTAGCGAGTTGTTCGTTGAGCAACTCGCATTTGCCCCCAAAACGGTTCTTTATCTCGAAGTATGTAGAACATGAAACTTTTTCGCTGCAACACATCTGATCGTTGCAAAATGTAAGTCAAGTTTTCAATCGTCTCGGTTTTATAACCATGCATCGCAACCACAATGTCACCCGGCATAATGCCTTCTTTTTCGGCCGGACTATTGGGGCGGACTTTGGTGACCCTCAATCCTCGCTTGTAGTTTTGATGAAGGTTAATCATCTCAGATTCCATCACCGCCGTCACACTTAAGCCTAGTGCTTCCCAGGCCGTCGAAACACTCGAAGCGTTCGACTTCGTTTTATCAGCCAGCTGCAATTCAACATTGGTTTTCGTCGAACCGTGAATAATCTCCATGCGAACCGGAGTGGCCTTGCTGACCCCAAGCATCGACGTTTGGAAGTCAAGCTCGCGAGTAATTTTGCTATCGTTGACCGACAGGATTCGGTCGCCGCTGGCCAGCCCAATTTCAGAGGCGGGACTGTTGGAGTCAACGGACTCGACCATCAACTGTGGCTGATCGTTGACAAAAATTGTTCGTGTCGAAAGACCGTGATAGGTCGAATCGGAAACGACTTGCTCCATCAATTCGGCGGCAACTTCCATGGCATCGTTGACCGGAATTGCGAAGGCGATTCCTTGGGCTCCGATTCGAACGGCTACGTTGATGCCGATCATCTCGCCATTCATGTTCAACAGCGGGCCGCCCGAATTGCCGGGATTGATCGCGGCGTCGGTTTGAATCAAGTTGCGGTAGATTTGATCGTCGTTGACTTGAACCGTCCGCCCAAGTTGGCTGATAATTCCGACGGTGACCGTATGCTCATAGCCGTAAGCGTTTCCGACCGCAGTGACGGTTTCAGCGAGCATCAAATCTGACGAAGTGCCGATCTTGATCGTGTTCAGCGGTTTGCCAAGCTTGATTCTGAGTATCGCCAGATCAGTTACTGGATCGTGAGCGACTAACGTGGCCGTCGTCTTAATATTTTCCGAAGTGGTGACTTCGATTTCCTTAACGCCTTGAACAACGTGGTAGTTCGTCAAGACAAATCCACGCGGGTCGATGATGACACCGGTGCCCATGCCGTTGACTTGTTTAAGCTTTTGGCCAGAGGAGTCACCCGATTGGGCTGGAACGGTTTTTCGACCGCGAAGATTTACTACCGATGCACTACAGTTTTGAACTGCGCGAACAAGGGGCGTGACCCGTACACTTGTTTCGTTGTCTGCACGAACCAAGTTCGGGACAAAGAAAAAGGGGGTCAAGACTAAGCCAATTACCATTAGCCTAATCATAAAATTCATACGAAATTGCATGTGCTATTGTCGGCCAGTGGGTCAATCAGGGGCCGCGAATGGCTAGTGCGGGCTAGCGACTCACGAACGGCATAATACCTATAGAACGTTAAATCGGACTGATGGATCTACCCCGTTAAAAGCGAAATGGTGACCGGCACAAGTTATCTAAGTTGTCACTGGCACGACGGAATTCGAAAGAATCAAGCCATCGAGTGAGAACTTGTTTGGCCTAACCCGCAAACTTCAACAAAGGCCACATCAAACGTTTGCGTGAAGTCACGATTTTTAAATTAGGCCACGGACGGTACGGTCTTCGATCAAAACAACCTGGGTAAGCAAACCAAGATATTCCGATCAAACAAAGATATTCAGATAAGTATTCTGGGTTCGGAACGCTTGTTGAAGCAAAATGCCGCTATCGGTTTCGGACAAGCAAGCGTATGACTCCAAAGATGCTGTCAGTCTTTCGCTCGCTATTGAGCAGAATTTCGAGACGATCGATCGGCTTTCGCAAGCTTCAACCAATCTGGCAGCCGAACGACTTTGCCGGCTGCATCGACGGCGGCCACTACGGTTTCGCCATCCGCAATTAGGTTGTCGTCGAGGTAAAGCTCGTAGCGATGAGTGATCCTTACCCCTTGAGCCCGCGTTACGATGGCCTTCAACGTCAATAGATCATCATATTGAGCACCCTGGTGATAATTACACGTCAGCTTCGTAACCACTAACATGATTCCCGCTGCCTCAAGGTCGCGATACGAACGTCCACATGAACGCAGCATCTCGACTCTGCCAATTTCGAAGTAGTTCGCATAGTTGGAATGATGAACACGGCCTTGGGCATCCGTCTCTTGATAACGAACACGAATCGACATTTCATATTCGCGAGGGATTGGGGGAAGATTGTTGACCGACGACATGGGTTGCCCTAAATTTGTAGCTTAAAAGTTGAATTAAACGTGTAAATGCTTAACAAGACGCCTCGAGACAAAAGCGAAAGCGTGACGAAAACCTTAAGCCAAATTTAGGTTCGCCAGCACGCGCAGGCGAAACT
>CAZPTT010000109.1:9670-22160 GCA_964589435.1 uncultured Pirellulaceae bacterium
AACGTGTAAATGCTTAACAAGACGCCTCGAGACAAAAGCGAAAGCGTGACGAAAGCGTGACGAAAACCTTAAGCCAAATTAAGGTTCGCCAGCACGCGCAGGCGAAACTTGTTCAGCAATCGAGTTAAGACACGGATTCGACGCTTTGTGAATGTTGCCAGTCGACTTGAATGATTCAAGTCAGCCATTCGCTCATAGCATAAATGAATATTTTTGAACTGACGAGAACGTGATGAGCCAAGGCGAAGATTCCGGAGCCGTTGTTGATTACCAAACAATGCGCGGAAAGGATTATCCGACGATTCAACAATTCACGGTTTTTCTTGAAAACCGGGTCGGCATTTTGCTGGGGCTTGTGAGGCGATTTCGCGGAACAAAAGTTCGAGTCATCGCGCTGAACATTCTTGATTCGACAGAATGCTGCATCGTTCGTTTCGTCTTAAGCCATCCCGAGCAGGGCCGGGAAATTCTTGAACGTGCCGGACTGGCGATGATTGAATCTGACCTGATCGCGCTTGAGTTGCCTCAATCCGACCAACCCCTTTTGGAGATGTTTAGCGCACTTCTGAGGGCTGAGGTCAATTTGGTACAGACCTATCCTTTGATGGTGACCGACTCAAGTCGAAACTTGGTAGCGATCATGGTTGATAACATCGATAACGCCCAAACTGTGCTGGCCGAGCATGGATTCAAGATGGTGACTGAAAACGAATTGATGGAAATGGGCTAATTCGCTGGCACTGAATTCGCCAACCTCCTTCCGACCGACACTGAGGATTGCCTCGATCCTTCTCGCTTCACGTTCACTCGTATTGTTCGCAAACAAATCTCCATCCGCACCGAGTCGTTATGCCCATTCGTGTAACCTGCAACAAATGCCATACCCGTTTTGACGTCAGCGACAAATTCGCTGGTAAAGAAGGCCCCTGCCCCAAGTGCAAAACGAAAATCAGGGTGCCGGAAAAGTCCGAAGAGATTGTCATCCATGCTCCCACCGAGGGACCAACGGATTCCGCAGGTCGACCGGTTCTTAAACCGATCGGGCGGAAAGAGACCACATTGTCGAGCGTACAAATCACGCTCATCGCCGTTTGCATCGTTGGATTTTTGGTCGGCGCGCTCGTGCTGCGCATGATGACTGGCGGCGGCCTGCAAGGATTTCCGAGTTGGATCCTGTTTGTCGCTGCAGTCGCGATCGCGCCTCCGATCGTCTATTCGGCTTACACTTTTTTGAGAAATCAAGAACTTGGTGCCTTCGTCGGGCGAGAGCTGTGGAACCGAGTCTTTATTTGCAGTGCCGTCTACGCGGTACTTTGGTTCGCCGTCTATTTGGGAGCGATAGCGTTCAACGACGAATACAACCTCGGATCCTGGCTGACGTCTTTCATTCCGATGATGGGAATCGGAGCTGCCGCAGCAATGCTCCTTTTTGACATCGAATATCTAATGGGGCTTGTGCATTATGGAATGTACTTGGGGATTTGTTTGATTGGACGCTGGATTGCTGGAATCGGAGTCTTGCCCGGCATGCTCTACGAAGGTGAGCCGTCGCCGTTTGACATTCCAGATACGGCGACGACAGAACTTGCCAACAGCATTGAGTTTATCTTACCGGGACTGATTCAGTCGTTTCCTTGGTAGCGCTCCATTGATTCCAAAACAACTCTGTTTGCAGTCAGCCAATCCCTGTCAGGCATTCTTAGCCGGAACTCCGCATGAACTCGATTCTAGAAATCCCTGAAGTGCGTGCGCTCGACGGGCCTTCCGGGTTGATTCGAATCCCCAACCAGATTGACGTGCCAGTAACCACGCGGATCATGCGTCTGGTCGACACGCGAGAATTCCGTCGACTCTCAACAATCAGCCAGCTTGGTGTGGTTTCGTTTGTCTATCCAGCCGCCAACCACAATCGGTTCGAACATTCGCTTGGCGTTTACCGCATGTCGTTGTTGTTCCTTCGCCGCCTGGCTTATCAAACTCGATTTACTGAAACGGTCAGCGTTCATGAAGCGACGCTTTTACTTTTGGCGGCATTACTACACGACATTGGACATTGGCCGTTTTGCCATCCGATCGAAGACTTGGGACTGAACGCAATTCCCAGTCATGAAGATTTTGGCAGCGAGTACATTCGCAGCGAAAACATCGCAAATTGTTTGCGAGAAGACTGGAATGTCGAACCAGACGAAGTCATTGACCTGATTCAAAAGCGGCATGATTCAAAAGCCGGTAGTATCCTGGCATCAATCCTTTCGGGGCCGATCGATATCGACAAAATGGATTATCTCTACAGAGATAGTCTGCATGCCGGCGTCCCGTACGGCCAAAATTTTGATTCAGCGCGACTTATCCAAAGCCTTTGTTTAAACGAAGACGCAACCAAGCTTGCGATCACCCACAAAGGCAAAACGGCGGCGGAGCTGATGGTGTTCGCCAGGTATGTCATGTTCAGCGAGGTCTATTGGCACCACGCCGTTCGCAGTGCCACGGCGATGTTCCAGCGGGCCTTTTATTTGTGGTTTCGACGAAATCTTCAACAACCCAATTTCGCGGAACGCGTCGATTTACTCCTTCGCTTGAATGAAGCGGACATGGTATCGGCGTTAGCGTTAGACGAAGATGCGACTTCGCCGAATGGTGAGTTGGGGTCTAAAGAACTGCTTGATTCACTTTTCGGAAGCGACCGAAAATTGTTCAAACGCATCGCGAACTTCAGCACCTTCGATGGCGAAGACATTTATCGAGCCGTCGCGCAGCGCCCTTACGATTGGATCGTGGCATGTAGCAGCCAACTAGCATCCCGACTTTCTGCGGCAGCCGGAATTCCCATCGGCCCCAACCAAGTCATCATTGATGCCCCGCCTGTTGGCTTAGAAGTCCAATTCAATGTCGACGTGTTCTACGAAAAAGAGAATCGGTATCGCAAATTGGGCCATGTCTCACCCGTCGTTGAGACTTTAGCGAGGCAACAATTTGATGACTTCGTCAAACAAGTAAGAATTTTCGTTGATCCAAAAATTCTATCGGCGATCAACGCCCTACCGATCGACCAACTGATTGAGAACGCAATTGCGGATGTCGAAGCTGGCTAAATGCCACTTTCAAATTCAACAAATTCGACGTTTAAAATCACTTGGCAATTCGCAAATTAACGATTTGTACATTTTCGATGGTCGCCGACCACTTGGCAAATTCCAAGTCGACGATTCCATCTTCGCTCCAAGATGCTCGGTCCAACTCCGCATCGACGTCACGTGACTTGAGTAGCACGAGTTCGCCCGCTTCAATCTCTGAAGTTAACAACGCTGCGCAAGAATCGCTCGTAAACGTCCAACTAGCCGGAACTTCTGTTTTTGCTGGCAACCAAACACTCGGATCGAAAATGACATTATTTTCGACCGAACTAGACAGCTCATCCAAGCTGCTCACGATCTTCCAGTTTGGAAACCAGCTTTGAACCAATCGAGATGTGATCGACATTAGATCGATGCACATCACGTGTGCTTCTTGTTCGTCAAGCGGCGTGGTCTCATCCCAGCGGCGAACCAAGTCAACAAATTCGCCACCGCCAATAACCCAAACATTTCTGGCTTGGGGTTGAGTCGCTAGCCAAGCCGCAATTTTGGCCGGAGTTTCCCGCCAGTTCAATAAACTACCACCGAGCTTCACGACTCGGACTGGACGCTCGACAGAAGGCTTCGATTCTGGAGAGCCACAATTTGCCGGGGTCTGTTTTTGACATTCCGATTCTTGCCAGCCAAGTTTACCGCGATCAGCCCACAAGCTTGCCACCGCAACAGCGGCCGCACACCGTGACTCAGCCAATCCAATTTTGGAACTAAGCAACGTCATGCCTGAATCTTCAACGCCTTCAATAGCTTTTCCGTGTTCAATGAATCCATCGATAACTTGTTTGGCAAACCATTCTCCTTGACCACTAATCACGAAATTTGCTGGAAGATCAGGGGAGCGTTCAACGACACCCCGCAAAGCCAAACTTGAAAGCTCAATCAATTTCGCTTTCGTTTGCTTCGCAATCTGATCAACTACTGCCAACCTCAACTGATCGGCATCTTCGCAAACCATCCTCGCAATACGCATGGCCGAGTACTTTTTCGTCGCGGGTCTTCCATCGGCTGTCTCCACACATTCCGGACGCTCCTCTACATCTCCGGTCAAGATAAAGACGTCGTTTATCGTGGCGAAATACTCACGAGCTAAACCAACCGGCGAGTCTTCCACTTCGATCGAGGACATCAGCGAACTGACGGGAGTCCTGCTAACACCGGCATAAAACAGTTCACTGGCGCGCAGCCGTTGAAAGTCAGTTCTGCCAGTCGGCGTTGGCAAGCCTTTACTTACCGGAATGATGTCAGTGGTCGTTGAGCCGACATCAATCAAGAATCCAGAACCTGCGGGCAAGAAACGGCTGGCGAACCTAGCGATGGCGTGCCAATTGGCCGCCGCAATCATTTCCCAGTTGGCAACAGCGGATTCCGGTTGGTACCAATTTCCGTCGGTTCCGTAAAAAGCAAGTTTGCGATCGCGACAACAAGAAGCCGTTGCTTGAACAATAAACTTAACACCAGCTTGACGTGATTCGAAGCAATCGGCAAGTTCACCGGTCATCGTCACAGCCACATCAACATTGGCTGCCGTTTGTTCAACAATCTCGTGAAGCTGAACAGCCAGTTGGTCTTTTTTTTGCCACAGCGGAAACGGAATCGATCGTGCGTCGGTAATGTTTCCCAATGGGTCGACCGATGCAACTTTGATATTCGCTCCGCCGATATCGAGACCAAGACAGGCGTTCATGGAATCAAATCCGCCAGAGCCGAATCAAGTTCGGAAAACTGAAAATGAAATCCATGTTTCAGCGCAACTTCGGGGATGACGCGCTGCGAAAAGAAAAGAGAATTGGCAAACTCACCAACCGCCACACGCAACGCAAATTTTGGAACCGGCAAAAACGCTGGGCGTCGCAGACGGCTGGCCAGCCCACGCGTAAACTCTTTGTTTCTAACCGGGTTGGGAGCCGTCGCATTCACCGGCCCGGAGACCGAGTCCGTTTCGGTCGCCCACAAAATCATGCCAACCAAATCAGAGACATGGATCCAAGGAAACCATTGCTTGCCATTTCCCAGCGGACCGCCGACTCCCCAGCGAAAAATCGGAGTCATTTGGGCCAACGCACCGCCCTCTTGGCCAAGCACAATTCCAATTCTCAGGTTGACCACGCGAACACCATGCTCACCAATACGATTCGCTTCGGCTTCCCACTCCTGACAAACATCGGTCAGAAAACCGGTTCCATGTTGATGACCTTCGTCTACTGAAACATCGCCGGGGTCGCCATAGATACCAACGGCGGAAGCAGAAACAAAAACCGAAGGCAGATTGTCGGCCTGAAGTAGCGCATCGACCAAACGCCGCGTTCCAAGGACTCGGCTGTCTCGGATTCTTTTCTTCTTGTCTTGATTCCAGCGTCCCTCGGCGATTGGCTCGCCCATCAAATTGATCACGGATTCAAATTTGGGCTGTGAGCCAAGATCCAACTCTTCCTGCAAAGGATCCCAACTGATCGCGTCGGTAATCAACGAACCAAGTTTTGATTTCGCTCGTTCGGCGTTACGAGACGTGACGACGGAGGATTTGAGCTGCTCGAGAAGAGCTTGGCCAACGAAGCCGGTTCCACCGGTTAGAAGAGTCGACATTTCCTTGTCCTGTTTGGCTAACGATAAACGGTCATCTTAACCGGCGTCAGAAATATCTGACAGTCTTGAGTAACTTTCTCCACACATTGACGCTGGAACGTTTGAATCGGTCTGATGACGGTGATAATATCGAGACTTGGTTTGACGCTGAGACGGGTTCGACCTGAGATCTATAACTTCCACCAAAATTGCTAAAATCGACCGGAGCCTTTATGAGTCTGCTGCATCGAGTTCTTTTCGCCTTCGTTTTTCCGGCTGTTCTGGCAATATTCGCTTGCTCGCAAAATGGAGTGGCGCAAGAAAGAGGTGGCGAACGCAGACCATCTCGAGTTCGGGGAGAGCGTGGATCTGGCGGCGACCGACCTAGCCGCGGAAATCGTGGCGTTCGTCCTCCCGCCGCAGAAGATTCAAAAGATAAAACGGCAACGAAACCGGCTGATATCAAGCCATTGCTCAAACAAGCGTGGGCCGATCAAACCGAGTGGCGATCCATCGGCCCAGCCAATATGGGCGGCCGCATCACAGCGCTCGCCGTCTATGAAAAGGACTCAACGATCTGGTGGGCGGCGACCGCATCCGGCGGATTATTAAAAACCACCAACAATGGCCTGACTTTTGAACACCAGTTTGACGACCAGGCAACCGTCTCGATCGGCGACGTTCAAGTGGCTCAGAGCAATCCAGACATCGTCTGGGTGGGCACTGGTGAATCGAATCCGCGAAATAGCGTGTCTTGGGGCGATGGCGTCTACAAGTCAACTGATGGCGGAAAAACATGGAAAAACATGGGGCTCAAGAAGACTTTTCAAACTGGTGCTTTAGCCATTCACCCTGAGAATCCAGATGTGGTTTGGGTTGGTTCATTGGGTCGCCTGTGGGGGCCGAATAAAGAACGCGGACTATTCAAAACAACCGATGCAGGAAAAACATGGAAGAAGGTTCTTTTCGTTGACGATATGACCGGCGTGATCGATGTTCAGGTCGACCAAAAGAACCCTGACAATATGCTCGTCGCGACGTACGAGCGAAAGCGGGATGGGTTCGACGGAAATGACCCCGAAAAACGCTTCGGCGCAGGTTCTGGCATTTACAAGTCGACCGATGGCGGCGAATCCTTCAAACGAGTCAGTGACGGTCTTCCAAGTTGCAAGATGGGACGTATCGGATTGGACTACTTTGAAGCAGATCCCAACGTCGTTGTGGCGATTGTCGAATCAGAAAAGATCGCCAAAGAACCAGAGAACTACTCGTTTGCTGGTCTTCGTGGCGAAGACGCTGATGTTGGCGCGAAATTGACGCGCATCACTGAAGACGGACCGGCAGATAAAGCTGGCTTGAAAGTGGATGACATTGTTATTTCGGTCAACGGCCGAATTGCGGTTTCTTATCGTGGTCTTCTCAAAGAAATCCACAAACTGACGGCGGGTGAAACAGCTAAAATCGTCGTTTCTCGCGACCGCAAACTAGTCGATATCGAGATGGAATTGGGAAACAAACCCAAGCCTACCAGCACAAGAACTCGCCGTAACGATTTTACCGGTACGCTCGGTGGACAGGCTGCCAACCTCCAAGACACACAAGGACCAGACGGCCATGAGTATGGAGGCATTTACCTGTCTGAGGATGGTGGAGATTCGTGGACAAGAATTAATTCACTCAACCCACGTCCGATGTATTACAGCAACATCCAAATTGATCCAGTTGACCGTAACAACATCTACGTTTGTGGAACAAGTCTTTATAAATCAAAAGATGGCGGCAAGGAATTCACTGGGGACGGCGGTTCCGACGGCATTCATGTTGACCACCACGCGTTGTGGTTGGATGCCAAAGACCCACGTCACATGATTTTGGGCAATGATGGCGGCGTGCATATTACTTACGATCGCATGACCCATTGGGATCACCTCAACCACGTCGCGATCGGTCAGTTCTATCACGTCGGCGTGGATGCGAACGAAGATTACAACGTTTACGGTGGACTTCAAGATAACGGAAGTTGGGGCGGTCCATCACGCGGAAAAGATGGCTCTGGCCCGGTCAATAGCGACTGGTATCGAGTCGGTGGTGGTGACGGATTTGTCACGCTAGTCGATCCTAATGATGCAGACCAAATCTACTTTGAAAGCCAAAACGGTGGCATGGGGCGAATCAATCTTGCCACAGGAGCTCGTGGATTCATTCGGCCACGCGCGCCTCGAGGAACGTCATACCGTTTCAACTGGAAAACACCCTTCCTGCTTTCGCCGCACAACTCGCAAGTGCATTACAGCGCAGGCAACCACGTTTTTCGATCGTTTAAAAAAGGAGATGGAACGAAGGCCATTTCACCGGACGTAACCAACTCAAAAAAGGGGGCCGGCAGCGCGTTGTCTGAGTCGGCCGTGGAACCGGGGGTCATCTACGTCGGCACGACCGACGGCGCAGTTTGGATGACACCAGATGGAGGCCAAACTTGGAAGCCACTTTTCTATCAACCTGAGCCTGAAGAAGAAGCGAAGGATGAAGAGAAAGAAGAAGGCGATGAAAAAGAAGAGCCAACAGAAAGCGGCGAAAAGGAGGCGGCTAAGAAATCTAAAACAGGCGATTCGAAAAAAGAAAAGCAGGATAAAAAAGCTGCCTCAGATATGAAGTCTGGTGATGAAAAGGACTCCAAAAAAGAGGCGAAGAAGGAATCCGATTCGGACGTGGACTCGGTTACCGGACAATGGTCTGGCAAGCTTATTTCGGATCGCATTCCCGAAGACCGTGGATCATTGAGTTTCACATTAAAACTAGACGGCAAAACGGTAACAGGCGAGGTTGATGGACGATCTGGAGCTCAAGAAATTTCACAGGGGACTTTCGATGAGAAGACCGGAGAAATCTCATTCGCCATAGAGAGTCGACGAGGTGAACGGGAGTTTAAAGGGAAGATCGACGGCTCAACCATGAAGGGCCAAATGATCGTCGGAGATGGTCGCGTCGAAATCCCTTTTGAAGCGACGCGCGACAAGAAAAAAACCGATGACAAGCTTTCGTTTTTCGGCAAAGGCTCCACTTCTCAGTTGCTGTCGGCGACATCGACGGTCTCGATGATCTTCGCTTTCAGTAACGAAGACGAGATTTCTGGATCTTGGATTGGAGTCATCGAAAATGAGCAACTCCCTGGTGGTCAAATCGAGTTCACCATCGATGTGAAAATGAACGACAAGAACAAACTGTCGGGCACGATTTCGTCTCCTCAAGGTGAACTGGAAATCATTTCCGGTTCATACGACCCCAAAACCAAAAGTGTCGATCTTGAAGCCAGCGGCGATGACGTTGACGTTGAGATTGAGGGGAAGGTTGCCAAGGGAAAAATGGATGGCACGCTTATGATTAATGGTGGAGAAATCGAGCTTGATTTCGAAGCAACAATGGAGAAAAAAGCGGAGCCAAAAGAGAAAGACGAGGAAAAACGAAAGAAAGATAAAACCGAAGGTATTGAAGGCAAATCGAAAGCTGAGAAGAAGGCAGCAGATGTCAAAAAGCCAGCCAAAACATCTAGCGAAAAGTCAGCTTCGTCAGAAGGCAAAAAGCAAGACGAATCGGAAGACGACAAAACAGAAAGCAAAGCCGAATCTCATCCGATTACAGGTCGTTGGGTTGGTCAAATGACTTCAGATCGCGGCGAACAGGAAGCGGCTTTGAATTTGAAATACAAATCTGACAAATCGATTACGGGAAGTTACGAGTCGTCGCGTGGAGACAACGAATTCTCAAGTGGAACGTACGATCCGGAAAGTAAAACCCTGACCTTGCTGATGGATAACGGTCGTTTCACGATGGAGTTTTCGGGTGTTGTCAAAGGCGATAAATTCAACGGTGATGTCGACATCAATGATGGCGCGTTCTCGATGACTTTTGAAACAACCAAATCATCGGACGAACCAAAAGAATCAGAGAATGAGAAAGATGCTGAAGTCGATGCCACCGTTTACGAGCAACCGACGGGTGAAAAAACGCTTTCCGGTTTAATGCCCGGACCTCGTTGGGTGAGTTCCATCGAAACATCACATTTCAAAAAAGATCGTTGTTACATTTCTTTTGACGGCCACCGTAGCGATGATGATGGAATCTACGTTTTCAAGACCGAAGACGCCGGAAAAAGTTGGGAATCCATTCGAGCCAACTTGCCGGACAACGCGGGTTCAGTGCGAGTGATTCGAGAAGACCTCAAGAGTGAAAATTTGCTATTTTTAGGTTGCGAGTTTTCGTCTTGGTACTCAATCGATGCTGGGAAATCATGGACGCGAATTAAGGGTGGACTGCCAACGGTTTCGGTCCACGAATTTGCGATCCATCCATCGGCTGGTGAAGTCGTTGCTGGAACGCATGGTCGTAGCCTTTGGGTCGCCGACATTTCGATTCTTCGACAATTGAGCTCAGACACATTGTCGGAGGATGTTTTCCTTTACCAATCTAAGGATGCGATCGTTTGGAGCAATCGACCAAGTCGCGGAAATAGTGGAACAAGGCGATTTGTTGGAACTAATCCGGATCGTGGAACCAAAGTTGCCTATTCGCTCAACCAGAATGCTAGAAACGTGAGTCTGATCGTTACCGATCTGATGGGGGACGTCGTAAAAACGTTCGAGGTGTCGAACCGAGCTGGATTACACACGTACGATTGGAATCTGCAACGTGATCAGCCGTCTTCTGGTCGACGCGGGTTTCGGTCTGTACCGCCTGGGAAGTATTTGCTGAAGCTGCGGGTTGACGGGGTTAAGAGAGAAAGCGTGATCACGGTCAAAATCGCAGAAAAATAGGCAAAAACATCGAATCAAAGGGGCTCCCGTCACCGTGTCAAAACGACTGAGACGAGTTGAATGAAAGTTGAGAACTTCTGTTTACACCAGTCGTTGGAACGAGTGACCGTTTAAGTTGATTTTCTTTGCAAATTTCAAGACAAGTGGCTGGTAATGGGGTTGCCTCAAGTTAGATTAGTGGACTGGTAAGATCAAACGATCGGCTAAAGTCTCACAGTTCGGGTGTGTTAACCACTCGCGATTAGTTTTAGTTGTGGCTAATTAACAGTGGTTATGGCTGATTGACAGAGTTTGAGGTGGCGTTAGAATGCGCGACCGTTACGAACCCAATAGCTTTTCCTTGTGAAAAAGCGTGTAATTGGATTTTACTATGTGTTTCAACTGTGAAGTGTGATTTCGAGACGTATCGATTTCACCAATGAATTTCCATGTTTGAGTCTCGTTCTGAGGAGGATTATTTTATGTCGAAACGATTGTTCGGCATGTTGGTAGCTGTGTGTTTTGCTGTAGCGACACCTTTTGCTAACGCTGGTACCCAAAGTGGTTGTGGTCAAGTGGCCAGCCCATGTGGTGATTGCTACGGAGCATCCGTAGTCAGCCCGTACGCGGGTGGTATGGTAAGCGGCGGTATTGTCGCTGATGGAATGTCAGGTGGTTACGTCGATGGTGGCGCAATGATGTCTGGCGGAATGGTTGCCGATGGCGGTGGCTGTGGTTGTGGTTCTACTGTTCGCTACGAAACTCGTACTGTTTACGAGAGTCAGCAGCAAACACAGATGCGAACTGTAACTCGCACACGCATGCGTACTGAGACTCGGACTCGTAATTACACTGTCAACGTTCAGGTTCCAACAACACAGACCCAAAACTACACGGTCATGGTTGCTGAGACTCGTCAACGTACAGAGAATTACACTGTCAGCGTTCCCTACACAGAGAACGTAACTCAGAACTACACAGTACAAGTTCCTGTTCAGCAAACTCGCGAAGAATCGTACCAAGTTTCGGTTCCTTACACTGAGCAAGCTACACAGAACTACACTGTCATGGTCCCTTACACAGAGAACACGACTCAGAACTACCAGGTTTCAGTTCCCTACACTGAGAACATCTCTCAGTCGTACCAGGTTCAGGTTCCTTACACTGAGAACGTGACTCGTCAGTACCAAGTCAACGTTCCTTACACAGAGAACGTTACTCAGAACTACCAAGTTTCTGTTCCTTACACTGAGCAAGTTGCTCAGAACTACACTGTTTGCGTTCCTTACACAGAGAACGTAACTAGCAACTACACAGTTCAAGTTCCTGTAACGACTCAAGTCGCTCAGAACTACACTGTAAACGTCCCGACGACTCAGCAGCGTACTGCAACTCGCATGGTATGTCAGCCTTACACTCAGACACGCTACCGTACGGTATGTCGTGACGCTGGTAGCTGGCAAACACGTACTTCAACTGTTCCTGTTTCAGGTGGTTGTGGTACTGGTGGTGGCTTCTTTAACGGTGGTGGCATCCTTGGTGGTGGTATCCTCGGTGGCGGTTGTGGTGCAGCTTCTAGCTGTGGTACAAGCAGCTGCGGATCTAGCTGTGGTGGCTGTGCAAGCAGCTGCGGTGGTTGCGTTTCAAGCTGTGGCGGTGGTTGCGGTGGCGGAATGGTTGGCGGCGGCGTCGTTTACGGCGGCGGAGCTGGTGCAGGTTGCGGTTGTGGTCCTAGCTACCAAACTGTGACTTCTCGCGTTTGGGTTCCAAACCGAGTTCAGCAGCAGGTTCCTTACACTGTCACTCTTCAGCGTCAGGTTCCACAGACTTACACATACAATGTGACAGTCAACGTTCCACAGACTCAGACTCGTATGGTCAATCAGACTTCGTACCGCACAGAAACAAAGACCAACATGGTTTCTGTTCAGAAGATGCGTTGCGAAACTAAGACTCGTACTGTTCCTGTGACACGTACTCGTATGGAAACACGTACTCGTACTGTTC
>CAZPTT010000110.1:0-14443 GCA_964589435.1 uncultured Pirellulaceae bacterium
ATGCGGCGGTCGTTGCGTCGAGCGCGCAGAAAGTGGCGGCGGAATGATGGACGGCATGGGCGGCGGCGGAGGCATGATGGGTGGCATGGGCGATAGTGGCATGGGCGACATGGGAGACATGGACGATGGCGGCGACGAGGAAGACGGTGATATGTTCGGCGGTCGCGGCGGCAGGCCTGGACGGACTCCCAAGAAAAAGAAAAAGAGAGATGAGCCCAAAGAAATCAAAGCTGGAACTGACGTCGTAAAGATTCACCAGCATATTGCACAGGGCGTTCGCCCTCCCAAGTTTTCGCTCTCTACATCGCAGCACAGAGCTTATACGCAGGATGTAGTCTGCGTTACTGCGTTGGTTGATATCAAAGCTCAATGGGATCAATTTCAACGGAGCTTTTCTGATGGCGTTGGCTTCGACGCCAGTCGCGACAAACCGATCTATCGCTTCGTCCAGGTTGAGCGTGCGGAAGTCAAAGAAGGTAAAGAGCCGGTATGGCAAGACATCTCAGAGGCAATCTCTCAGAATTTTCCAAGTCTTTACCCAACCACGATGGTGCGAATGCCAAAATCAAAATTCGCATCGGCACCAGAAAGTACTGCACCAGAGAATTACGATCCAATTTTAACCCTGCCGATTCCGGCAATCACTCAGTTCGATTATCGAAGATTTGTTAACCATCCAAAACTAGATCCAAGAATTTTTGATGCACCATTGGAAGTTGAGGAACAAAATGCCTTGGATAACATTGGCGACCTTCTAGAAAACCAAGACAAGTCGGACAACAACTCCTCACCGTTTGGTGGTGGACGTGGCGGCATGGGCGGAATGATGGGCGGTGGCGGAATGATGGGCGGTGGTGGAATGATGGGAGACATGGGAGGCGGAATGGGTGGAGGACGAGGTGGAATGGCAGGCAAAACTGCCGACGGTAAAGATCTTCCCGTTCGCTCCGGCACCGATTTGACCAAGTACTGGAAAACAGTGGATGCCAAAGAAGCCCCCGGAAATTTCAAGCTGGTTCGCTTTTTCGATTTTCGTGTTTCACCTGGTAAGACTTACCAGTACCGCGTCCGTTTATGGCTGAGTGATCCGAACAACGTTGGCTCAAGTGCAAGTTTGGCTGACGGAGGTATGCCGGGTGGTCGTGGTGGCATGGGTGGTGGAATGGGCGGAGGCATGAGAGGTGGTGGTCGCGATGACGACTATGAAGACGACGAAGGTGACGATGAAGGCATGATGGGCGGAGGTGGAATGATGGGTGGCGGTGGAATGATGGGTGGCGGTGGTGGCATGGGCCGCGGCGGCATGCCTGGAGCGACATCCCAAGTCACCTCTCAAATGAAATCACAGAGCGTTCGAAACCGACTGGGGTTGGCTCGCACTGAAGAAGCATCTGAGGAAGAAGATGGCGAAAAGAAGAAGACGTACTACGTCTCTGAAATCATCAAGGATCCAGAGAATGAAAACGCCTCAAAAACGATCGAGGCCAAAGTGCCAGCCGAGCACCCAGAACTTCGTTATGCTCGTCCTACGCAATGGAGTCAACCAACCAGTCCACACAAGGTTAAGTCTGATCGGGGCGAAATCGTTGCTTCGAGCATCGATTACCCTCGCACGTTGAAGGTGGGTGACAAGCAGATTCCAGATGGCGAACCGGTTGCCGATTTGGTTGCCAGCGTTTTCTCAACGAAGTACGGCGCCTCATTACCAGCACGTCGCGAAGTTTACCGCGGCGATGGCATGGATTATGTCGCTGATATTCATGTTCGAAATCCTGTCGATTGGAGAGTTCATGAATTCCGCAACGCTCCGGTTATGACTGACAACGTGTTGGTTGACTTTATGGGAGGCCAAGAACTTGCTTTGCCTCGCTCCGATTTGCAGCGACACCATCTTCCTGCAGAGATGCTAATCATGAGTGCCGACGGAACCTTTAAGATCTCGAATGATCTTGATGACAAATCGCGTTTCAAGGAACTGATGCTAGAGGAAGACGATTCGTTCGTTATCGGCGAACCGAAAAAAGTCGAAAATGAATTCGATGACGACGGTCGCGGAGGCGGATTCGGCGGAGGACGCGGCGGTGGAATCGGTGGTCGCTAGTCACCCAATCTGAAATTACTAAAAGTCGAAAAGCCACAGCATTCATGCTGTGGCTTTCTTTTTGACAACCGGCAGCTATTCATGCCTTCTCCAATCGCGTTGGCCTTTTTCGCAGCGTCCCAGCGGAAACCACGCGAATTTCAATGATTTACTTGACTCGGAAAAACCATCAAGGCTCGCCGAGCCGGCAAAGTTTACCTCACCGAAACAACGGGAATTTAGTCAGGCGTAGTAATTGATAGGTTCAAACGATTCCGAATAGCACAAATAAGCCCTACAGGCAGCACAATTGTTATGGCAGTTGCCATACGCTTATTTGGAGAATCGGGACAATGTGGAAAAAGCGAAATACTGTCGAGTTGAAGTTCTTGGTTTTGGTTTTTGGACTTATGTCAACTGTGGGATGCCGCAGCTATGGGCCCACGGACCTAACACCCGCGAGTGAAGTTCTCAACGCAAGTTGTTGCGAACCGGACAACGAAACACAGATCAACTTTTTAGCTCTGCGGCGACAACCGCCGAAGCAATACATCCTTGATGCCGGTGACACCCTCGGTATCTACATTCAAGGGATCACTGGGGACAGGGATGTGCCACCCCCCGTCCACTTCCCGGAAGACCCTAGTATGCAGCCAGCACTCGGATACCCCGTTCCAATCCGAGATGATGGAAAAATTTCGTTGCCATTGGTCGGCCCGATCAACGTGGTTGGCAGAACTTTGGCTCAAGCCGAAGAATCTATCCGACGGGCTTACACCGAAGAGAAGAAAATTCTTCTTGAAGGTAACGAAAAGATCATCGTTACTTTGATGCAACGAAGAACTTACAACGTACTTGTTATTCGTGAGGACATCTCCGAGGGCAACCAGCGGGGCTCGTTGAATCGAAATGAAGTTTATCTCGACGAATCAAAAAACACGGAGTCTTTTTCGATCGAATTGCCCGCCTACGAGAACGACGTCTTGCACGCATTGAGCGAAACGGGCGGCATGCCGGGGGAACGTGCTCTCAACGAAATTATTGTCTTGCGTGGCGGCATGAACCAGAACGATGGTGGAATTGTTCAGTCTGCTGGCGGACTGCAGAACGCAGTTACCATGGAAGGTGCCAACGTTGTTAAAATTCCTGTCAAAGGTGAAATCGGCAGCTTTCCTCAGCTAAGCGAATCCGACATCACGCTTAACGATGGCGATGTTGTCTTTATCAAAGGTCGTGAAAGAGAAGTCTTCTACACTGGCGGTTTGCTTGAGGGTGGCCGTTTCCCATTACCGCGAGACTATGACATCGACGTCCTTGAAGCGATGTCAATGGCGGGCGGAAGTGTGTCTGCAGCTGCCGGATCAGGCGGAGGCGGAGCATTCAGTGGACTTGGCAATATCATGCCTGCTACTCAAGTCACAGTCCTCAGAAAATGTGGCTGTGAACAAGTTGCGATCGACGTCGACCTTCGTTTCGCACTTGCCGATCCGCGAGAACGTGTGATCGTTCAACCAGGTGACTTGATTGTGCTCGAGTATCGCAAGAATGAACTGTTCACCAACTCGGTTCTTTCCTTGTTCCAATTCGGTGGCATCTTCAACCTGTTCCGTAACTAACTGGAACAAGCCAAGCTGAATTTTTATCAAGCTTGATTCTAAGTTCTAAGTTCTAAGACTATAAAACTCGAACTTCCATTTGATTCTCAAACGCACGCTTTCCAAAGCGTGCGTTTTTTTTGTGCCCTCCCCCGACCGCAAACATCTCGCCTCCAAACAACCTTAACGTCCATTTCGACGCAGCGGTGTTTCGACAGACCGAGGAAGGATTGGATCGGACGAACGAAGCGGCTGTAACGGTTCTAAGGATGAGTTGATTTCACTGGAAGTGTCCAGCCAGCCTCATTCAGCACATACTCGACCGCGTCGAAAAATCATTGCCGCCAACAAACTGAGGGTTTTCAATATTTGGCGGGGAAACGAGCCATTGGAGCGTATTAGCGGGATTGACTGTCATTCTTTTCTCGTTCCCATCTCTCAGCCTTTGATTATAATCGTCCATTAGCTCGAGATGTCGTCTATTGGCGGGTGGATGCTGTCGCGGGTTGATTGTTGAGAGCCGCATTCCGCTTCCTCAACACCACTTCCAAACAATTTCAACTTTGAGATGCAACTGTGATTCAAAGACCCAGTAGTAGCGGGTCAACATTACCGCTACGCGCTCAATCTAAAAACCGCCCTCCCGCTGAATTAAGCCCTGCTGGGTTCTCTGAATCTTGCGATTCTTTTATCGATTCACTGCGAACATTTCACGTCCCAATTTTGGCCGTTGGCCATCTCGCTGTGTTCTGTCTCGTCTATTGGATTGCTCTGGTTATTCGGTTCGAATCAGTATTTCCAACCGAGACTCCTTACTACTTTTGGATTGCCATGCCGCTGGTCGCAATCGTTAAGCTTGGGGTGTTTTATCTGCTGAAAAACTTTCATGGCTGGTGGCGTTACGTTACTTTTGCCGACCTTGTTTCGCTTGGGCGCGCTTCGGTCGTCTCGTTGTTGGCCCTGATCGCAATCGACTACTTTTTGCTTGTCGGTTTTCAACTTCCGCGCAGCGTCATCGTGATCGACTTTGCTTTGACGGTTATCGCCCTCAGCGCGATGCGAAGTTCTTGGAGAATTTGGGATGAACAAATTGCGACTTGGTTAATCGGCGGGCAGAAAAGAGAACCTGCGTTACTTATTGGCGATGACCCGGAAGCAGCTAAACTCGCGCACTTGATTAACTCGTGGCCAAATTTGGAAATGAAAATCGTTGGATTGGTTTCTCCTCGAGAGACCATCTCTAAAAATCGTTACGGACATTTTCCAGTTCTGGGAACGTGCGAAGAGATTGGCGAATTGACGAAACACTTTCGTTCGAAAACGGTGTACGTTAGTTCGGGGACGTTTGCCGGCCATCAACTGAGTGATTTGGTGGAGGCTGGCGCGACTGGCGATTTTCAAGTCAACGTCGTTGCCAATCTTGATGACCAACTAAGCCGAGGCGCGAAAATCCCTTTGCGTCCCGTACAGTTTGAAGATCTCTTGCGTCGGCCAGCCGCTGAACTGGACAACGAAGCCATTGGCCGGCTCGTCTCCGGTCGTGTCGTTATGATTACCGGAGCTGGCGGCAGTATTGGTTCGGAAATTTGCCGCCAACTGTTGAGGTTCAATCCGTCCAAATTGGTGTTGGCGGGTCGTGGTGAGAATCGCTTGTTTCACCTGCAGCGTGAGCTAATTCCGATTTGTGGTTCGACAATTCTAGAGCCCGTCTTGGTCAACATCACGGATCGGCGGCGAGTTGAAGAAGTATTCTCGCAACATCAGCCTGAGGTTGTTTTTCATGCCGCTGCTCACAAACATGTTCCCCTGGTCGAAGGCAATCCTGGCGAAGCGATTATCAACAATGTCGATGGGACTCGCATCGTAGCCGATGCCGCTCATAGTCATCGTGTTAAGAAATTCGTTTTGATTTCTACTGACAAGTCCGTTCACCCAACCAGTTTGATGGGCTGCACTAAGCAAATCGCCGAGCGTTACTGTTTGGCGCTCGGACATATTTCTGAAACCAATTTTGTTGTCACTCGATTTGGCAATGTGCTTGGATCCGAAGGTAGCGTCGTTCCGCTCTTTAAGGAACAGATTAAGAAGGGTGGCCCGATCACGATCACTGATCCGGAAATGACACGCTATTTCATGACAATTCCTGAGGCCTCCCAGCTAGTACTTCAAGCTGGAGCAATGGGGCTGGGCGGGGAAATTTTTGTCCTCGACATGGGGCAACCCGTAAAGATCGTAGATTTGGCCAAAGACCTAATTCGCCTTGCGGGCCTTCAGCAAGACTCGATCGAAATCGTTTATACAGGTATTCGCCCGGGAGAAAAGCTTTACGAAGAGCTGTATTATGGCGAAGAGGCTCCACTGCCCACCACCCATGATCAAATCCAAATCGCCAACTGTCGAGATTTTGAATTCGAGGTGGTGAACCAAGACATCGAGTGTCTTGTAAGTATTGCATTTGGTAATACCAGTAGAATACGAGCCAAGATTCAGGAAATCGTCCCAGAATACACGCCGAAGGAATTGAGCCATCCCCAAATCGCTTCTGTCAGATAAAATAACGGTTTGGTATTCAAGAACTCTGGAGTGTCGGGATGTCCTTTAAGGAAAAGCCAGTAATTGCGGTCGTCGGATTAGGCTACGTTGGATTACCTTTGGCGGTGGAATTTGGTCACAAATTCCAGACAATTGGTTTTGATATTAATCAGTCTCGCATCGATGAACTGGCTGCCGGAAGCGATGCGACGCAAGAAGTCAGCGCTGAGGAGTTGGCGGCCACAAAGAGCCTGACCTTCTCAACAGAACTTGAGGACTTGCGCAAAGCGGATGTATACATTGTCACCGTTCCGACCCCTGTCGATGAGCACAAGCGGCCTGACTTGAGCCCTCTCATTGGGGCCAGCAAAATGCTGGGCAAAGTCATCAGCGAGGGCAATATCGTCATCTATGAATCGACGGTATACCCTGGTGCGACCGAAGAGGACTGTGTTCCGCTAATCGAAGAAGTCTCCGGGCTGACGTTTAACAAAGATTTCTTCGCAGGCTACAGCCCTGAGCGAATCAATCCGGGCGACAAGCTCCATCGCCTACCAACCATCGTCAAGGTGACATCTGGCTCAACTCCTGAAGTAGCCGACTACGTTGACAACTTGTATCAACAAATCATCACTGCGGGCACACACAAAGCATCATCGATCAAAGTTGCCGAAGCAGCCAAAGTCATTGAGAACACTCAACGTGATTTGAACATCGCGCTGGTCAACGAACTGGCGCTGATCTTCAATCGCCTTGGTATCGATACTGAAAAAGTGCTTCAGGCCGCTGGCACGAAATGGAATTTCTTGCCGTTTCGCCCTGGCCTTGTCGGTGGGCATTGTATCGGTGTCGACCCTTACTATCTAACTCACAAAGCACAGCAGATCGGCTACACGCCCGAAGTGATTTTGGCTGGACGGCGAATCAACGACGGCATGGGAAAGTTTGTAGTCTCACAAGTCATCAAAGCGATGCTGAACCGACGACTTCATGTCCAAGGTTCAGATGTCTTAATCATGGGCCTTACGTTTAAAGAGAATTGCCCGGATCTTCGCAACACGCGTGTGGTCGATATCGTCGCCGAATTCGAAGAGTACGGTGCCAATGTTCATGTGTACGACCCATGGGTAGATGCCGCTGAAGCCAATGAGGAATATGGAATTACTCCAATTAGCAAACCTGAGCCGGGGAAATACAGTGCCATCGTGTTGGCCGTTGCTCACGACGAATTCAAAGAATTGGGCGCCGAAGAAATTCGGTCGTATGGAGAATCAAATTGTGTCCTTTACGACATCAAATATGTTCTTGATCCGAGCCAAGTCGATGTTCGGCTCTAAATGTGCGGCTCTAAATGTGCGGCTCTAAATGTGCGACTAAACAACGGGAACTATTCCCTTCGTTAACGTTCAGGAGGAAATGAACAGCCCAGCCTGCGCCTTCGTTCTGGCCCTGCTGTTCAAGATCATTCGCAGTTTGTTTCCTAGCAGAGCCCATCCGCAAATTGATTTTCTCTTCATCTACTTTTCCCTCAACCCAATTCCAAGAACCTTAGTGGACACAATTTCCAACAATCCGATCAGCCCCGCTATGCAGTTGGGTTCTGGAGTGCAGCCAATGCAGGTCAGAACTTATGACCGGCCCGGCTTGCTGTCCACGTTGACGTTGGCGTTCTTCTTTGCGTTGGTCATTGTTCTTCCCAATTCCGTTCGGCCAATAAAGGCAGCGTTGTTTCCGCTCCTAGCGATGTTCTGTTATTGGAAGACGCGGCGAATCGATACTGAGTTGTTGATTGTCTGGGGGTTGATCGCCTTCGTTTCCATTTTCTATCTCGTCTACCCACCGCAACCTAAGCTGACTACAGGCGTCTTTGCGCAGTTCGGATTAGTCTACGTTGCCTCACCACTATTTTGGATCTTGATCTGTGACTACGTTGTTCGCACGTACTCATTTGAAACCATTTCCAACTTTCTGTTTTGGTGCACCGTTGCTGCACTTGGATCTGTAATTCTATTTTTCTACCTGTTCCTGAATTATGGGGCGGAATCAGTTTCACTGTTTATGGCGACGGAACACGCCAACGTAAAATACGAGACCGACAAAGCTAATTTCAAAGCGACGATGCACGTTTTTGGCAGCCTGATTTTTATCGGTTCTGCCTTCATTGCCTCCGACACTCTTGGATTCTTCAAGAAAGCTGGAATCGTGGTTGTACTCGTGACAATTGCGTTAGTCTCGGGGCGCGATGCTTTGACATTTTGCTTGATCATGGGAGCCGGTATTTTCGTTTTCTTTCGGTATCTCGACTTCGCGAAGCAAAAACTCTCGGTCACCGCGATCTTGATTTCCGCGATTATCGCATCGGCCGTTTTCACCGAAGTTGGCAACTTAGCCATCTCAAACCTGGTTGAAAAAGTGCAGAATTTCGGCGGCTCAGAGCGAAAGGCACAGTTCACGGCGTTGATGCGTGGGATTCAGGAAACCTGGTTACTTGGTGCAGGTCACACCGCAAGCGTCAGCGTCGTCCGCCATGTTGACAAGCCGTGGCGATACGAACTTTTGCCTTTAGCACTCACCTTTCGAGTCGGGCTGATTGGTGTCTTGATTTACGCCTATCCATTCCTGTCCAGCGTTTGGCGGATGGTTGGATTGGTACGCGCCGGTTGTGAAAACCAAGTTGACATCTTTTTCTTTACAGGGCTCGTCGCGACCATGTTGGCAACATCAACCAATCCGTACCTTGAATCATTTGAGTTTCAGTGGTGCCTGTTTTTGCCGTTTTGTTATTTCCACCACCGCAAGATAAACGCATAGCTGCAGGAGAATCCGATGAAGGTATTGGTTACTGGAGGCGCAGGCTTTATTGGCTCCGCTGTCATTCGATTATTGATTTCACAAGACGTCAAAGTCCTCAATCTTGACGCGTTGACCTACGCGGGTAATCTCCAGTCATTGGCGTCTGTCGAAGATTCCGAGAACTACCAATTTTTGCGCGCCAACATCTGTGACCAAGCTGCGACTACGGAAGCGTTCGATCGTTTCCAGCCGGACGCGGTCATGCATCTTGCCGCAGAAAGCCATGTTGACCGCTCGATTGAAGGGCCTGCTGAGTTTATTCAGACCAACATCTTCGGCACTTACAACATGCTGGAGTGTGCCCGCCAATATTGGAAAAACTTGAGTGAAGAACAACAGTCAAGTTTTCGCTTCCACCACATTTCAACTGACGAAGTCTATGGCGATCTCGGTGGAACGGATGATCTGTTTTTGGAAACGACTTCCTACGACCCCAGTTCACCATATTCAGCCAGCAAAGCATCGTCAGACCATCTCGTTCGCGCATGGCAACGAACCTACGGATTGCCGGTTCTAATTACCAATTGCAGTAACAACTACGGGCCGTTCCATTTTCCAGAAAAACTAATTCCGCTGATGATCCTAAACGCAATCGCAGGAAAGCCATTGCCAGTCTACGGAAAAGGGGATCAAGTTCGAGATTGGCTGTATGTCGAAGATCACGCCTCGGCACTTTGTGAAGTCATGCGTCGTGGTCAGATCGGCCAAACTTACAACATCGGCGGACACAATGAAATGAAAAACATCGACGTCGTGCACGCCATTTGTGATCTGCTTGAGGAGCTAGCCCCCGACAAACCGAATGGGCTCAGCAGCTACCGCGATCTCATTACTTATGTGAAAGACCGACCGGGCCACGACATTCGCTACGCGATCGATGCGAGCAAAATCCAGGCAGAACTTGGCTGGACTCCTGTTGAGACCTTTAAGACAGGTTTGAAAAAAACCGTGCAGTGGTTTTTGGAGAACACTGATTGGGTTGAAAACGTGACTTCCGGCGAGTATCGAAAATGGGTGGAACACCATTATGAAGCGTAACATCTTGCTGCTTGGAGCCAACGGCCAAGTCGGATGGGAACTTCATCGAGCGTTCGTTCCCTTTGGCCAAATAACCATTGTTCCTCGCAACGCCCTTGCACCAGGCAACGAAAGTTTGCTTGATTCAATCTTTCAAGAGTTGAAGCCAGCCATTGTGCTCAATGCCGCAGCTTACACTGCCGTTGATACTGCTGAGTCCGAAATTGAAATGGCCCGTTTTTTAAACTCTGAGATTCCAGCTCGCTTGGCTCACCTGACGAAATCAACCGATGGATTGCTGGTTGACTATTCAACTGATTACGTTTTTAACGGTCAAAAGGCCGAACCCTACATTGAAAATGACGAAACGATGCCCATCAACCAGTACGGCTTGACTAAACTGGAGGGACTTAAGGCTATCCAATCAAGCGGATGCCGGCACCTCGTGTTTCGTGTGAGTTGGGTTTACAGTTCTCGGAGAAAAAACTTCCTAAAAACAATGCTGCACCTTGCGAGTACGCGTGACGGGCTCAACATCATTGACGACCAATTGGGGGTTCCCACCTCCGCTCGTTGGATCGCTCAAATGACCGCCCAGACCGTTGGTTTATTGGATCGCGACATTGGTAGTGAAGGGCTTTACAACTTGACGCCAGCCGGTCAGACAACTTGGTTTGGATTCGCCAATGAAATTTTTCGCCAAGCTAGAGAGATTGGCTTTGAATTGAAGTTGGGGGAAGACGCTGCCATTCCCATTCCTACATCACAATACCCAACCCCCGCAGCCCGCCCAAAAAATTCGCGTTTGTGTAACGACAAAGTGAGTGCTCAATTTGGGATTGAGATACCTGCTTGGGAAACTTTCGTTCCGCTCGTACTAAATGAATTATTCGAACAACGAAACTGAACTCAACTTTTAGTTCCAATATTAAATTCTGCCGATGCGCCTCGGACTGCTGCAACTCAACTGAAAAACTGCTCCACTTCTCTTTCAACTCAACCCCTACTCCTTCCATGGAAATTGAATCAACCAAAATTGCTGACGTAATGTTGATCAAGCCAAAAGTCTTTGGTGATCAACGCGGGTACTTTATTGAAACGTATCAAGAAGAACGCTACGCGGAACACGGAATTCCCAGCGTATTTGTCCAGGACAATCTGTCGTTCTCCGCCAAAGGTGTCTTGCGAGGTCTGCATTGGCAATCACCACACTCCCAAGGAAAACTGGTTTCGGTTTTGCAAGGTGAAGTCTTTGATGTCGCCGTTGATATACGCCCAAGCTCACCAACTTTCGGGGAGTGGGTTGGGCGATTCCTTTCAAGCGAAAATCACCATCAGATGTGGGTTCCACCCGGCTTGGCTCACGGATTTTGCGTGACCAGCGAAACAGCATTGTTTAGTTACAAGTGTACTGACCTTTATTTTCCGAAAGCCGAAAAATGCATCCGTTGGGACGACGTCGATTTAGATATCCAATGGCCGGCCCAGAGCATGATCGTATCTGAAAAAGATCAAAACGGTATCTCGTTTCGAGAAGCGACAACCGGTGCCGCCTTAAACAAGTAATCCCGTTTTTCCACAGCAGCCAGTAAAGATTCAATCGCGTTTAAGCACTTTTAAGTATTCGCTGAGTTCTCCATGATTTCCAACAATAAAAAGATCGACTTTGAATTGGGTAATTTACCTCGTTCAGAATTTCAACCGAGCCCGCCTGTTCTCATCGTTGGCATGCATAATTCGGGAACCTCGATTTTGTCAGAGATAATCCATCGGTGTGGAATTTTTATGTGCCCTGACATGGGGCACTACGAATGTCGTTTCTGGACTCTGTTCCTCCACGATGATCTGATTTTCGAATCCCCACACCGCTGGGCTGATCTTCCTATGATGCCTGTCGAAGAGGTGGAAGCCTTGGAACCGATCGTAGCCGAGTTTGCAAGGAAGCACTGGTTGGCTGATTACATTCGTGCTGGCTACGATGGGCATTCGCCATGGGGATTTAAGGATCCACGACTGTGCATTCTCCTACCGCTTTACCTGAAAATTTTCCCGGATGCCAAAGTGGTACAGATTCGGCGAAATCCGAATGATATCGCGGCCTCGTTGACGCGAAGACCGAAACCCGGCCAAGGCATTCAAACGGACGTCAACTTCTGGCACGAATTGACCGCTGCTTATTCAGATCGAGTGGAAGAGTACGCGCCGAAATTCAAGCATCACCACGTTCTCAGCTATGAAGAGCTTTGTACCGACCCAAAAAACGTAATCAAACCGCTGCTAGAATTTCTTGAATTACCCCAAGAGAACGCAACGCCTGAGATTCTGGGAAAACTATCACCCAAACGAATTGGTTCCCATCAACGCTATCTTAAGTCCGGATTACTTGGCAAGGTCAAGCGAGAAGTCATGAGACGGGTGTATGCGTTTGCCAAACCTGAAGTTTCAAAACGCTAGAAACACGAGCCATAACTGACAACTCAGAAAATCGAAGTTCGTATCTCACTCACGGCGAGTTCCACTCGCGTGGTCACGATACAAATTACCTTTATTCGAAAAGCACTTCCCTAGTCTTCTAAATCTATCACGTTCGATATCGTCTCCTCAACGAAATCGAATTGCGCTAGGTCAATCTACCAGTGAATTTGAAAAACATATTCTGGAACATTGCCGGACTCGGTGCGCCCGCAGTTTGTGCCGCGCTGACGATTCCATGGTTGATTTCAATGATCGGATTGGAACGATTTGGCATTCTATCAATCGCCTGGGGATTGATTGCTCAAGCTGGTTTGTTAGATCTTGTCGTCGGGCGGGCGACCACTCAATTCGTTGCCAAACTGTTAGGGCGTGAACAAGAACAGGACATCCCAGTGGTCATTTCAATCGCGGTAACACTGACCATCATGTCAGGTTTAGCCGTTGCATTGATATTTTCCGTATCGATCTTTTGTGGCCTCTCAGACTTCATCAAAGCCACTCCAGAGGTTGCGTCAGAAATCAAACTGGCCGCCTACTTACTCGCGTTGACGCTTCCAGTTCAAGCCATGTCATCGACGTATCGTGGCATCAATGAAGCCTTTCAAGACTTTAAAGGCATCAGCATCGTGCGAATCTTCCTGGGAGTCGTTAACTTTCTGGGGCCGTTTTTAGTGGCCTTGGTGACGATCAAACTAGTTTGGTTGATTTCAACACTTCTGATCAGTCGCCTGATTTCGGTTTTTGTTTACCGTCGACTTGCGATCGCCAAACTTCAGAGTCAGGCCAACTTACTTGTTGGCAACACGCATTTAGATAAACGCAAAATCGCTCGTGAGTTGATTGGGTTTGGCGGTTGGTTCACATTCGGCAGCGGGGTTAGCTTCTTTTTGAATCAGTCCGAAAAGATTGCCATCGCAGTAATCATATCAGCGACAGCGGTCTCGGCGTTTGCAATTCCGTTTGAGGTCGTCCTGCAAAGCCTCGCTGTTACGACAGCGATTTCTACCATTGCGTTTCCGCAACTATCGACGATGGTTCAGTCGGATCCGGCGCAAGCCCTGAAGACTTTTCACGTCTGGCTGATTCGAATCCTCGCGATGATGTTCGGGATTTGTCTGACTATGGCGATTGCGCTACCCTCAGTATTGCAAATTTGGGTAGGTGCGAAATTGCCTGTGGAAGCTCTTTGGATCAGCCAAGTACTATGTATTGGAGTGTTCGCCAGAACCATTAACGTCCTGTGTACTTCGATGATTCATGCCTACGGTCGGGCCGATTTGATCACGTTAGCCCGATTGGCTGAGCTTCCAGTGTTTCTGGGGCTTTTGGTCGTTTGGGTCAACTA
Organism: uncultured Pirellulaceae bacterium; assembly: GCA_964589435.1. Classification (GTDB taxonomy): domain Bacteria; phylum Planctomycetota; class Planctomycetia; order Pirellulales; family Pirellulaceae; genus Mariniblastus. The sequence goes on from CAZPTT010000110.1 coordinate 13,898, forward strand.
TTATGGAGTTTACGGTGCAGCCTACACATGGTGTACACGACAAATTGTCGACTCGGCAATTTTGTATTACCTAATGCGAAAACAATCCCTTCAATCCACATCCAATTCTGTGGCCAACCGGCAACAAGAACAATCGTCACCGGTGAGTCTCGAATCTTCCTCCAATCTTGAGTGCGGTGATTTGTCATGAAAATCTTGTTACTAACGCGATTTGACGACATGGCGGCGAGTTCACGAATGCGCGTCCTTCAGTATGTTCCATACTTCGAAGATGCGGACATTGAGGTAGAGGTGCGTCCCTGTTTCAATAACGCTGATTTAAAGCGAAGATACACTCGTGGGAACCATGGTTTTTTAAAGGTCTCACGACGCTATTTTCAACGCGCCGCGATGTTACTCCGAAACAATGCGGACATTGTTTGGATTGAAAAAGAGCTGTTTCCGTGGATGCCCGCTTGGTTCGAACAATTGCTTCTGCGACGACGGCGATACGTCATGGACTTTGACGACGCCATTTTTCATAATTACGACGAACACCGGTTTGGC
>CAZPTT010000110.1:14543-21869 GCA_964589435.1 uncultured Pirellulaceae bacterium
ACAACGAAATATTTACAGATGCTCCAAAAGCCTCTGCAAAAACTCAGTCGCAATCACAACTTGCGGTTTCGGGTCATTGGAGCCCGTGACATCGACATGCCAGGCATCAACGTAGAGCAGCTCCAGTGGGAAGAACAACGAGAATCTGAAATGCTATCGGAGTGTGACCTCGGGGTCATGCCGCTACCTGATAGTCCATGGGAGCGTGGGAAGTGTGGCTACAAACTAATCCAGTATATGGCTTGTTCAAAAGCGGTGATTGGTTCGCCGGTGGGCGTCAATGGCCAAATCGTTTCACCAGAAAATGGATTTCTATGCACCACGGAAGAGGAATGGCATAATGCTTTACTAGATCTTATTGAGAACCCTGAGAAGCGAGTCCAAATGGGGTTGGTCGGACGCGAAATTGTTGAACAGCGATACTGTTTGCAGGTCACCGCGCCCGTCGTCATTGAGAACCTGAAGGAACTTGCCGGCGATTGGGATCACAAAAGTCGAGGAAGCGTCCAGACGCCTGCTTCCCAAACAGATTTGAACGAAGTCGAAGAACTCGTTTCAAAGTAGCCTTTCTTTGCTCAGTCCGTCGCAGACGTTTTGAAACACGAACGTCACCAATCAATCGACAGAAACTTTAAATTCTAAATCATGACAACACCTGAACAACACGAACGGATTTGGCTTTCGTCGCCCCACATGTCGGGGCGTGAGCGGGAATTGCTGCTTGACGCATTCGATTCCAACTGGATTGCTCCGCTTGGCCCGCATGTTGATGGGCTGGAAAAAGAGTTTGCCGAGACCGTCGGCATGGATAACGCCGTGGCTTTGGCCAGCGGAACGTCGGCTCTGCACTTGGCTTTACAGTTGGTTGGCGTCAAGCCTGGCGATGATGTGATCACTTCGTCGTTTACATTTGTCGCGACGGCCAATGCGATTGAATACTGTCACGCCAATCCCGTTTTCCTTGACAGCGACCTACGCACTTGGAATATGGATCCGAATCTGCTTGAAGACGAATTGAAGCAGTGCAAAAAAGACGGACGTATGCCAGCGGCCGTCCTGACCGTTGACGTCAATGGACAATGCTGCGACTACGATCCAATTGTAGAAATTTGCAATCGCTTCGAAATTCCGTTGATTGAGGATGCCGCCGAAGCGCTGGGGGCGAAGTACAAGAATCGACCAGCAGGTCAGTTCGGCAAACTGGCGTGTTTCAGTTTTAATGGGAACAAAATCATCACGACCAGCGGCGGTGGCATGCTGGTCACTGAGAATAAAGAATGGGCAGACAAAGCCAGGTTCCTATCGACACAGGCTCGTGATCCAGCTCCGCACTATCAGCATTCGCACGTTGGCTACAACTACCGAATGAGTAATTTATTGGCGGCCGTCGGACGTGGACAGTTGGAAGTTCTTGACAACCGGGTCGCCAGTCGTCGCGCCAACTTTGAGTTTTACAAAGACCAATTCGCGGATCTCGATTTTATCGAATTCATGCCCGAGCCTGAGGGCTTCTATTCAACTAGATGGTTGACGGCGATGAAAATAGATCCTGCCAAAGCCGGCATCGACCGCGAACATATTCGCTTGGCGTTAGCTGAAAAAAACATCGAGTCTCGACCGCTTTGGAAACCAATGCACATGCAACCGGTATTCGCGCACCGCCGTATGCGTGGCGGAAACGTTTGTGAGTCGTTGTTTGAAGACGGACTCTGCCTGCCAAGCGGCTCGAATTTATCGACAGCAGACTTGGAGCGAGTGGTCTCGACATTCAAAGAGTCTCTGTCTTGAGAAAATCATGATCAGAAATTTCACAAAACGATCGATTGACTTACTGGCATGCTTTGTCGTGTTTATCGTTTGCGCGCCTTTGTGGTTAGTCCTTTGGGTAATGGTTCGCTGGAAAATCGGCAGCCCAGTCTTCTTTCGGCAAATCCGTCCTGGAAAGGATGAAAAACTGTTTGAGATGATCAAGTTCCGTACCATGACAGACGCCCGAGATGAGTCCGGTGAATTGCTGGAGGATGCCAAACGCATGACCGGATTCGGCACGTTTTTGCGTGCATCAAGTCTCGATGAATTTCCTGAATTCTGGAACGTTCTCAAAGGCCAAATGAGTGTCGTCGGTCCGCGACCTTTGTTGGTCGAGTATCTGCCGCTCTACAACCAGCGTCAGCAGAAAAGACACGATGTCCGACCAGGAATTACCGGTTGGGCTCAAGTTAACGGACGCAACGCCATTCAATGGGACGACAAGCTTGAGATGGACGCGTGGTACGTCGAGAACCGAACCATTTGGCTTGACATCAAAATCATTCTCATGACGTTCATCAAAGTCGTGAAACGGTCGGACATTTCAGAGGCCGGGCATGTAACTAAAGAGAAATTTCGAGGGAGTTCAAATTCTTAGCCACTCTCTCGTTGATGCTTCTTTTTCCAAAACCAAAACTTAAAACTTCTTACTCACCTAGACTCACACCGTGAATTCATTCCAAAAAACAAGAGCAACCATGAAAGCTTCCGCTACCAAACGCCAGCCGCGCGTTTTGGTATTGGCGAGCATTTCCCCTTCGCTCATTTATTTTCGCGGTGAACTGCTCAAGTCATTAAGAAAAAGTGGCTGTGAGGTTCACGGCGGTGGCCCCGAAATGTCTGATGCTACAGCAGAGCAGTTGGCTGAGATGGGTTGTGTTCCCCACGAGATCACTTTGGCCCGAACCGGGTTGAGCCCAGTCAAAGACTTGCTAAGTTTGTGGCGATTGTATTGGCTCATTCGCAACCTTAAGCCCGACATTGTCCTTAGCTACACAGTGAAACCAGTGATCTATGGAACGTTGGCGGCCTGGTTGGCTGGCGTTCCCAAACGAGTCGCGTTAATGACAGGATTAGGATTTTCTTTTGTCGGCAAGGAAGCCGGAATCAGCGGTCTGATCATGAAAACAGCCCGCGGACTACTTAAAACAGCTTTGAGAAAAGCACACCTAGTACTCTGCCAGAATCCTGATGATTTGCAGTTGCTCAAAGAAATGGCATTCATAAAGAACCAAGAAACCGGCGTCGTCAACGGTTCGGGCGTCGACGTCGCGCACTACCAACCCTCACCAATTCCCCAAAAACCGGTTTACCTGATGATCGCGAGGCTGGTAAGTGAAAAAGGAATTCGCGAGTATATCGAAGCAACAGAAATTGTCAGAAAAGAGCTACCTGAAAGTCGTTTTCTGTTTGCAGGCACGATGGAGTCGGGACCTTCAGCTGTCAGTGAGGAAGAGTTAAACGGTTGGATTGAATCAGGAAAGATTGAATTCTTGGGCGGTCTCGATGATGTGCGACCTGCTTTCGACCAATGTAGCGTTTACGTGTTACCTTCGTATCGAGAAGGTACGCCTCGCACCGTTTTAGAAGCGTTGTCAATGCAACGCCCGGTAATTACGACGGACTCACCGGGTTGCCGAGAGCCGGTAATCGACGGCGAAAATGGACTATTGGTTCCGATCAAATCAGTTCAACCACTAGCTGAGGCAATGATCCAACTTGGTAAGGATGCGAAGCTGCGAGAAGAAATGGGCAAGCGTGGGCGTGAAATAGCTGAAAAACGATACGACGTTCACAAGGTCAACAAATCGATCTTAGAGTTTTTGGAGATCGGCACCGAATGATTGCTTTTCAGCCCTCAAATTTTCTGCCCTCAAACATAGGCCGAAAGCCGGTTCGTTTTGGCAATTTTGAACTCTTAAATTTACAAGGACGCCAAAGCGATGTCTAAAAATCGCATGTTCCTCTATGGAGCTGGCGGCCACTCGAACGTTGTCACTGAAACGTTGCGAGATAACGGGATCGAAGTCGCCGGAATATTTGATGACGACGCCACCCGGGCAAGTCAGGATCAATTCGGGATCAAGTTGCTGGGGAATAACTTCCCAGCTCTCGACCATCCCATGATCATCGCCATTGGAGACAATGCGAATCGTGCTGAAATCGCATCACTCTTACCAATTGAATATGGCATCGGCACCCATCCGTCCGCGATCATTTCCGATTCTGCAAACGTCGGTGAGGGAACCGTCATTCTGCACGGCGCCATCATTCAATCCAATTCAATTATTGGAAAACACGTCTTGATCAATACGGCGGCCAGTGTTGACCATGACAATGTTATCGGCGACTTCGCTCACATCTCTCCTCAAGTTGCTCTATGCGGCCATGTTAAGATTGGCGAGGGCACTCATGTCGGCGCTGCAGCGACCGTCATCCCAAGTGTTACCATCGGGAAGTGGTGTACGATCGGTGCGGGTGCTGTTGTGATTAACGACATACCCGACTACTGCACCGCCGTGGGTAATCCAGCGCGGATCATCAAGCAACGAACTCCGCCGCCGACCGAAAGTGAAATTGAAACTGACGAATTTGATCTCGTGTTTGTCGGATCCGGATTGTCATCCACCATGACGTTGATCAATCTTCTGAAAGAACTGACAAACGTTTCCGGCAGCGCCCCTGTAAAAATTGGCATCATTGACGAGGCTGATACTTTTTTTGTCGGTGTACCCTATGGAGATCGCGCGGGCAAAACCTCTTTGATCATCACCAATTTAGAGGAGTTTTTGCCAGCCCCGGAAATCGACGAATTCAAGACATGGCTTTCAACAAACAAAGAATGGGCGTTGAAAACGCTGGCCGAAACCGGTGGAGAGCAGACCACCCTCTGGCTAGATGAAAACGCAGCTGCAATCGAAGCCAATTCGTGGGACAAGCTTTACTTGCCAAGATATTTGTTTGGGCTGTACTTGGCACAAATGGCTAAACAGGCTTTGGATGAAGCCCAGTCAAAAAAATTGGTCGATTGCAAGTTTATCAACGCCCTGGTCAACGACATCAGCCGAACAGATTTCGGCTTTGACATTCAAGCAAAAAATAATAGTCAAGCAAGCCGATTTAGTTCTCGAAAAATTGTGTTGGCGATCGGCAGCCCACCGTTCAATTCGGTTTTTGACAAAACAGCCTACTCGCACCAATTGGGCGGCCATTTCATCGACGCCCCCTATCGCCCGGGCCTAACCAGACGGCTGGAGAAGGCAAGCGATCATCTAACCAAGCACCAGTTCAATGAAGCGAACATTTTGATTGTCGGCTCTAACGCAAGTACGATGGAAGCCATTTATAGTATTTGCGACTACAAGTTGTTACGTGATCGCATCAACAAGATTTACGTCCTCTCCACAAGCGGAACTTTGCCAAATCGACTTGAGGCTCCCATCGCCACCAATGACTTTGAGCCGGCAAGCCTCGTCTCCCTTCGCTCAACTAAAGCATTGACGGCCGAACGGATTTGGAATGCTGCTATCGTTGACACCAACCAAGCTCAATCCGATGGGATTCCGTTTCGAATCTATTTTGACTCAATAACTCGCGAGACGAACCAACTTATCCAAACGCTCAACCACGAAGAGAAGCTCATTTTTGTTGAGCGCTATGGTGTCGAGTTGGGAAGAAGGCAGCGCCGCGCGGGAGCCGAGTACGTCAACGCGGTCGACCAACTAAGGTCAGCAGGAAAGATTGAAGTCTTGAAAGGGCGATACGCGGGAATAGGCAACCACGATTCGAGTGGATTCGATATCGACTACATCGATGAGAACAACGCCAAACTGAGGTCCGAATTCAAGATTCAGATCGCCATCAATTGCACAGGCTTTGAACGGTTGTCAGAGAGTTCTACTTCACCGCTGATACGAAAACTGTTGGCCCGGAAACTCTGCGCAGCCAATCGCTCGGGGCACGGTTTCAGATTGGACGATGATCTGTCGGCAAGCGATGGCCTGCACGTCATTGGCCCATTGATGGGCGGAAATGTCATCGGTGGCTACATGCTCTGGCATGCGGAGCATTGCGGGAGGATCATACAATTTGCCAAACCACTCGGGCGTTTACTTGCTGACGAATTGAGAGCTTCAAACTTGGCAAACTTCAAAAATTCGTCCAATTCGGTTGAGAGCAAGTAGTACCCATCCCGCATCAACTGACAAAGCTGCTGCAGGCGAGGCGAACCCATCATGAAAATTCTTGTCATCGCTCCGACGTTCGCAACCTACACGATGTTCCTAAATCGAGTCTGCAAGCAACTTGCTGCGAACAAATGGGAAGTCCATTGGGCTTCTTCCGATTTCGATTTTGAAACCCGCCAAACGTCGACCGACGGCGTCCAGTGTCACCGGATCAATTTTCCACGCGGAGCCAATCCGCTCGACCATTGGAAAGCCGCCAAAGAACTACGAGCACTGGTTGCAGAAATTCAGCCGGACATAATTGATGTTCATTTCTCCGCCGCGATGATAACGACGGCGCTTGCAAAGAAAACGAGTTGGCCGCCGATCCTTGCCACCGTGCACGGCCTGCGTTTTCCAAATCAAACTGGCATAAGATGGCTGATTGAATCATCCGCCGAATGTTGGGCCGCCAGACGCATGACCAAAATTGGCGTCCTTACTGACGACGACGCCACGGCCCTTTCCAGGTATGTGGGAAGCAACGTCTTTCGGCAACCTGGATACGGGATTGGCTGCAATTTGAATATTTTTGATGCCGCTAGAATTACTGCCAAGCAACGAGCGGCGGCAATAGAAGAAGCCAACGTCCAGGCTGGCGAACTCGTTTTCGTCTACATCGGTCGAACCATTGAATTCAAAGGCTACGCGTTGACGATGCGCGCTTTTCTCGAAGCACAAAGCAAAACCCCAAATTTGAGAATGATTGTCTGCGGATCAAGAGACCCGATGCATCGCAGCGGGCTATCTGATGAAGAAGAGCGCGCTGTTCTTAATCATCCGAAAATTTCTCACGTCGGTTGGTCAAACGAAGTCCAGAAATTCCTGGCTGTCAGCGAGGTGACTGTATTCCCAAGTCGCAGGGAAGGCATGCCGGTCAACTTAATGGAGTCACTGGCCATGGGTGTGCCGGTGATTACCTATGATTCGAGAGGGTGCAGAGAAGTTATCGAAGACGAATCAACCGGCTTGGTCATCTCAAAATTCGAAGTCGCCGACCTTCGAGATGCGATCCTGCGACTCGCTGAGGACAAACGACTACGACAACGGCTTTCCGACACCGCGATCGAACAACGCGATCAATTTGATCGTCAACTATTCGTAGATGAACGCATTTCGCGATTCGAGGAAATGCTTTCTGAATCAGCCAATTCAACGACAAATCGCTGATACTTCGATATATCTCAGCCTATCGATTGGCGATTGAGACCACTTTAGGCTGAGGACGGTTTTGACTTTAAACCGTGGCCGTCTTGGTCAGAATGTCGGCGATTTGCTTTGAGGTCGTTCC
>CAZPTT010000111.1:0-9330 GCA_964589435.1 uncultured Pirellulaceae bacterium
GCGGATCGTAAGAAAGTAGGCCGTAACAAGTGAAGCGCAGTTACGGCAACTTCAGCTTGAGTGATAGGCTCGTGTTTTGCCGTATCATCGTCGCTGACGTTCCTTGATAGCGGCCGACAACCGCTCAGTTTGAATAGCTAGTAGAGCAATTCATCAAGCTGCTCTCGAAGCTTGGCGACAACCTTTTCCAATTCGCCGACCTGTTCTTCAAGCACTTCTACACGCTCCTGTAAAGCAGACGAAGCAGCTTGCTGTTCGTCTGTTGGTGTTTCAGTTTTATATGACGAAGACAATTCAGCGTCTTTGACGGGAGCAATGGCTGCCTGAACAGACGCAGCAGTCCCTGTTGATTGAGGATGTGCTTGCAGAGTTTTTTCAGTCGGCCCAGCATCGACCGTACCAAATTCCTTCTTCAATCTTTCAATCTCATCAGGCTGATAAAGATTGTGGGTGATCGTTTGACCTCGTCCGGTCGGCGTTAACTCGACGATTAAGTTCTTTTGCTTCAAGAGTTCTAGAACAGGACGAAGCTCTCCAATGCCCGTGATCGTTTTTTCCATCCGCGCAGCCCGCGCTCGCAATTCACCGATCGTTTGTTCGCCACGCAATAACAACTCGGCCATCACCGCCAATTCAGCTTTGTCAACGCAGAGCCATTCGTACATCTGATGCTTGAACTTTGGCACTCGACCACCGGAGTGAATTTCCACGGCCGCACCCAAATGCCGCAACTCATAGAGCACATCCTCGACCTGATGTTCTTCCAAGTCCATCTTTGGCGCACGGTTACTTTTTTGATTGGAAGCTACTTTGACGCCGTTCAGTGACATCGGGTAGGCGTCCGGAGTGGTTTTTGATTTCTCAATCAAAACGCCGGCGACTCGACGTTGCAATCGGGTTAACGGCTTCCATTGTGGTGCAGCCGATTCAGCCCCGTCATCGTTCGTTTCCAGTTGTTCGCGATCGTCGTTATTAGAAGCCATGATTGTTCGACCGCAAATGGATTGCGGGTTTTCATATGAATGGTGTACTTGATTGAGCTTGTTTCAAATGCAAGCCCGCGTTGAATTCGAGCTGCAACCAAGAGTATAGCGTTTCCGAATTGACTTGGATGTCCACTGGCCTTGTCAAAGCCGCCGCGCCTCTCATACTGAGCGGGATGTTCGACACACAGAAAATGCTAGAGACGATCAGCGGCAAACGGCGGGGCGTGATTGCGTCATTGATCCGCATTGGCCTGAGTGCGCTAACGCCCATTTATCGCCTTGCGATTTTCATCCGAAACCTACGGTATGACCGTGCCATCGCCAACGATGATCGTCAGCAAGTACGAAAAGTCGATGTGCCCGTCATCTCGGTTGGGAACATCACGACGGGTGGCTCGGGAAAAACGCCGCTGGTCATTTGGCTGGCTCAGTTTCTCAGAACAACTCAGATTCGGGTTGCCGTGATTAGTCGTGGCTATGGTGCCGACCCGAAAAACAGCGACGGCAGAAACGATGAGGCCATGGAAATGGAGCTACGGCTTCCTGATGTTCCGCACCTTCAAGACCCTGATCGTCACTCAGTCGCCTCAATTGCGGTTGAAGAATTAGAGTCGCAAGTTCTTTTACTTGATGACGGATTTCAACATCGCAAACTACATCGGGACTTGGACATTGTACTGATTGATGCCACCAACCCATTTGGCTACGGTCGACTTCTACCTCGCGGCCTGTTGCGTGAACCAATTTCCGGTCTAAAAAGAGCCAACGCGATTGTGCTGACGCGTTGCGATCTGGTTGACGATCAAACAATCCGCTCGATTCGGCAGCGGATCGAAAATCTGAATTTCAAACAGACCCCGCCGGCCATGGCGTTGACTCACACAAAACCTTTGGGCTGGCTTCAATTCGACGGGCAACAACATGCCCTTTCTCATCTCGAAACTGAGTCATTGTTCGCATTTTGCGGAATTGGAAATCCACTTGGCTTCGCTGGAACTTTGGAAAGCTTGAACCTGAGTGTGATTGGCAACCGTTCGTTTCCAGATCATCACGCCTACTCCCGGGCTGACCTTGCCGATATCGCAAGACTTACTCGAAGCGCAGGTGCGTCAGCGATCGTCTGTACACACAAAGACTTGGTAAAGGTTGGCTGCAATCAAATCGAAGGCTTGCCCGTCTTCGCACTGCTGGTCGCGATTGAGTTCCAATCAGGGCAAGCCGAACTCGAAACGATAGTGTCCAACGTCGTGAAACCGTTCGTGGAGTAAAGGTCGTTGTTCGTCATCGTTCGTTTCACGCGGTAATCTACAAACCCCTAACGCATCGATGGCTTGCGGGGCTGACCAAACTTTCGAAATCGGCGAAACATTGACTTGCCGCGTTCTTCTACTTCAGGATTGGCTTGTATGATCGGCCCGGATTCTGTGGCAGGCGTGGTCAGCTCTGGATTCACTTGTTCAACACTTTCGCCGAAATGTTCATCTAAAAACTGCAGCCAGTATCCATTGAGTAGCAGGCGGCAACTTTCAAACGTTGCTTGATTTGCCAACAATGGCCCACAACTTGCCAAACGTTGAGTAATTACTTTTGTGTCATTCTTATCGAACCAACGGTCAAAGACTTCAACTTGATCCAATTGAACGTTGCCTTTGCCCATCAAATCGAATCCGATTCTTAGGCTCGTTAGTCTTTCGACCGGCAAGTCATCGAAATGGACCGCAAATCGTTGCCACTGATCATTGATCTGATTGGATTGTGGGTTGGGAGAAAGACTGCCGACCGAGCCGAAACGATAGTAGCTGGACTCGCCAACCTTTCCCTCGATCGCCAAACGCAATGGCGGTTGTTCGGTCGGATCATCTGTTTTCAACCAAACGGAAACCGACAACCGTCCAGTTTTAGGTGGCTCGAAAACGTTACTCCGAATCCACACGGGAGTTGTCTCGGTATTCCTCAACGCCAGTGAAACCCTGCCTTGAAATGCGTTTTCAGTATCGAGCTGTAGCTTGGCCGTTGACTGCTGGCCGTAGTCCCAATTATTTAGTGAAGGCTGGTCGAACAGTTCGAAGCTTGAGTTTTTCAGCACAGGAAGCCCAGCCACTTGGCTTGATTCGGCCAACTTGGCCTGTAGTAGATTGACCTGTTTTCGCAGACGATCAGCAGCATTCCCGGGCAATTCAAATTCGTAGTCAGCCACTTCAAAAGGAGACGACGACTTAGCTCCACAGATACTTAGTGGCTGCATTTCAAATTCAATGAGTGGTTGGTCACTTTCTTCAGTGACAGTAAATGCTTGGTCTGAAAATGATTCGAGTCCCGCTAAGTCTTCCGCTGCGGCGGCGGTCGCTGTTCTAAGTGCCAACTTCACTTTGACAGGCCATGGCGAAGCGTTGACGGCGTAAAAATATGACTGACCGTTTGACTGAACCTGGCGGACGACAACTGGCATGGTCGCGTGATCGAATCGTTCTAACGACTTTGCAAGTCGGACATCTACAAAATCGACATCGGGCAACCTATTGAAGACATCGACGTATTCTTTCAAATCTCCTTCTTCGCCCATCGAGATCATCCAGCCACCATCGATCATCATTCTCGAATCATTGACACGCAGGCTGTTAAGAAATCTTTGTCGATTCCATTGGGCTGCTGGAGTCAGTTGTTGCAGTCGCATAATTGTCGACTGCTGATTGCCAAACGGGTTTTGCTGTTGAAGCTGTTCAAAGTGTGCCCAAGAAATTCGGTGTGTGAACAATTCAGCGGAAGATCCTGAGCTGCGATAAAATTCATCGGTCTGTCGAGAATCCGCAACATTGATTTCAACTCGATTCGCTGCCAATGAATCATTGGGAGAAACGCGGTGAGGTTTAAGCAATTCAAGCCCCGGCGTTTGAGCGATCGCCTGCGCATCTAATCCGATGTTGAGCATTTGCGATTCAAAGTCGGCATTCGAATGGAGGGTCGGACTGAGCGAAGCCTTCAATTCTTCGTTTCGATAAAGGTCAACTGGCGCGAGATATAACTTTCCCTCCGGGACATGCATGCGAAGCGAAGCCAACATTGACTGATACCACAGCGACATCTGATTGGCGCGCCATCGAAGCCACGGTTCCTCCAATGAACTGGCGAGTAATTGCTGCACCTCCAACCATTGCACGGGAGCCCGAACGGACACAGTTTGAAAGAACTGCTGAATCGTCGCCGAATCATAACCCCATTGGCGTCCCGGCAAGAGCGTGATCGTATCGGGGCGACAAACGAGAGCGAGCCCAGAAAACGATTCGTAGCGTCCGTAACGATCGGACACTTCTCCAACCACATCCGTGACCAGTTTTTGCAATTGGCGGTTCAGCGGATTGTAGATTGGCAAATCGGCTCTTTGTTCTCTAGATAACCGATTTTGGTTTTGATCCACCATCTCATATTGATCGTTGCCGTTGGAACGTAGCCGGGCTTCTTCGATTTTCGCAATCGGCCCAGAAAGTGCCAACGTCGGCACCAACACCAAACCTTCACGCTCAAACATCCGAAACAGCATTTCCAAAACGTCTTTGCGAACGGGATCTTGACCGTTTGAAAAGAAGATTCCACTGTCGTGCTTCGGCGAAGAATCCAAGATCTGACTGGGATAGATCGAGCTGCCATCGCAAGCAACCGAAACGAACGCGCCTCGGTATGAGTTCGCTTTCAAGTACTGAACAAACCGATCGGCCCCTTGATAGAACATCTTCCAGTCGTCCAGCGGCTGGCCTACATTTGGGTCGATCTTTTCACTTGCCCCAAAATTCTCTGGGAATAGCGGCGACTCATAGAATGCCATGAACTTTCGTTGCTGCAAATTGGTTGAATGCAAACTGCCTTGGGCACTGCCGTTCGCATCGTTCGTGAAATCCTTGTTGCTTGGCAACCGACTGGGGCCGCTGAGAACCTGAATCTTTCCGACAACCGCAGGCCGAGAACTGTGGCGATTGGCCAGCAGTAAATAGGGATTCTTAATGCGTGGCCAAAACACGACTCGGTGCGTTTCGCGAATCCGTCCATCTTCCGTTGCCACGGAATCGACGACGGTTTTGGGGACCACGACACCAGAATCGAACCCGAATAAGGGAACCTGTCCACTTTCGTCGGTCTGTAAAAGACTGACTCCCATCGCAGTCGGCTGATCCGCCAAAAATTCAATTTCGACCACATGCGGCCGGTCAATTTGTTCCACATCAATCGGAATGGCTTGCCAACCTCCCGATGCCAATTCCAGCATCGGTTTTTGATCAACAACGACCGCGCGGCGAAGTTGGTTGCCGATTGATTTATGAGCCGTTTGGCCGTAGCGGGCGAATGGGGGTATCGTCAAGTTCGGCGCCAATTCCGACTCGAGTGACTTGGTCGGATCAATCGTAGAAACTAATCGCCATGCGTCATTTTCATTTTGTCGAGGAGCGTTTTCATTGATAACAACAAACTGGACGGTTCGCCGTACACTTGATTTTCCGCGAAACGAAGCTTGATACCAACTTGGCTCGACTTCGATTTCGAGATTGTAAACACCTTCGCTAGATGGAATCGGAATACGAACCAAACCGGCGTTTCCTGATCCGGTGCGATCAAGTTCCATCGTTACAGTTTTGGTCCATTTAGATACCGGCACTTTTGAATGGACGGAAGTCAAACGGAAACGACAGTTGGCAGCTTTGGCCGAAATCTGAGTTCGGTTCGCCCTAACTCCAATCTCAAACGTTTCTCGCGGAGAGAAAACAAGATGATCCCGATTCAAATCGACTCGCAAGAAGTCGCCTGGTGTCCGGGCGATTGAAAACCGGTTGCCGGTCGCATCAAGCTCTTCGTTGAACGTGCCAGAGATAAGCTCAGAAACTGAAATCGTCCGCTCGATTTTCAACTCTGGCACATTGGCCGGGTAAAGAATAACCGTCAGCGCTGCGTCTTCTTCAACTTTTAACTTGATGTCGGCTCCGCCGTAGTTGGTACTCGTCCATTGGTTAACTTTTACTTGACCATCGGAAAGTAATACCGAACCGGAAGCGTCACTAGTCAGCCCCAACGTTTTCGCATTGGAAAGTTGCCCCTGTGAGACAGATACCGAACCGACCCATTGGCGGCTTTCTCCACCTCCCCATGAAAAACGTAACTCAATCTCATCACCGTCATTCCGAGAATTGCCTGCACTACCGTTGTCTGAAATTCGGGGCGCTAACCTGTTTCCAGCCATGCCGTTTCCGAATAAAGTACTTCGGCTCGGCGCACTCTCGATCAAAGTCGAGGCAAATTTTTCTGTCGGAGGTGGCCGCTGGGAAGATGATTGATTCGTTTGGGCAAACAACGAAGTGCTGGAACAAAATTTGCCAGAACGAAAAATGCTAACGATTGAATTCGCGACCCCGAGCTGCGCGCAAAAACACAGCAACACCGCGAACGCAACTTTCCAGAATCCTTTGAAAGTTTTAGCGGAGTCGAAACGCAGGAATGGACTCGGACTTCCTTGTCCGATCATTTTTCACCCAGCAGGTCGTTCAAGTAACATTGCTTGCATGGCAAGGCAGGGACTTTACCAATCGAATATGGGGGCAACTACCCCAACCGAGCATTGCGATCACCCCAAACTGATAGCACTATTCCGCAAGACAGGAAAACTGGACAGCTTACGCAGCACTGCCCGGTATCAATTGTTAACCGATCGCTGAACTTAGTTGATTCCGAAGGCCAAATCGTCGGAAAGCTTAACCTGGCGACTTCGCTCAGGCTTTCCTTCTTCCAGCAAGTGATCCATCAAGACAGTCATTTTGCGAACGATATCCGAGCAGCGATCACTAACATCATTAACCTCACACCGGTCGTCTGGCTTGGAATAAAGTTGAACACCGCCCATTCTTGAGCGGATCAATTTCCAAGCATGGGTCTGAAGCGAATCCTGTTCGTTGCTGGAAATCAAAACGTATTCCGTTCGCTTGTCGGGCAAGACGCTCGCGATTTTGGCCAGCCGATCCATAAACGCATCGGGATTCTCGCCCTCGTTTCCGTCAAAGGTTCCTGCATCTTCTACCAACGCCACCTGTTCCGCATTTTCTCCAGTGTCAGAGTTCGACTGATCTGTCTTTGACGGATCAGCATTGGGCTTGAGCCATTGCACATCGGTCAGTCCCTCAGAGACCCAATCGTGTGCAATTCTGGAAACCAAATCAGGCTGAACAAGAACGCTACTGCGGGTCGCTCTCAATGTTGAAGCCAGTCTCAATTCACTGACTTGATCAAACGTTGCGGCCGACGAATCGACGGTCGGCAAATCGGCAGTCGCTTCATCCCCTATACTCAAAGGTTCATTCAGATCTTCAACAGCAAGATCTGGCCTGACGGGATCTACAGCAGCGGGTGGACAAACCAAAAATGGCACATGAACTGACTCTTCAAACAATTGCGCGCCGGCACCGGCAAGCCCGTGTTCTCCAAGTGCACACCCTCGCGGACTGACCAAGCAAAACAAAGTCGACTCCCAACCCGGCTGTCCTTCCATAAGATCAAGCAAGACGCCCAAGAACTCGTCCAGCAAAACGACCTGCGCTGCGGAAGCCTGTTGCAAGCCAAGCAATTCATCCGGATCAACGTCGTCTGGATTTAGCCATAGCTCTGGAGACTTGACGAATGTCGGCGGATCCGGATCGTCCGAGTCTGCCAACCGTTGTCGATACTGATAAGGAGCATCCCAGTCTCCACTCAGCCCGCGTGAGTGCAGCCAACACAGACTGCCTGGGCTCATTTCTTCGGTTAACCAGGCGGCAGCCTGAGCAAAAAAGCTGGCCAACTGAGTCTCAGCGGCCGAGGATGCGGACTGAGCGGCGGTTGTATGTTGAAAAGAGATGACGCGATCGAAACGCGCTTGCGGATGTTCGCCAACGCTTTCTTCGTCTGTCAGCAATACCGTATCGACCCCGTACGAAGCCAACGTCGAAGGCAAACAATCCCAATCGGAATCTACATCCGATTCTCTGCTTCCATCGCTCCTGTTCTTGCCAAAAGAAAAGAAACTCTGATAAGCCTCTGACAGAGATGGCGAATTGGCGAACGCAAAATCAAAAAGAAGCGAGCGGGCAGCCAAGCGATTGAAATTCGTGGTTTCAAATAGCGTATTGCCGTAAGGTCCAAGCATGGAGGCCGTCAACTGATCGACCACTAGGACAACCGCATTTCGCGGGGCAGTAGAATTTTTTTTTGACTGCGAGTCCAGATCCATGGAAGATTCAAGTCCGTTCAAGAGTTGTTTAGGGGCAATGCCGCTGGATGACACTAATTCGTTTTACGGATCGCCAGTAAAGGTCACAGTAAAACACCGTCGCTTCACGAAGTAAAGTTAATCTACTGATCCGTGTCGTCATTCATCGAACCGCATGATGTTTCGGGAAAATGAATCACGACGGAAATCGAATGGAAACGGTTGCAAATTAAACATCCGCGAAACGTGTTCTCAGATCGCCATCTTAACGTTTGCCCTCGTTGAAGTCTTCCACTGGTCGTCAGTGAGGTTCGGCGAAATCATCGAATTCTGATGTCGGTCATTGACGAGACTATTTCGTGCCCATCATATTTAGAGATATTTGAAACCCCTCGGCCCCCTCAGACTGGAGCGAATCGTTGTACGACCAAGATCGACTGCTTGAATTGATCAAATCATCGGCCCTGAAATTCGGCGATTTTACGTTGGCTTCTGGCAAGAAAGCTTCTTACTACCTCGATTGCCGTCGCCTGACACTCAATGGCGAAGGGGCCAATTTGATCGCCGCAGGAATCCTTGATCGAATCGAAAGCGACTTGCCCGATTGCGTTGGCGGCATGGCAATCGGTGCCGATCCGATTTCAGCAGCCGTCATCACGTGCGCTTGGCAGCGTAACATTTCGTTGAATGGCTTCATCGTGCGTAAAGAAGCCAAGGAACATGGAACTGGACAGCAAGTCGAAGGGCCGGTCATCGCCGGCCAAACGGCGGTCATGGTGGAGGACGTCATCACAACCGGAGGAAGCTCCCTTCGCGCTATCGAACACGCCCGCAATCACGGCTTGGTGGTCGAGCGTTTGATTGCCATCGTGGATCGAGGCGACACGTCAGCCAAGATCTTCGCGGATGTCGGAGTCAAATTTGAATCGCTATTTCACGTTTCCGATCTTGGCGTTTAAGAAGCGTTGACGATCAGAGTCGGGATTCATGGTGACTAAATTCACGTTGACTAAAGACAGCCCAACACCCGACAGCCCAACACCCGACAGCGCAACACCCGGGTGGCGCTGGCTCAGCCGGCTCAGCCCAACAGCACCCATTCGAAGTCTCCAAGCTCAGTTCTCT
>CAZPTT010000111.1:9340-21776 GCA_964589435.1 uncultured Pirellulaceae bacterium
GGATTCATGGTGACTAAATTCACGTTGACTAAAGACAGCCCAACACCCGGGTGGCGCTGGCTCTGCCGGAAAAGCCAGTCGCACCCATTCGAAGTCTCCAAGCTCAGTTCTCTGCGCCCACGCGGCTCTAATCACGCGAATACTCACGCATTGACATGTGAACGATTGTTCTTCGCAAGTGTCGTTCGTGGCAAACGAAAACACTGACTCGTTTGGATGGAGTTTGACTACACCCAAGTGAAAAAGAAGCGGGCTCCCTTGCCCAATTCCGACTCCACCCAAACTTTGCCGCCGACTCGCTCACAAAGTCGCTTGACGAGGGCAAGCCCCAAACCTGTGTTCTCATCACCGGAGTCAAGTGACTGAAACAATTCAAAAATGCGTTCGTGATAAATTGGTTCGATACCATTCCCAAAGTCCTCGACGCAAAAACAGTGCATGCCTTTGTGAAGCCGATAAGAAACAACAACTTTAGTTTCTTCACCCCCGGAATGCTGAATTGCGTTAGCGATTAAGTTTCTCAGCACCTGCTCGAGAGCAGTTCTCGTTGTTGTCAGAGTGGGTAGTTCACCCTCAATCTGCAATTCAACGTGCTCTGGTGGGGCAAGAAAATCGAAAAGCTGAGGAACGAGAGCGTTAATATCGACGGACTCACGCTGCTCACCGGCTTTACCAACTCGAGAGTAGGAAAGTAAATCGTCAAGCAAACGGTTCATCCCTTCGGCTTGTGCACGTAGCCTGTCAAGATGAGATCGTGAAACCTCTGCCAAAGGTTCAGGGCAGTCCTCCTCCACCCATTCGGCGAGGTGCAAGATTCGACGAAGGGGTGCCTTCAGGTCATGGGAAGCGACGTAAGCAAAACGGTTCAAATCGAAGTTACTTCTCTCGAGTTCCGCCTGCACAGCCTGTTGTTCGGTAACATCAATGTGAAAACCAACCACACGTTGCAGGCTCCCTGATTCATCTTTGATCAAACGAGCTCGCGACAAAATAGACCGGTATTCTCCGTCGGTATGCAGAAGTCGAAAAATCTGTTCGTACTCGAGAAGCTCTCCACTGAGAAACTTTTGGAACTGCGCCGAAGCAATATCGGCATCTTCGGGGTGTATTGCTCTCGTCCAATCTTCCAAGCCAGTCCACCCATCGTCCTGTCCAATTTGACGTAACGCTTGTTTCGACATCAGCACTTCGCCCGTATCAGGCACGTACTCCCAAAAGCCAACATTGCCAGCCTCAATTGCGAGGTTCAATCGTTGTTCGTTAATCGCACGTTCTGTAACGTCGGAAATACTGGCCAAAGTCACGCTACGGTCGTTGACATAAAGCTCTCGCGTCAGAGTCACCTCGGCAATGAAAGTTGATCCATCCAATCGTACCGCGGTCAACTCGCGCCGCTTGGCAATATCTTCGGAGCTTTTGTCGAAGGACTCGGTGAACAACTGTGGAATATGAAACTCAACTGACTCGCTTGATAGTTCTTCCTCGAAACCGAACATCTGGTTGGCTTGTGTATTGCTCAACTGAATCTTGCCATCGGAATCGATCAGCAACATTCCGATCGGAGCGGCGTCAAACAAAAAACGAAATCGTTCTTCGCTCTTTATCAGCTTTTGACGGGCGGCTTCGATCTCAGTGACATCTGTGCCGACAACAAGGATCCGGTCGGGATGGCCTGAATGCTTCAACTTGTATTTGTCAATCAACATGCTTCGCTGCTGACCGGTCTGACCATGCAACAATTCAGGGCGTTTACTAACACCCGCTGCCTTCAATGCCTGACGATCTGACTCCGCATATCGTTTTGCATCGATTGGGTAGACGTCGGCGGTCAACTGTCCTTCAATTTGATCTTTGCTAACACCAGTCACCTCAGCGGCCGCACGATTGACTTGAAGAATCCGAGTCTCTGCGTCTTTGACCCAGATATAGGTTGGAATGGTTTCGAGAATTGCTTCCGCTTCATAACGCTGCTGGGCCATTGCGATCGACGTGGACTTTTCATCGTCGATGTCGGCAAGAACTCCCAGCCAGGCGACGCCATCTTCATGACTGACCAGACGGCCAGTTTCACCAGTCCAACGATACGTCCCATCTGCACGTCGCATTCGGTATTCGATTTCGATGGGCTCAGAACAAATTCCGGATGCTGTGGCCTCGGTAATCGCTGCCTCCACGCCCGCGAGATCAGCAGGGTGAAAGAGCTTCTGCCACTCGGCAAGAGAGATTTCTGAGTTCTCGACCTCATGACCAAGCGACTCAAGCAATCGTTGGGAAAGAACCAGTCTCTTGGCGTTCTCTTGATTGGAACGATCTGCAGGCGAAGGCGAGATTCCATGCTGCTTTGGTCGCAGGTAGATTCCGCAGGTTGTCAGTTCAACCGCTGCAGACAATAGATTGGCATTCGCATTGAAGTAGCAATTCGACGGTTTCATCAGTGAGAATTAGCCTTCTAGATTGACGACATCGCGACTTGGCAATTTTCAATAGAGTCAGTTTTCAATACACTCAGTAAACAGCAGATTCAGTAAACAGCAGATTCAGTAAACAGCAGATTCAGTAAACAGCAGATTCAGTTTTCAAGAGAACTGTGTCCCGAGGCACCTGGCAACAAAACCAATTCCTCATACCGCTGAATTAAGTCATGTACTTTAGCGCTTGAATCCGCCAAGCTCTTCTTCACGATATAGCCCGCGACCTGGTGCTTGTAAGCCGCTAGAACATCAGAACGGTACTCCGAAGTCGTTAACACAAATACAGTGCTGATGTCGATATTTTCGTCATTGCGAATCTGTTCCAACAACTCCAAGCCGCCCATCAAGGGCATATTCAGATCCAAAAAAATTAAGTACGGACGCTCGATCATCTTTTCGGGGTGAGTTCCCAACAGGATTTTAAGCGCTTCGACTCCGTTCCCAACGACAACAACTTTATTACTTAGCCCCTGCTTTTTCATTCCACGCTCAAACGCCATGGCATCAATTTCATTGTCTTCAACCAATAAAATTTGAAGTGGTCGCATGGTTGTGGCCTTTCGAAGGGCAAACTGGGAATGAGTAAAACGTAGTTTAACATTTTCTTTCCGTTGGGTTTACCCCGAACATACTCATTCCACAGCAAATAGGTTACATCGTTTGCGAGATTTGCGGCAAAACGAAACCACTAGGTTTCAAAAATCGTACTCGTGCTTAATGAAATGGTACTCGTACTTGTACTCGACTTCATTTCCAATCGAGTACGAGTAGGAGAAGAGGGAAATGGACGCTTCGGCTGAGTTCCTTTTCTTCTGCTGAAAGCTACAAATCACTACCGGTATACGTCAATACAAAGACGACCGACTAGGGCGATTTGACTGCCCCGAACAAGGTTGTCCATTTTGTTGCCACGAATAACGCAAATATTCACGAATCAGTTCCTAAGATTAACGCGATTCGTGAACAACGAAACCACGAAATAGGAACGGCGGGGTGGCACTGCCTCTGCCAGTCGTTTCTTCAAACACTGAGAAAAAGTGACTGCTCGGTTCCTGGTTAACGCCACACGCCACCATTAGTTTCCAAAAATCGTACTCAATGAAATGGTACTTGAACTCGACTTCATTGCCACTCGAGTACGAGTACCGCCGATGGCTGAGTAGGAGAATGAGTAGGAGAAAGGGGGAATTGGACGCCTCGGCTGAGTTCTTTTCCTTCTGCTCTTTTCTTCTGCTCTTTTCTTCTGCTGAAAGCTACAAGTCACAACCGGTGTATCGGCAATACGAAGTCGACCTGCTTGAGCGGGTTGACTGCCCCAGTCCAAGCCTAGCCAAGGCTGGCCATTTTGTTGCCACGAATAACGCGAATATTCACGAATCAGTTCCTGATCCAGGTAGTTTCGAAATTTGCAATCTAGCTGTGAAACATCATTGATGACGTATTACCTGCAAACTCTGATTTAGAGAACCAACTGCCGAATCCACTATGACTGCTATCAAAGCAACAGACCTACGATCTGTGTTTTGGCTGCAACACTTCTCAAGCTTTGTCGTTCGCTACAATCAGCAAACTCGCTGTGGCGAAATTTTGACAAGCTGTGACGATTGGCTAATGGTTCCTATCCAGAACTGCGAGTGTTGATCCAAATGCGCAGCGATCTCCAAAAGTGCGAGATAGTCACGCGGTGACTGTCCGACGGGTCACTGAAACTTTGCGGCTTGTATCGCAAGTCGCGACGGATTGGGATGCGATGCGCACTGTTCAGGTATTTCGCTCTCTGCGGATAACTTCGCTCGGATTCCTCGAAATGCATGGACGATGACGAACGCAGACATTGTAAGGAATCCGCTTGCGACGCGCTCCCTCTCCCGGCGGCAAATCGCAACGACAAATTATCGTTTTCTTCCATGCCGCATTGTTGGGCAGGAATCATACAAAAAGGAGTTTGTAATGAAACGTTTTTGGCATACTTGTATGGCAGTCGTCGCCTCGGCGTCAATTGCCGGTACAGCCAGCGCACAGTCTGATTGGAACCAGCCACAGGAAATTGGCTCGTACCAATCCATCTTGGCACGTGCCGGATACGCACAAGGTGCAACTGCATCTCCAACGGTACCCGGCCACATGGCAAACTCAATTCAAGGTGTCGCCCAACCTGCCGCACCAATGATGGGACAGCCTGTTCAAGGTTGCCAAAGCGGCAACTGCGGTACCGCCGTCAATTACGCTCCAATGCAAAGTGGAGCAGTGAGTTACGCTCCGATGCAAAGCGATTGTGGTTCCGGTAACTGCGGCGGTGGCTGTGCAAGCGGCAATTGCGGCGGCGGATACATTGATGGTGGTTATGTCGACAGCGGCTATGTCGGCGGTGGTTGTGCAAGTGGCAACTGCGGTGGTGACGTTTACGGCGCAACTGGCGGCATGGGCGGCAGAATCGGCGGCGGTGGACTGGGCGGACGTCTTGGTGGAGCCGTCGGTGGCGGATCAAATTCGAACGTCGTATTCGGTGCTCGCGGATTGATGATGCGTCGCGACCATGAAGACGACGTGTTTTTGACTCGTAACGGTGCGGGAGATCAACTTCTTTCGACCGACGCCGACATGCGAACCATGGGCGGACTTGATCTATCACTCACCAAGCGTAACTGCGATGGAAAAGGACTTGAGCTTCGGTATTGGGGTCTTTTCCCCGACGATCAGAGCTCCGAAATAAATGGACCAGGCTTGGACACCTATCTCACCGGTCTTTCTGATCTACAGGTTTCTGGATTCGTTGGAAACTTGCAAGATTATTACAACGGTTCGGACACAAACCGAGTTACTCGTGAGAATGAGATTCACAACTTCGAAATCAATCTTCTGCGAAATGGTGGAACTTACAGAACTCGTTCAGGCCGCAATGCGACCTATGAGTTACTCGGTGGATTCCGCTGGTTCCAGTTCAATGAAGATCTTCGTTACGCTTCATTCTACACGGCTCAAAACCCAGACGCTGTCAACTACGACATCTACGTTGACAACACATTGCTCGGTTTCCAATTGGGTGGACGTAGTGAGATCTGCATGACCGATCGCTTGAGCCTTTCTCTTGGCACCAAAGTTGGTTTGTTCAACAACCGGATCGAGCACCGTCAGAACTTCACCGACAGCAACGGTAACTTCGCTTACCAAACTGCTTTGGGAGCGGACGACTACAACTACAGCTCACAAAAGGACGACCTGTCTTTGCTGGGTGAAATTGACCTCGGAATGATCTTCCGTCTTTCATCTTCATCTCGTGCGGTATTCGGTTACCGAGCCGTCGGCGTCTCCGGCATTGCTTTGGCACCTAACCAAATTCCACAAGACTTCACATTGCCAGTTCAAATCAACGACGTCAATTCAAATGGCAACTTGATTCTTGGTGGTGGCTACGCTGGCTTGGAATTCTGCTTCTAAGAACTTCAGCCGAAGTTTTCAGCCGAAAACTTCGGTCAAAAGAAAACCGTTCGCCGACCTGACAATCATTGGTGAACGCATTGATAAAAAAGAAACGCCGTGCCCAATTGGACACGGCGTTTTTTTGTTGTGAGTAGCCAACAAAAATGTTGTCACTGAAGTGACCCAACAGGTATCGGTAACGAAAACCGGGGCACTCGAGATCACTTATTGGGAGCGATGGTGCAGATCATTCGTCGTGACTGCTGTGAAGGGCGGCTTTCAACTTTTCCGAACTCGGACAGCATTTCAATGATCTGATCCATCACACGCCGGCCTTCATCGATGTGTGCGTTCTCTCGACCTCGAAACAATACTGTGACTTGAACCTTGTCGTTGTGCTTAAGGAAGCCAATCGCTTTCTTAACTTTGAAGCCAATGTCATGCTCGCCAGTTTTTGGTCGAACACGAATCTCTTTTAGCTTTGTCTGGTGTTGCTTACTTTTTGTTTGGCGTTTCGCTTTGTCGTACTTGAACTTCCCGAAATCCATGATTCGGCAGACGGGCGGCTTGGCATCACCGGCCACTTCCACCAAGTCCAGTCCTGATTCTCGAGCCTTGTCCAATGCGTCCTGAGTCGGGATCACGCCCAGTTGGGATCCATCAGCATCAATGACGCGAATGGGAGTGACTCGAATTTGTTCGTTGATCTTGTTCTGTTTCTTGTCGATTGGTTATTCCTTTTGAAATAGTAGTGAATGGCTGTCGCAAATCTGGATAACTTGCCAACTCGATGACAACAAAAAAGTATCGCAATCTGCGTCCAACCCAAACGAATACGAAATTATGGGTTAATCCGTGATTCCGTCAACAGAATTCGGGGAAAATTCACGCCCCCAAAGCCTGTTCACGATTACCCGATGATTATGAATTGACCACAGCCAACTCGGCTTGCTCAATTCCCTGACGGCCGAAGAGCTCGGCTCTCAGCAAATCAGCCATTCGACCGCGAAGCAAAATGACCGATATGTGGAGGTTTAACGCCGGCTCAGCCAAGCGAACTGGCTTGGCTGAGATGAATCGTTGTTCTCGCGATCTCGACGATGGGGCCAGTGAGATTTAGATCACACTCCCCAGAGCGACTCTCGATCTCAAGAGCGACTCTTGGTCTCAACTTCCTTTTGGAACTTGGACACCGCCTCCGCGACTGGCATTGCTCCCATATCGCCGTTGACCGAGCTGCGTATTGAAACCGTGCCGCTTTCTTGATCCTTGGGGCCCACGATTAACATGTAAGGCACTTTTTGAAGCTGCCCATCACGAATCTTGGCTCCCAGTTTCTCGCTGCGGTAATCGGCTTTGACTCGCAATCCGGCTTCGCGGAATTGCTTTTCAACTTGCCGGCCATATTCTTCCGATTTGTCACTGACCGTTAAGATTCGCACTTGTTCAAGCGACAACCACAACGGGAACGCTCCCGCGAAATGTTCGATCAACAATCCGATGAATCGTTCCATACTTCCAAACGGAGCTCGGTGAATCATGATCGGCCGATGCGGAGTATTGTCAGCACCGACGTACTCCAAACCGAATCTCTCCGGCAAGTTGTAATCGACTTGAACCGTTCCAGTCTGCCAGCTTCGCCCAATGCAGTCCTTCACCACGAAGTCAATTTTTGGTCCGTAGAACGCTGCTTCACCAGGATCTTCCGAAAACGGCTTGCCCAAAGTCTCGGCCGCTTCCCGACATGCCTGCTCGGCAAGATCCCAGTTTTTGGGATCCCCAACGTATTTACTGTTGTCCGGATCCCGCAATCCGACACGAACCGAGAAGTCCTCCATTCCCATGACTTCGAAAACGATTTTCACCAACTCCAAACAACCAGCGAGCTCCGCGCCCAATTGTTCCTGAGTCACAAACAGGTGAGCGTCGTCTTGAGTGAAACCACGGACACGGGTCATCCCACCAATCTCACCCGATTGCTCCCAGCGGTAAACCGTGCCGAATTCGGCAAAGCGAATGGGCAGGTCACGATAACTACGTTGCTCCGAAGCAAATATTCGAATGTGGTGCGGGCAATTCATCGGCTTGAGCATGTAGCCATCAATCTCGCCTTTGTCCATGTTGTTAGCGAGTTGGCTACAACTGCAACCTTCTTGAGCGAGCGCACTCAAATGCTCTCGATCAATAATCGGTGGATATTGACTTTCTTGGTAATAGGGAAAGTGTCCGCTGGTTTTGTATAGGTCAAGCTTGCCAATGTGAGGCGTGAAGACTTGGTCGTATCCCTGTCGCGTCAAGTGACCCAGAATAAAATCCTGCAACGTTTGGCGAACAAACGCTCCCTTGGGCGACCACAAAACAAGACCTTGGCCAACCATGTCATCGATGTGAAACAGGCCAAGCCGTTTTCCCAACACACGGTGGTCACGCTTCTTGGCTTCTTCAAGCAATTCCAGATGCTTATTCAGATCTTTCTCATTAAAGAAAGCTGTCGCGTAAAGACGTTGAAGCTGTTTGTTGTTCTGATCGCCTTTCCAATACGCCCCCGCAATCGACAGCAATTTATAAGCACCAATCGAAGTCGGCGATGGGACATGTGGGCCACGACAAAGATCGATAAACTCGCCCTGCTGATAAAACGAAAGCGTGGCATCTTCGGCGAGCCCAGTTTCGATGTGCTCGACTTTGAAGTCTTGCTTCAGATCTTTGCAAACTTGGATGGCATCGCCACGAGGACGCTCAATTCGCTCAAAAGGCTCATCCAGTTCGATGATCTTTTTCATCTCAGCTTCGATCGCCGGAAAGTCATCTTCGGTAAGTGGATCTTCACATTCGAAATCGTAATAAAACCCGCCATCGATCGTTGGCCCAAATGCCAGTTGAACGCCTTTCTTGATGCGCATCACGGCCCGCGCCATCACGTGCGCACAACTGTGCCGCATTGTCGCCAAAGCCTCAGGACTTTTCTTCGTGATGATTTTCAGGTCGACCGGATCTCCCGTTGGCAATTCGAAATCTAGCTTGACGGGCTGTAGGTTGATCTCACCCCACATCGCGTCTTTGGCCAACCGCGAGCCGATACTTTTGGCAACGTCTTTGACTGAAACTCGTTCCTCAAATTTTTTGACGCTGCCGTCGGGTAGTTTGACACTTGTCATAGGTTCTAATATTCTCAAAAAGTGATGCCCGTCCGCGGAAACCGTCCGCAGAAAAAAGGCGACTTGGCGATGATGTTGGCAGTATAGATATTCTGACAAGTGGCCGAAACGTCGGTTCGCGACGTTTCGAAATTCCATGACAAACAGAACCCAGACCCCAGAAAACACGGGCTTTGTTTGCCCAAGCTGCCACGGGGCACGACAATGGATTGAAATTACAGGTGCGATTGGATGACGAAAGGTACGACCAAGGGGACGACCAAGGGGACGACCAAAGGAGTGGCGCAGCGGCCTTCAAGTAACAAACGACCCTCAAAAAATCTTCGCCAGCGCGTCGAGCATTCATGCGCCGTCCTTTTAAAACGCAACGGCGCGGTTGGCCCCTTGGAGTTGATTCAGGATCTTGGCTTCCTCGCATTGCCGCACGTTCAACATTGGAAGCAAGGCGACCCGGACTACAACCCGCTTCAACCGCACATTCAATGTGGGGACGAGAAACTGCAGAAAGCGTATCGCTTCTTTGCTGAATGGATCGCCCAACAAAAATTGGAAGCGTTCGAGGCGACCTATGCCAGCGCCGGGCGAACGGGAGCCAAAACATTGCAAGTCTCCATTGATGGCAATAAAGAAACCGAACAGTTTTATCGCACACAATTTCGTTCCGGCAATTTGACGGACGCCAAACGAAAACGTCTTGATAAAAAATTCAACAAAGTTCCAGACCTGCTGGTCTATCAAATGGCCAGCGAATCATCCGCTTGTCACGAATGCTCGGCTGAACTTGAACGTGGTGATTTAATCCTGCTGGAAGACAGTCATGCGATTTGCCTGAGCTGTGCCGACATGGCTCATCTTGAGTTTCTTCCGGCCGGCAGCGCGGCAATGACACGACGATCAAAAAAACTCAGTCCACTTTCCGCCGTGGTCATGCAATTCAATCGACGACGAAAACGATACCAGCGAGTTGGTATTTTGGTCACATCTGCTGCGATCAACGCGGCCGAAGAGCAATGCGAGGCCGATGCTGACTTGCGGGCTGAGCGCCGCGAACGTGGTGCTCAACGACGAGCCGAACAGGATGTCGTTTTGGTTGAACAGATGACTGACTTAATCTTGGCTGAGTTCCCAAGCTGTCCTTTGGAAGAAGCAAAGGAGATCGCGGTGCACACGGCAGAGCGGGGCAGTGGGCGTGTTGGCCGGTCTGCCGCTGGTCGCGAACTTCAACTCGATGCCATCGCATTGGCGGTCGGCGCACACGTTCGCCACGTTCACACCAATTACGACCAACTCTTGATGGAAGGAACCGAGCGACAAGCCGCTCGTCAGCTGATTCAGGAAACGCAAACGCAAGTCATGCGTCGCTGGAGGATTGAAAAAGGTTGACGATCAAGTCCACCAACGGAAATGTCGACTCGATTCTTTTTCTGCCAACTCATCCACCGATTTATCAGGTTGGCGGTTTGCTGGCTTCGGTGGGCTGACTTATGAATTGGTGAACCTATCATGACGGGTGGCGTCAACTACTTTGGGCGGTCGCTAGTTTCCCGAGAAACCCTGAACCGCGACCGCTGACCTCGTAGAGCTGGTTCAATCCGGTCACGCCAGCGGCATTTTAGCTTGGTTTTTGCGAGTCAAATGGCGGTAAAGATTTACTCTCAAAATGGCGATATTCAAGTTGAGCCGAAGTGATTACAATCTTGGCTCAAGCTTCGACTTAAGCTGCAGCTACGATTTTTGCAGCCTTTCAGTTGAAGCCTGTTTAGTTAAAGCCTTTCGGACGATTAGCTCAGTTGGCTAGAGCGCCACGTTGACATCGTGGAGGTCGTTGGTTCAAGTCCAATATCGTCCACTAGATAAAAGCCGGTTGACATGTAAGTCATCCGGCTTTTCTTTTTGCCGTATGCAGTGGAAAATGCAGAGATACAAGATCACGGGAGGCTACCCGGTGACTTGTAAGTGCGAACTTTTCAGTCCGCGAACATGTTTCGTAAACACTGAATTGAGGAGTTCGCTATGCGACAACCAAAACCTTTTTTCCGCAAACAGACAAAATCGTGGTACGTGCAGATTGGCAAACGCCAAATCAACCTAGGAAGTAACAAAGAAGAAGCCTGGGCTAAGTATCATGAAATGATGGCCAGTGATATCGACCTGAATTACTATCAGTCGACCGTCGCTCAGCTATTAGACATTTACCTCGACTGGTGCCAAAAACGTCGCTCTAAAGGCACCTACGACAACAATTTGAGGTATTGCAAATCGTTTATCGGATGCGTTGGTAAACGCCTTAAGGTTCGTCAGCTAAAACCCAGGCACATCAGCGAGTGGATGGATCTTCATCAACAATGGAGTCCTAGCTCAAAGAATGATGCAATTTCAATCATTCAACGAGCGTTCAATTGGGCGGTGAAACAAGGTCACATTGATCGCACTCCCATACCGTACATTGAAGACAAACCGGCTCGTACGCGCCGAGAGGTCTTTTACACGCCTGACCAGTTCAAGCAGATTTTGGATAGCGTCACTGATGATATTTTTCGCAACTTGATGGAATTCATGTGGGAAACAGGCTGTCGACCTGCAGAAGCAAGATCGATTGAACGCGATCATATTGATATTGAAAAACGAATGGTTGTTCTTCAAGTATCTTTGAACAAAACACACCAAGGCCAACGTGTCATATTCTTAAACGACCGAGCAGCAAACATTCTCATTAGCCAACTCGCAATAACTCAATCTAAGGAAGGCCCAATCTTTCGCAACCGTCGCGGCAACCCATGGACAAAAGATGCGATCAAGTGTCGCCTACAGAGGATCAAAACGAAACTTGGCATGGATCGGCTTTGTGCCTACGGCATCCGCCACTCGTACGCAACAGAAGGTCTGAAAAACAATGTCGATCCATTGTCACTCAGCATTTTGATGGGACATTCTGATGGGAAGCTGAGCATTCTAAAAACTCCTCCATTTGCTTCTTACTAACGCGAATCGTCTTGACAAATCGGTGGCATTCTAAGGCACCGGTTGTTATCAGCCGATAAACTGCTCCGATAGAAATCCGAAGCTCTGCCGCTACTTCTTTAACAGTATGCATTTCGCTTCCTTTCATTTATAACGGCAGCAACCCGTCGTTCTTGATTCGTTCCAATTCCAAGTGACTAATCTTCCATTCAAATGTGTTGCCGCGCCCGCAGAGTTTTTTCTCTGCAACGATGCGATGATTGCGGCACCATTCTCTGACCGTGTATTCCGCTCGCTTTAGAATGCGTGCAATTTCTGCCGTCGAGTAGTATTCCTTGACGATGCGTTGGCCGGTCAATTCACGAAGCAGCTTGTCAGTTTGCGGGTTGATTGCGGCCACGAAGTTGCGGGTTATTTCTGCCACCC
>CAZPTT010000112.1:0-21754 GCA_964589435.1 uncultured Pirellulaceae bacterium
GTTCCGTGATACTCCCATCGGCGTCTTTGATGATTTCGTTACACTTCAAAAAGAACGCGTACTTCAGCCGCACCTCTTTACCGACCGTCAAACGAAAGAACTTTTTGGGCGCGTCTTCCATGAAGTCCGATCGCTCGATATAAATCTCTCGACCGAATGGCATCTCTCGCGTTCCCGCCGCTTCGTCTTCTGGATTATTGATGGCCGAGCGCATCTCCGATTCGCCCTCTGGGTAATTCTCGATCACGACCTTCAACGGATCAAGCACCGCCATTCTCCGCTCAGCCGTCTTGTTGAGCTGATCGCGAATGCAAAGATTCAGCAACGCCAGATCCGTCATGCTATTGAACTTCGTCACGCCGACCTTGTCGCAAAGAGCCCGCAGCGCTTCGGCAGGAACACCGCGCCGACGAACACCGGACAAAGTTGGCATCCGCGGATCGTCCCAACCATCCACGTATTTTCCATCGACGAGCTCAGTTAGTTTTCGCTTACTCATCATTGTGTTGGAAAGCGTCAATTTTGCGAACTCAATCTGCCGAGGATGATGAATCCCCAACTGTTCCACATACCAATCGTAAAGCGGTCGGTGGTGCTCGAATTCCAATGTGCAAAGTGAATGCGTAACGCCTTCAATCGAATCACTTTGACCATGAGTCCAATCATAAGTCGGATAGATGCACCACTTGTCACCCGTTCGATGATGCGCCTGATGACGAATTCGATACATCGCTGGATCACGCATGTTCATGTTGTCCGAATTCATATCAATCTTGGCGCGCAACGTTTTTTCGCCATCTTTGAATTCGCCGTTCTTCATCCGCTCAAACAAGTCAAGATTCTCTTCGACGGTTCGATCTCGATTCGGGCTATCTTTGCCAGGCTTGTCCCAGCCACCACGAAACTCGCGGACTTCTTCGACGGTTTGATCGCAAACGAAAGCTTTCCCTTCCTTGATCATCTTGATCGCCCACTCGTAGATCTGATCAAAATAATCGGACGCGAAAAACTCGGCGTCCCACTTGAAGCCAAGCCACTCAATGTCTTCGCGAATGGCTTCAACAAATTCGGTGTCTTCTTTTTCCGGATTCGTATCATCGAAACGCAAGTTGCATTTGCCACCGAACTGCTGGGCAATTCCAAAGTTGATACAGATTGATTTTGCGTGACCCAAATGAAGATAGCCATTGGGCTCAGGTGGAAAACGAGTCTGTACCGTGCCACCGTTTTTTCCAGCAGCGATTTCATCGGCAACGATTTGGCGGACAAAATCAAGTTTTGGTTCGTTCGGTTCGGCAGTATTCATGAATAGTTTGCGTAAATAGATTTACTTGAAGACTTGAGATATCTAGAAATCGACAACTTCAGCCGACTGTGGGTTCGTGGAAATGTTATCCGATAGGTCGAAATCGGGCGAGGGGATTTCATCTCGCAGGGATTTCAAGACAACCAAGGTCGTTTAGGATGAAAGTAAATCACTGACAACCGAATGCCTTTTCCCGCGAGATTCGACGATCTTATGAAACGACTCCTCTTAATTAGTAGCTCTCGCGTTCACGGAAGTGATTTCCTCGAGCATTGTCGACCGGCCATTGCCCAGCATCTGGCGGAGACAAAGCAGTTGCTGTTTGTGCCGTACGCTTTGGCGGATCATGACGGTTATGAAAAAATCGTTGCCGATGCTCTCGCTCCGATTGGCATCGAAGTCAATTCCATCCATCGGGCGGAGGATCCAGTCACGGCTGTCACGTCTGCGGAAGCAATTTTCATTGGGGGCGGTAATTCATTTCGATTGCTTAAAACACTGTACGATTTGAACTTGATCGAAGCGATTCGAAACGCTGTGCACAGCGGCACCCCGTACATGGGCAGTAGCGCGGGCACCAATATGGCTTGTCCAACCATTCGCACATCCAACGACATGCCGATTGTTGAGCCCCCATCGTTTGCGGCGTTCGGCTTCATCCCGTTTCAAATCAATCCTCATTTCCTGGATGCCGATCCGAATTCAACACACAAAGGCGAGACCAGGGAACAACGATTGGCGGAGTACCTAGAAGAGAACTCGGTGCCCGTTGTGGGACTGCGCGAGGGAAGTTGGTTGGACGTAGAAGGCGACGACAAGTGCCTGCTCTGCGGTTCGACCGGCGCGATTGCGTTTCAACAAGGGCAGCCACCGGAGGAAGTTAAAGCAGGAACGGATTTATGTAGCTTCTTCAATTAACGGCTCGGGTGGGAGACAATGGCGAACTCGCATCACTGAAAGTCATCTGGCAGCTCAATCCGTAATTCCGTTTCGCCCTTGGACACAACGACTGCCACACCAAGAACTGCCCGGTTCACCCAATCGCCATCATTGGCTTTGATGACACAGTTGCCGGCAGGTAAACCAGTCGCCTTAAAATTCCCACTTTCGTCCGTCGTGATGTATCTCAAATAAGCCGCACCTGTTGTCGAAGTCACATCCATCCTCATATCAAAGTCAGCCATTGGCTTGGCATCCACATTTACGACGCGACCAAAGATAGTGCCACCGGCTACTAGAGTGAAGTTCTTGACATGAGGCTTGCCCTCGACGTACGGGAGCGATTCATCCCACCAGTAATTTCCATCACTGCTGACGTGAGTTGAATGCTCCAGACGCATGCCAACAGATAGGTAGCCAAAATCTGCACCTTCAGCATCGCGAATCAAAGTGCCGCCCTTGACTGGCTTGAATGCATACCACCCATTTTCATCCGTCTTCGTTTCGCCAAATTTGAATCTTGTGGCCATGCCACCGAAGATCTCAACTTTGGCGCCCTCAATCGGCTGGCCGTTCGCGTTGGTGATCCGACCAACAAGGTTCGGGAGACCTGGGACTTCTGGTCGTGGCCAAAGATAGACAACCAGTGCACTGACGGTGACCAGAATCAAAAGCGAACGGAGACTGAATCGAAAAACCGGATGAGCCATTACCAATTTGCCTCACGTAAACACAATAAATGTGCGGCATACCCCATGGAGAGAGCACTAAAAACAACCACGCATTTTGGCGATCCATCTCAAGTGAACACAACGCAAGATGAAGCATGCCCACGCAAGCGAGGGCATGGCACCCAGTAACTTGAATTGAGCGCTTTGAAATTAGTAGCCGACCCAATTTAGTAGCCGACCCAATTCTAAATTTCCTTTGGTTTTTTTAGTTTCCTTCTTACGACGGCTACGTTTTCATCATCCAGCCAATCAAAAACCCAACTCATCAAGAGCTCGATTGATGCGACGAATGCAACGGTCGCGCCCGAGCACTTCCATGGTGTCAAACATACCGAAACCGGCGGCTTTACCCGTCAGAGCAACTCGCAACGCGTGTATGACATCGCTGACCTCGATGCCTTGCGAATTGCAGAAACTCTTCAAATCACCTTCCAATGCACTGGCGACAAAATCAGGAGCCGTGGCGATGACGGTATTGAACTCATTAATCAAGTAGCCAGCTTTTTCGGGTTTTCGCAGACGTTTATTGAAAGGCTTTTCCTCAAACTCCAACTTGTCATCAGCTACGAAAAACGTATCGAAATTTAAGATATCACCAGCCATCACAATCCGATCATCGGCGGCCTCGATGACCTGTTTTAAGTAAGCACTCTCTTCGCATTCGATGGGATCCGAGACCAAGCCAGCTTTTTGCAAATATGGTAAACACATTTTGGTCTTGCGCTTCAGCGGCAACTCGTTCATGTACCGGCCTTGAACTGACACCAACTTAGTCGCATCAAAACTGGCTTCGTTTTTGACGACTCGTTCAAGTGAAAACAACTCGATCATTTGATCACGCGAAAACTCCTCCGTCTCGCCATCAAGAGACCAACCCAGCAATAGCAAATAGTTGTTCAGCGCCGCCGGTAAAAATCCAATGTCGCGATAGAAATCAACCAAGACCGGATTGAAGGTCGCTGGCGCAGACTCCAAACCAATTCGCCCAGCGATTTGTGCTCCGGACTGATAGAGTTTCTTGAAGTCTTTGTTGTTCAGATATTTTTCGATATCACGCTTGCTCAACTTCTTTTTGCTGCCGGGTTCGGCGACGTAAGGAATATGCGCGTAGTGCGGAAGCTCGAAACCAAGCGACTGGGCGATAAAAATTTGACGCGGTGTGTTGGACAAGTGTTCAATTGCCCGGACGACGTGGGTGATCTTCAAATCACAATCGTCAACAACGGTCGCGAGATTATACAAGCACGTTCCGTTGGCGCGTTGGATAACCGTGTCGGCTTGCCCCGCCCAATCGAACGAAACATCGCCGCGAATCAAGTCCGTGAACTCGCATTTACCTTCACGCGGCATTTTTAACCGAACCACTTGCTTGCGGCCTTCGGCTTCGAATGCGGCCACTTGCTCGTCTGTCTCCGCCATCCATTTTCGACTGTAGAGAAACTCTCGCTTCTCTTTTTCGGCAAGCTCCCGTTCAGCCTGGTAATCGCTGCCAGAAAAATCACGATAGGCATGGCCAGAATCAAGCAGTTGCTGGACGGCAGCTTGGTATTTGTCCAGACGCTGCGATTGGAAGTACGGACCGTGAGGACCGACGCTTTCTGTGCCGTCTGCCGAGGGGCCTTCGTCCCAATCGATTCCCAGCCACTGAAAACCTTCGAGAATGGGCTGCAGTGCTTCTTCGACATTTCGCTCGGCGTCGGTATCGTCAATTCGCAGGATGAACTGGCCGCCTGCCTGACGAGCGAGCAACCAATTAAAGAGGGCCGTACGAACGCCACCAATATGGAGATAGCCGGTGGGGCTGGGGGCGAAGCGAGTGCGAACAGTCATGCCGAATTTCGATTTAAGTGGAGTCTTAGGAAAGCTCCAATCTTACGCGACCCGACCGTTTTGGTGAAGCGATCACAGAGTATCGCCGAGAATCTCCGACTTATTAAACGGCATTGCGACTAAGCCGCGCGGCGCTGATTCTTCTGTTGTTTTCGCTGTTTGCGACGTTCAGCTTTGCTCATCTTAATGATGCCTTCGCTCTCGCCTTCTTCGACGACATCGTGCTGAGTCGTCTTCTTGGTCTGTGATTTCGTCGACTTCGTGCCAGTCGCTTTCGTCGCCGCCTTGGATTTCGCTCGCTTGGTTTTGGCTGCTGAGACCTTGGTGTTTACCGTCGGCTCGGTGCCGATCGACAACACTGGCTTTGCCACCGGCTCGTCTGCCACCTGTTTCTCGGCGGAGTCCTTCTTCACCGAATCCTTTTTCGACTTCTTGGTTTTTGATTTTCTGGCGGATTTGGTCGCTGACTTTGGCTCAGTGTCTCGATTCGCTTTCGCTTCCGATTTTTCTTGTCTTGCAACTCGTGGCTTGATGAGCCCATGGGCTTGGAGAAAAATGAATCGGCCGTAGATCAATTCCGCCAATAGCAAAGCAGCCGTCGCGAACAACACACAGTTTCCGAGCACGGCTTCGTGTCCCAGATTCACCATCGCCGGTCGTGTCGACGGAAGTTGCAAAACTGCCGCTGCTGAATACGCCACCCAAACCACAACTACCAACGCCAATGCTCCGCGCGACTCGCGGACTTCGTAGAGCCCTCTCGCGACCAACGACGAAAGGATCGTTAACTTGATCGCCATCGGTAGCCAGGATGACTTCGAAAATGTCACCAGCGTGAGCGAACTGAATAGACTGGCAAAGATCGCCTCCAGATCCACGACGCAATTTAGGCTGGCGACCATGAACAGCCCCGACATCCACAACCACAATCGATATGTTCCGTGGTAATCATCGCGACGATGCTGGCGCAAAGCATAAATCTGCATACTTGCCAAACCGGTAATGATCAGCAGGAAAGAAGAAAACCAACTCGAAAGTGTGCCGCGTCCAGCCAGCGACAAAGAAGCAGATCCGCTTTCGCCAATTTGGGAGCTCAACTGGCCCGCATTGGCTGCCAGCAAATTGAGCACTCCAATGCTAGCCACTAACAGGAGGACGACTAACAGGCATGAGAGCATTCGCTTCGGCATCAAGTCCGTCGTCTTTAATTGGCTGCGCCGATCGGCTCCGAATGAATAGGGCGTTGAATCTTCGCGGTATTTTTTACGGGTCGGATTGTTTGCAACGGGCGCATCGACAGATTGAAAGGCAGTGTCAACAACAGCCCGCCGCCGTCTTGAATCGCTTCGTCGTACAACCATGTCTGAGAATTCACCCACCTGAAACAAGCATCATTCTTAGTCATGATCGGCAATTCGACTCCGTAGGCTTAGATTGGATTGGTCTCCACGATTCAACGGCTCATCTTTTCTAGATGTCCAATTTTCGCTAGCAGCACGGCCAGCAGTTTTACTTTGCCTACTCTCATTCACAGAACGCCCTTATTGGCTCTTGCCTCCATTGGATGTCCTCATGGGATTTAAGGCATGGCGAGAGACCCGCGAATTTAGATTTAGTGCTTTGTTCCAATTCAAAGTTCCGGTTTTTCATGTGAGCCGTTTGGGCGCTAGCCCCGGTTTTTCGGACGAATCCGTGGCTAGCGCCAAAACGGCTCATCCTAAAATCAAATTGGAACAATGCACTAGTTTCCAGCGACGACGGAGTTTTTCAGAATGCCCAAGCCCTCAATTTCAACTTCGAGTTCGTCGCCTGGTTTCAAGAACAGGGCAGGGGAGCGGCCTGCGCCGACTCCCGCTGGCGTTCCAGTAAAAATCAAATCACCTGGTTTCAATGTTGCAAATTTCGAAATATGGGAAATCAGGAAATCGATTGGGAAGATCAACTGGTTTGTGTTGGATGACTGCATCGTTTCACCATTAAGCCGTAGTTGAATCGCGAGTTGGTGTGGATCGGCAACTTCATCGCGTGTCACGATCATCGGGCCGATAGGTGCAAAAGTGTCGAAAGTTTTTCCAAGCAACCACTGTCCGCCAGGTCGTCCTTTTTGCCAGTCACGAGCGGAAATATCATTCCCACAGCAGTAGCCAAACACATGATCCAAAGCCGACGCGCGAGAAATGTTCTTGCCCTGCTTGCCGATCACCACGACCAACTCCGCTTCGAAATCTACCTTTTGGCTAATTGAGGGCAGCGAGATTTCTTGCCCCGGGCCATTGATCGTGGAAGGAAACTTGTTGAACACGACCGGAATCTCAGGAGGCTCACCGCCCATTTCACGCGCATGATCAGCATAGTTGGTGCCGATGCAG
Source organism: uncultured Pirellulaceae bacterium (assembly GCA_964589435.1). GTDB lineage: Bacteria > Planctomycetota > Planctomycetia > Pirellulales > Pirellulaceae > Mariniblastus. The sequence continues at coordinate 7,176 of CAZPTT010000112.1, forward strand.
ACAACCTTCTCCATGCCCTTAATCGGAGCATTGAATCTGGGAGCATTGAGTCCGACCGGCATTGATTCAGCCGGCCCGAGATTGGCCGCCCATTGATCCGTGTCCCAATCAAAAACGTCTTGGAGACAGCGAGGCACATCCTGGTCAACTCCAAGAAGTGAAATCAGCTCGCCGCCGCCTTGGTCAAACGTCAGTTGCCCCAATCGAGATTCGCCATCCACCGTCACCGAAACAATTTTCACAGCATGTATTCCTCAACAAGTAACGTTCAGTCACAACCGACATGCTCAAAATCGTATCGTCAGGCGTGATGCGATTCAATTCGTAATCGATTCCGGCGCGCCGAATCAAATCCTGGAAGCCTCGTAAATCGGAACTACCTTCTGGCTTCACCCAACTCAGCCACAGTTCCCCGGTAGGGCCTAACTATTTACCCTCAGTCCAGAATCGAATTGATCAATCGTTGCAGCCGTCACAGACCGCATGCCTTTCATCGAAAAATGATGACATTTAGATAACCAGCCAATTGATTGCGACCTACGGTTTAGGGATAGGTGAAAAATCATCTAGTCAAATTCAGCCGGAACAGGCTGATTTGAAACTGAAATTCAAGCAAAGCACACGAAGAGAATTGTCATGGAAACTCAGAGCCCCAATCTTCCTCATAGCTCAAAGAGCGATGGGTTTGCTGCTCCAGTGGTTCCTGCCGGCGTAGCGCCAGCCCCAGCGACTCAAAATCCAACAGAACAAACTTACCCGCTTACAAACCAATCGCCCGCCAACGAATTAACTCCTTTCCATCACTGCTTGCTGGACAATATGCGCGACGGCGCGATCTATGTTGATCAACGTGGACACATTCTCGATTGGAGCCAAGCCGTCGAGATCATGACCGGCATGAGCCGTAGTAATGTTCAAGGCATGGTGATGAACCCAGGCCTGCTTAGCTTAAGCGATTCCAACGGTGTCGTTGTTGAAATGGCGAGCTGCCCGATTCAGGAATGCTTGCGTACCGGCAAGAAGAAGGCCGGCGAATATAAAATCGCGGGCCGCAGTGGCCGTGAAACCAAAGTCGAAATGACGTTTGCACCTGTCGTGAGTAACGACGGAACCATTCGCGGAGCCATCGTCTTGGTTCATGACACTTCGGTTCAACTCGACCTCAAGCGGCAACTCAAAGACCTCTACGAATTTTCGATGCTCGATCCATTGACTCAAGTCGCCAATCGCGCCGAGTTTGAACGGGTACTCGATGAGTATGTCCGAGCAAAGCACAACAGTGATTTTCGTTGCAGTATTATCATCTGCGATATCGACTTCTTCAAATCCATCAACGACAACTACAACCACCACATTGGTGACCAGGCACTTGTTTCTTTCGCAGGACTGCTAAAGAAATTTGTCCGAGCCCAAGACGTCGTGGCCCGCTATGGAGGCGAAGAGTTCGTCATCCTGTGTGCTGATTGCGACATCGATTCGGCTGTTCAACGAGCCGAAGAAATTCGGGTCTTGCTCACCAAAACACCTCAGCAAATGCTCGACGGCAAATGCATTACCGCAAGTTTTGGAGTCGCTGAACTAAAGAAAAGCGATTCGGCCACGGAGTTCTTTGTACGAGCCGACACCGCGCTCTTGAAAGCAAAAGAACTTGGTAGAAATCAAGTCGTTGAAGCCAGCCAAGGAAACAATGGCGAAGGCCCCGAGCTCAAAAGCGCTGAGGCGACTTCGCTTGCCGGCGTCAAATGGCGAAACATCAAAGGCCAGTCGCTAATCTGTGAAGAGTTCTCGACCGCCACCCCAATGGCCGTCTTGGTGGAAAAACTTCGTGGGTTGATCATCGAATCCGAAGCAGAAATTCGTCGCGTCGAACCAGATTTTGCCACCATGCTGATTCAGGTGGAAGACGAAGATAATCACAGCCGCAAAGGCAACTTCGTGCTCGACATCGAATTCCAAGAACGCGAAGCCGAAGAAGACGAATCTGGATTCGTTGGAAAGCGAACAAAGACATTCATTCGCGTAACCATCCGCGAAGGCAAAAAGAAGTGGTTTGCTGCCAACGCAACGGAGTTGGCTCCCAACCTTCTTTCCGATATCCGCCGATACCTGATGATTCAGGACGAGGCGTCACGATTGAAAGTCACACCGGCCGCGACATCATCAGGCCGATAAATACCTTCGGCAAATTTGGTATTCGCTGTTGTCCTGCGATTGTTCAACCGCCGGTGACTGCCGTTAACCGCGATCGCCAAGGCGTCTTAACCTCGGGTCACAAACCGGTGTTGCCGGGAAACCATCCAATTGTCACTTGCTAGTCGTTTCGGTATCTTAGGTTCTTAATCAGACCTTTTGATCAGACTTAAACGAAACAACACAAGGACAATACAAATGGCTTATTCCCTCCCCGAATTGCCTTACGCTCACGACGCTCTAGCTCCGCACATTGATGCCAAAACGATGGAAATCCATCATGGCAAACATCACAACGGATACGTCACCAAAGTCAACGCGGCGCTAGAAGGATCTGATTTGGGTTCAAAGTCCATCGAGAAATTGATTTCAGACCTGAACGCCGTTCCCGAAGCCATTCGCGGTGCGGTTCGCAACAACGGCGGCGGGCACGCCAATCACTCTTTGTTCTGGTCAGTCATGAGTCCCGATGGTGGTGGAGCTCCGACCGGTAGCCTAGCGACCGCCATCGATACGGCTTTTGGTAGTTTTGACAGTTTCAAAGAGCAGTTCTCGGCAGCAGCCGGAACCCGCTTCGGAAGTGGTTGGGCTTGGCTAAGTGTTGACGGCAATAAATTGGTCATCGAAAGCACTCCCAATCAAGACAATCCACTGATGGAAGGCCGCACACCAATCCTTGGCCTCGACGTCTGGGAGCATGCCTATTACTTGAACTATCAGAACCGCCGCCCGGACTACGTGTCTGCATTCTTCAACGTCATCAACTGGGAAGCCGTCGCGGCTCGTTTTTCTGCGGCCACTTCCTGATAGCCCGAGTGCGAATCAGTTGATTCACAAGCATGGCAGTCACTAGCCCTTCCAAAGCCAGCCCTTCCAAAGCGTGACGAGGTTTGCTCAGCAGCAAGTAAAATTTCGCGGGGCAGGCAAGGAAGGGTGAACAAGAAAAAGTAGGCAAGACGATTGCTTTAAAACGTAAACGGTAAGTTACTCAAAGCCGGATTCCTCATCCGGCTTTTTTTATGCGCTGATTTTTCATGCGCTGATCAACGCACGCTTATCATTTCAAGCTATCGTATTTGCGATTCATCTAAGAGCTAGCACTCGTGCCGTAGCGGGATCGGCACCCGATCCGAAATAACTTGCCCATCGGGCCATCGCCTTTCACATCTTGCATCGCACATCTTACGTCGTGCATCTCGAAAGCTTCACGATTGAGAAAACGCACCTAGAACCTCGCTTTCATAGTCGATTAGATCAAATCCAATTCGTGCTCTTGACGTTCGGCGTTGACTGAAATTGCGAGTATTCCTACCATCCGCGACCCTTTCTTTGGGCGAGGCGCATGAATTCCTCAAATCGTCCACAAGAATCGGTATCGAAAAATCCGATTATCGGGATACGGCAAACTAGTCGTGAAGTTTCGAATGCATTGCAACAGGTCAGCATTTTGGCCGTCTGCATGATTCGGTGATTCCGAGTATCGGAAACAATTTTTGCGAGCGACGTCACAACAGGTGAGAATGATGCGATTCCAACAACAGACTGCATTGCTTACGACATGCATTTTTATATCAACTCTATTCGCATCGATCGGCTGTAAATCAGGCGCTTTTAAAACGCCTGACTTTGCTGGAATCAAAAAGCCTGACCTTTCAGGATTGGCTTTCTGGAAAAAAGAATCCTCTGCGGAAGTTCCACCGCCACCTTCCCGACGTTTTGACCCGGCTCCGGGTGGCGACGAACAGAAAATGGCCCGACTGGACTCAACGATCAAGCAGGGTGGCAACGACATTCAAGATTCGTTCAATCGCATGGTACAGGAAGCCAAAAATCATAAAGACGGCTTGGCTCAAAAACCAATCCGCACCCCTTACAGCATTTCCGAGAAAAGCACTTCCACACCAAATGAAACCGACAACAGCAACTCGTTCGATATCGCCAATACAAAATCACAAATAGAACTGCCAAATTTGGATTCGTCGGTACAGAAAGCCCAACAGGACTTCCAAGCCGCGTTGGCTAGTTCTGGAGATGCGATCAAAGATTCGTTGAACACGAAAGCCAGCGAGACGGTTTCGACTTGGAAAAACGATTTTCAACTTCCGGCCAAAATCGCAAAAGCCCAGCAGCAGATCAAACCCGAGGACTTGAAGATCAATCGTAAGCTGTACGACATGAGCGGCAACCTGTCATCAGGTGCCCAATCAGCCGTCAACCAATTTGCCGAAGCAAGCCAGTCCCTGCAGTCGAAAGTCAACTCTGGTTTCGAAGTTGGCAAAGTCAAGACTCAGAACCAGTTCATTGGTGCTGCAGAAAATGCGAAGGAGCAGTTGAAGCAGTTCGGTTCGGACAGCCAAATGGCGATCAAGCAGTCGTTCAACTCGATTCCCAATACCCAGCCGACTACACAGTTGTCGCCTGGAACATCGAACCAAAGTCAGTCTGAGTTGAAAGCTGTTCAGGCTCAAGTCTCTTTGGCTCAGCAGCAAATTGCTGAGCTGAAACGCCAGCTTGCCGATGGCAAAGCCTCAATGTCGAGTTCGGTCAACAACCAATCTAACGCCGGAAACCTGCAACCAACCAACCATGTCGCATCTTTGCTAATGCCAAATTCACAATCCAACAATAACGCGTTGGCAAGCGATGGACAGGCGAACCTAGTTCAATCTAACAATGGCAACTTCTCACCGTTGCAAAACAATGCGATGACTCAGATGACTCAGGGTTCTGTATCGCAAAGTACTATGCCGCCGGCATCAGCCCAAGTTTCTTCCAATCAAATGAGCGCTCAACCGCCCGCCTACCCGAACGTGCTTCGATCCAATTCGCAATTTGGGATTCCGTCCAGAACCCAATCACCAAGTTCTAGCGCACCGACCGGTCAACCGCTTCAAACTCAACCCGCCAACAGTCAGTACCCGGCGACTCCGCACGGTGGATACTCCTCACCTTCGATGTCCAACAATCAATTGGGTGACCAGCCAGCTAACGGTTTAGCAACGACGCAAAAATCACAAGTGATCAATGCTGACTCCGCAAGTGCTTTTCAAGTGGGAGCCCAATCTGGGGTTTCAAAAGCATCGCATGTTTCCGACGTGGAAATGCCTGCGGCCATTTTGCAAGGCAGCGGAAGCTATGCTCCCGGCAGTGTGAACCCACTGTCACAGCAGAAATAGAATCACAGCAGAAATAGAAACACAGCAGAAATAGAAACGAAAATTGGGATATACTTTTCTGTGTCTTGATCTGATTCTATTGACCCGCAGGAATAATGTCTGTCTTTGATCTGAATCGCATTGCTGACGAATGCTTCGTCAACCAAATCGATTTCCACCAGCGGCTTGGTTCGACGAACGACCAAGCCATCGACTTGCTCAAGCACCACCGTCCGGCGTTGCCTCTATTGGTGCTGGCTGAAAATCAATTCGCAGGACGAGGGCAGGGCAGCGCCAGCTGGATCGCCGAATCAGGCAGTCTAACTTTTTCGTTGTGCATTCCAAATTCCGGGAAGATCCCAACCTTGCTCCCGTTGGCGGCAGGTCTCGCAGTTGCTGAAACGATCGAGCGATTCAAATCTGGCGACGATCAACCCTCATTGCTGGAACGGTCCGGCTCCTCATTGGTGCAACTCAAATGGCCCAATGACGTATTGATCGACGGCAAGAAAGCCGCCGGCATCCTGACCGAACACGTTCAGAACGCGCGAACTACTGTAAGCTCAGAACAGGCGAACCCCGCCGAATTCCAAGATGAGACCTGCTATGTGATTGGAATCGGCATCAATGTCAACAATGACATGCAACCCATCAAAACATCCGTTCGACTGCCAAAAAATCAATCAGCTCAGAAATCGAGACAGGAAAGCGCAGAGGCTAATGAAGCCGCCTTCATTCAACAGTTTGTCCCAACAAGCATGCAACTTGCAACGGGCAGCAAAATTGAGATTTCGGATTTCTTAATTCACTTGCTTAACGAACTCGAATCAATTTTGAAGCGGTTGGCCGATACACCAACTTCGATCATCACTGCCTGCCAATCGAAGCTGATCTTTCTCAATCGCAGAATTAAAGTTCAACGAAGAGGCGACCATTCTCCAAACGGCAGCTCAGATGCGAGCTCGTTGATTGGCAAATGTGTTGGCTTAGGAAATCAAGGTGAGCTGTTGGTGGAAGCGGACGGAAGTATCCAAAATGTTTTCAGCGGGCAAGTCTTAAAGTATGAATGAACATCACACCGACGCGCAGCCAATCTCTGCGCAGACGTTGGCTTCGAAGCAATCTGGCTCACGTTTCCGTTCTTTCGGAGCGCAGTCAAAAACAGTTGAAATGACGTGCTGAACGTTCTCTCCTACTTCTTCGAGTGAATTCGCACGTGCTTGCCAAACTCCTCGAAAACGCTTGCTGATCATAACTCCTGTTTTTTCAACTGTTTGACAGCAAAACCAATTAACTCGTTTGCAACACTGGAAAAATGTGTTGTGAAGTGTCAGAATTCGGGTCTCGAAGGAAATGTGAGATTAAACGCTCGCTCGATTTTTCTTCGATACCATTGAAGATCAAGGAAGGGAATTTGGAACCGAATTTTTACACCACGTAAATTTTTGAATTCCGATTCGCTTTTGCAATTTGGTTTTTTCCAAAAGGGGAATCGGTTATGCCACTTTTTGAAGTAGAAACAGACGCACATATAATAATCACTTGGGCGGACAGCGAGGGCACGGCGACAACTGTAGCCAACGATTCGTACCCTGGTGAAAGTATCGTCCGGCTCACAAAACGCCCGCGCGATAGTTGGGTGATTTCAAAAGGCGTTCTCGGCCTGACCGAAAAGGCAGATCCTTGCGGCGTCGCACGGGACTGTCTGGCGAAGGCGGCTGGCGACAAAGTTCATGCGATTCGGCTGTACATGCAAGAGACGGGCAACGATCTCGAACAGTCGAGACGAGCGATTGAATCCAACATGGTCATGGGCTGGTAAACAGCCCATTTTTTATTTGGGCAATGAGTCTGCACCTGTTCACTTTTGGAATACGTCCATTTCTGAAACTCACGACTTGTACAATTCAAACTTGGAAACGGAGCACCTGGCGGCTCCGTTTTTTTATGGCTACTCCTTTTGATGCCGACGATCCAGTTCACTCCTGCCCTCTTGTTCACGCCTGCCCCCTTCCAGCCAAACAAATTTTCGAAAAGACTTATTCATTCTGAAATTCGCCAATATTGGCGGACCGCCATCGAATAGTAGCTTTACCTCTGTTTTTGCGCAGGTATTCAGTTCACCAAGTTTGATTCACAATGGCTGAACGAATCTCCAGGTAATCGACCATTCCACTCGCAACGAAATTTAATATACGAATGAAAAGCCTGATTTCGCTTTCTGAGATTGTTAAGAATTATCGTTCGATGCGTGCGTTAGATGGAGTCTCGTTGGAGATTCGGCCCGGCGTCACGGGTTTGTTGGGCCCCAATGGAGCCGGCAAATCGACTTTGATCAAACTTATTTTAGGTTTGGTCAAAATCACTTCGGGCTCCGGCTCAATTCTGGGCCATCAGCTTGGACGTGATGGCCGGCAGATCCGCAACAAGGTCGGCTACATGCCAGAGGATGACTGCTACATTCCTGGTATGTCAGGCGTCGAGGTCGTTCAGTTTTCCGCCTGTCTGGCTGGACTGCCTCCCACAGAGGCACTTCGCCGCGCACACGAGATCCTTGATTTTTGCGGAATGAAGCAGGAACGCTACCGAACCATTGAAACCTACTCGACCGGAATGCGACAGAAGATCAAATTCGCGGCGGCGATTGTTCACGATCCAGAATTCCTAATTTTTGACGAACCAACATCGGGTCTCGACCCTGAAGAACGCGAGGCACTTCTTAATCGAATCAAACTACTGTGTACCCAAGCCGGAAAATCAGTTTTGATTTCGACTCATATCCTTCCCGACGTCCAAGCCATCTGTGATGACGTATTGATTTTGTCGAAGGGCAAAGTCGTTTTGAGCGAAACGCTCGACAACCTCAATCGAACAACCTCGCCAACACTTAGCTTCCAGGTTCTTGGAGACTCTCAACCGCTTATGGAACGATTGCAGGAACTTGGCTTGAAGACTTCCATTGCTGAAGATCGAAGCGTTGTTGTTGAAAGTGAACAGCCTGATTTGGCGAATCAAATATGGCTGGCTGCCCATGAAACGAAATCTACCGTCCAATCGTTGACCCCCGCAAAAAATTCACTCGAGGAAATATTCATGTCCACCGTCATGGAGGCAACCAATGCCAATTCATGATGTCGGTTACCGGCCATGGGATGGAAAACGCACATCACAGATGGCGCGATTCTGGATCATCACATCGACGGGAATCCGGCTGGCTGCGAAATCAAAATGGGTTCGCCGCATGCTGTTCTTTGCATGGCTGCCAGTGCTTTATTGGGGCATCGGATTCTTCATTATCGAGCAAACGATCAGCGATGGCCCCGGTGTCGCTTCACTTGTCATGATGCAGAGAGGAGTCGACGAGCGGAACCAAGAGCTCGCGAGGCTTGTGGAACAGAAGCTAGACGAGAGCGACCTGAAAAAAACTGAAGGTAAATTCAGCCGAGAAAACATCAGAGCGATCGTTGAAAAAGCTCAAACCGAAATCCAAAAGGCGAGTGCGGAAGCCAGGAAAAAGGAGCAAGCACGAAGGCGTCGTGGAAATCGCAGAAACGGTAGAAAAGGCGCAGCTCCAAACGCTCCGCCCGTTCCGAACGACGAAGTAGTCTCCGAGCAATCCAAAGCTCCCTTGGCAGATGACCGAGAAACTGATGATGAGCCCTCGCCGCCGAGTTCAGCTCCCAATATCGAAAACGAAAAGAGTTTGCTTTCGGATGAAGTTAAAGAGGTCATCAAAGATGAAGCCTTCAATGCAAGGCAGATCATGGTAGCTCAAGCTGTACGAGAGCAATTTAGCATGATCCCGAACGTCGATGAACTTGCTGACAGTCTCGAACGTGGCGATACCGCGCAAACACGAAGCATCGTTTGGTCTTGGTTGATGATGACGTTCTTCCGGTATCCGCAAGCACTATTGATTCTCTTTTTGGTTGGATCAATTGCGCCATCCCTAATTTCGCGCGACCTGCGATCCCGCGCTTTTTTACTGTATTTCTCGCGGCCCATCGGCAGGCTGGAATACACGTTTGGAAAACTTGGCATCCCGATTGCCTTCATCGTATTCGTAACGACGCTCCCAGCACTGGCGTTGTACGCTTTTGCGGTCGCACTTTCGCCCGACTTATCCGTTTTTTGGAGCACTTGGGATATCCCGTTTCGAGTCATTGCTGCGACGGCCACGTTAGTGATTCCGACCGCCTCACTCGCGCTGATGCTTTCTTCCTTAACGCATGAAAGTCGTTTTGCCAGCTTTGCCTGGTTCGCAATCTGGGCACTCGGCCACGGTGCATGGGCAGCCGTTTTGTTTGCTGCCGCGATTCAAATCGGCGAAGCACCTTTTCATCCTGACGTTCTCAATAGTTCGCTGGCTAAAAATTGGTCCGTACTTTCGCTGTACAACAATTTGGGTGCAATCCAATCATGGATCTTTGGATTTGGAGAATTCAAGAACGTTTGGCGTGGGATTCTGGCGCTCGCGATGCTGACGATCTTCTCACAAATCATCTTGTTTCGAAGAGTTTCAGCTCCGATTCGAATCTAGCCTGCGATTCCTTTCTACCGAATATTGGCCGCTTGAAATCGACCACCAATTTGCATCAATAATCCGAAGAGACCTGCTTTTAATGGCAATGATTGAACTTCAAAACGCTACGAAGCTCTACAAGACGGTGATCGGTGTCAACGACATCACACTTTCACTTGAACCGGGCACCTACGGCCTGCTGGGGCCAAACGGCTCGGGCAAGACAACGTTAATCAACCTGATTCTTGGACAGTTGAAGCCGACCATTGGCGGTGTCAAATTGTTCGGGCAAGACCCTTGGTTGCGCAGCAGTTTGCTTCGCCGTGTTGGCTTGTGCCCTGCCATGGAGGTTACTTACCCCCGCGTTAGTGGCCTTGATTGGGTGACTTACATGGTTCAACTGCATGGGTTCAAACGAGATGAAGCCGTGGAACGTGCCAAGCAATCTCTCGAAACTGTCAAACTGACCTACGCCATGGAGCGCCCTATGCGAAATTATTCGCTGGGCATGCGACAAAGGGCCAAGATCGCTCAGGCGATCGCCCATGAGCCAGAACTCTTGATTCTTGATGAGCCTTTCAATGGATTGGATCCGGTCGGCCGCTTTGAGATGACAGAATTTTTGAAGACATGGGCGACCAAAGGCAGAAGCCTAATTCTGGCCAGCCATATTCTTCATGAAGTCGAAGCCGTTCAGCCCTCATTTCTACTAATCTCTGGTGGTCGGCTGCTGGCCTCTGGCTCACCGACGGAAGTTCGTGAAATCCTCGCCGATACTCCGTACACGCTGCAGATTTCATCGAGCGACGGCAAGCGATTGGTCGGTCTATTAATTGAATGTTGCGATGTTGAATCGGTTGAATTCAAAGATGAAAACAACTTCTTTCTGACGACGCGCTCGGCGGCGGAAGTATATCAAAAACTCCCTGACATTCTTCGCGAAAACAAAATCACGGTTTCAGAAATGACTTCAACGGACGATTCGTTAAAGAGCTTATTCTCTACGCTGATGAAAATGCATCGAGGCGAATTGAATCGCGGGGTGACGTCTTGAATACCTGGATCAACGGCTCATTGGCAACGTGCAGTTTTGAACTACGACGTTCGTTCACAGCCCAGCGCACCGCCGTTTCGATAGTGTTGGCACTTTTCCCTCCGCTGATGATCACGCTGATGCTTGTGTCGACAAACGTAGTACAAACGATCGACCCCGATGACGAAAATGTCAATCAAGCCATGGGGATCATTCAGTCCTTCACGCCGTTTGCGATCGTCTTTTTGGTGTCTCTTGTTTGTTTGCTTTCGCTACTGCTGTGGGCAACACCCAATGTCTACTCAGAGCTAGAAGGGAAAAGCTGGAGCTTCATTGCCAGTCGACCTGGCGGACGCATTTCAATTTTCCTGGGTAAGTACCTTGCATCGTTTATCGTTTCTTACGGAATATCTTTGATTGCGATGTCCCTCTGTGTCTTAGTGGCCGATCGCATTATTAAGTTACCTGACCCCAAAGCGTTGTGGCTGGCGCTCGCCGGCATCTATCTGTTAGCGTGTTTTGTTTATGGAGCCATCTTCTCAACCTTTGGCACGCTGTTTTACAAGCGGGCAATGGTCGTCGCCGCTGGTTACCTGGTCGGTTCAGAAATCTTTCTCGGCTCGATCCCAGCGGTCATTAACAAACTTTCAATGAGATTTCACTTGCAACAGCTCGGTATCGCCTGGATGGGCTTTTTCCTGCCATTCGAAAGCGAGGGAGAGTATTCGGAACTCTACGGGAAACCTTGGTCTGAATGGGTCTACTTTGCCATTCTGATTGGTAGCGGCTTGCTGGCCTTGGGAGTTGGCATTTGCATTATCGTTAGCCGGCAATACATGACTTCGGATGAGAGCTAACGACTGTTGCAGCGAACATCATCCGCCGATGCAATTCAGCTATCGCAAAATCCAGCGGGTTTCATCCCAGTGCATTACTTCTGAGTGCGTACCGTCGGTTGTGTACCGAATGGCTCCGTCTCGGTCAGTGCGAAAAACCGAACGGCCACGGCTTTTGAATTGCTCGACCACGGAGTCCTGAACGCGTTGGCTGCCGCCGCTGATCACAACATAATTGGGCGTTGACCATTTCATCATGTCGCGCGGGCGACTGTTGATGCTGCCATGGTGAGCGGCCATCACCAGGTCGCAATCAATCCGGGATTGGTGCAAGAGAAAATCGAGTCCCGCCGACTCCAGATCGCCCGGTAACAGAATTTTCTTACCGGCATGCTCGACCAACAGAAGAATACTGTCGGAATTGTCATTGCCACCCGTTCCACTGGCAGGCGGGTTAAGCACAGAAATCTCTGTTTCTGGAAAGCTGGAATCTAACGAACTTTCACCAAACCGTTTGTCGGTAATCAAACGATTCCCCGCTACCACCGTTCGCACAGGAACACCATTCCGTTTCAGTTTGGCAAGAATCGTGGCCACCGCCGGAGAATCACTTGCCAACATTTGTGGCGACACGATGACGACTCCGATCGAAAATCGTCGACTTAGTTCTGCCAAAGCGTTGAAATGATCAATGTCGGCGTGGGAAACCACAACCGCGTCCAAGTACTCGATCCGCTCACTCCACAGCACCCCGGCCACGTTCCGAAAACCGAACTCAGCTGACCCAAACGAACCGCAATCGTAAAGCATGTTCTGTCCATTGGGTAACTGCAACAACACGCCAGTACCATGTCCCACATCGACAAACGTGCAAGCAAGTGGGTTCGTTTGCGAGCGTTGATTGATTTTCGAAATTTGATCCGGCAGTAGCCAACCGAATACAAACCAAACGACGACCAGTGTCGCGACCCACCTCAGACGCAAACGTGTTACTGGAAAGACAGCGGCAAAAAACAGTCCAACGTAAAACGCAACTAGGGCAAGTGGTGTTGGCCCAGCAGTCCAAAAATGGCTGAACGGCACCGCCTGGGCTACGCCAATGATCCATTCAATAAACGACAGGTTCAACTCGCACACCCAACCCGCCACATGCGCCGCCGGTGGGAAAATCGAGCCAAAAACCAACACGCCCAGTCCGCCATACAGTGCCCACGCAATCGGTAACAACAACAGCGGGTTGACCACCAAAGCGATCGGCGCGACCAGATGAAAACGGTAGGCGACCAACGGCACGGCGACCACCCAAATTAGCGCACTCACCAGAATCGCGGTTCGCAGTTGCCTTCCCAGCCAAAAGAACGTCCGAACATGGAACGGCCGAGTCGTCGCGATCAATCGCTTGATCGGATCAGAGGGCGGAGGCCAAAACACCCAGTCCTTTCCAAACGTTAGCGTCGCGACAGCAAGGAACGAAAGCTGTGGCCCCAAACCAAATAGATCCATCGGGTTCAACAACAAGACAATCAAGCCAGCGATGGCCAACAAATTGAAAGAGAAATTACTTTCACCACACAACCGACCAATGCAGTAAAGAACAATTAGGATCGCGGCTCTGGAAACGGGTGGGCGAAACTCGACCAACCAGGCATAGAAAATCGCGAAACAAATGGTTAGCAGCAAGCACCGTTTTCTGCTGAGCAGACCGATCCTGAAAAACAGAAAGAACGAGCCCGCCAAGATACCGACATGCAAGCCGGAGATCGCAAGCAAATGGGCAGTTCCCGTTTCAATAAACAAGTCTCGCCGATCGCTCGACAGTTGCTCACGATTTCCCAACAAAATTGCGGATGCAAATCCAGCTTCGTCTCCATCAACGAATCGCCACGTGATCGCATTCAATTTCCGTCTTAGTTTTGAAAGAACTTTTGTGCCCATCCAACTGGCCGGCTCGACGACTTGAATCGAATCAGAATAGAACGCGTGCAGAAAAGCCAACTTCCCTTTGGCCCGATAAAATGATTGAAAATCAAATTGTCCAGGATTTGTCGGCTTGTTACTCTTGACCAGTCTTCCCCAAACACGAATGGTATCGCCTGACCGAACATGCTCAGCCGGCGCGTGAATCACTAAATCGATTCCGCCGGAAACCGCTTGCCATTCTCGCCCGTCCCGAATTTGAAGAACTCGAAGCGCTACTCGCGTTCGCGGCACGTCAGCCGCAAAATCAAGTTGGCCGTTGTCAGCCGATGGCGCGACGAATCGAGGCTCTGACCAAACCACCGCGTCGAGGCAAACGGGCTGAGGATCGTTACTGGCGTATAAGCCAATTTCATGCTGCCCAAACCAGTTCCAACGCCCGTGGTGCCAGAACGCCGCTATCGCCATCAATCCAATCAGCAGAACCGTTGACCCCAATGATTCATGGCGGAGCAACCATCGCGGATCGGAAACTGAATCGGGATGAGCGGCAGGATTTCGAGTCGAAACGGCCGGCCTGAAACGCAGGAACAGCCACGACAAAACACATGTGACTGCGATGACCAAATAGACGTGCCAACTCCAACCCACGCAACAATCGAGCGTAATTCCCGCTACCAATGCCAGCAGGCAAAGAACCATTCCGTGGTAACGCGGAAGCTGCCGAAAAGATGAACTTTCGAATTCACTTTCTAAATCAGAAACGGCAGCGTTTGTCATCAGAAAAAGTAACCTTGCATCCAAGCGGTCATACTTAAAACGAAAAACGTAACATGAGCATGCAACGAACAATGATCAAAAGCATACCACTTTCGCTCCAGCCAATGGGCCGACGCCATGGCGTTCGGGCTTGGCCAAGCCATCCC
>CAZPTT010000113.1:0-21439 GCA_964589435.1 uncultured Pirellulaceae bacterium
TGCTGGTTTGCCACGCCGCTGACACCGCCACTTTGGCAACGTGATTTCTTCTTGATAAACTAAATTGTGTTGCGATCACTTTTGGCTTCGGAGAGAAGCGGTGTCGCAAAAACCTTCCGTTGTCCGGGCGTCCCTAATGGTTGGTCAACCCAATCCGTTTGATCCTCCACAAATTCCACCCGTCACCGTAAAGGCAGACGCCAAACCAAATTCCCGTGTCACTGCTCTTCTAATCGCGGCTATATCCTTCGTAGCCTTTGCTCTCTTTGGCTTCCAGCTTCTGGTGATTTTTGGCTTTTCAACAATTGTTGACCCTTCACTTCCTGACGCAGAACGTCGCCAACTTGCTGCAAGACAATTCTTATTTGGCGATGGGCCGTTCCAAATCGTCTACGTTTCTACATTCGCTGCCATAACTTTTGTGGCGTTTGTTTCGGTACTCGCCCATCTGTCTAACGCTGTATTCCGTTACCCAAATCTCCGCGTGGCCAAATTCGTGTCGATCGGCGGTGGAATGATCTTGGCTGCCGGACTCATCGGGTTCTATCTCGTTCGAAACTTCTGACGCCGGACTAAATAGTTTTTACGCAAGGCCGCGGCTTCGTCTTTTTGGTAAACTACTTTGTGTTGCAATCACTTTTGGCTTCGTAGAGAAGCCGTGTCGTAAAACCTTTCCGCTACCCGCCAACTCAATCATTCAATGACTAAATTGCTGTCACACCTAGCGACGGAACTGGACGCGATTCGGATTTCCCAAGCGACCGGGCCGATCAGTCTGTCGCCACTCCCTGACCTTGCTGCTCTGGTCGCGGTCTCCGCAGCCACGATTCGGTTTCACTTAGGTGATCCGTGCGATCCCGCCCACATGAATTGGCCTGCGAACACAATGGTTTACTTGTTCCACAAGCTTCCCCCAGGCTGGCGTGGTGGTGGGGCAGAGTTGCACATAGCCCTTGACGCAAATGGTTGCTGCGAATCGGCGACGTGGCGATCTAGCCGCTAAGGTTTGCCGAGACCCCGTGGCCGCACAACATGGTTTTCTATGCAAGGCCTTTCGGGCGCTCCTTCGCTGATTGTTCAAGCCATGTCGCTTTGGTAGCAACAGTCAAAATTCAAACTTGAATAGCATCGCAATGGCGGTGTCGTAAAATCTTTCCATTGTCCGATTTTAGTATCGCTGAATTCTTGCTTGCTATGGCCTGCCGACTTCGATGACAATAAGAGCGGAGGAGAAAGCGAGAATGGCCTGACCCAGTCGATTATCTGTCGATGGTGCCATCCCAAAACACTAGGCTCTTGCTGTCGCCTGAAGATGCCATCATAAACGTGGATGACAACATCGATCTTCATGGAACCGGCTTGTGAAGTTCGAGGCGACGCCGGTGGAATAACGAAACGAAAACTGAGCTTTAATCGCAAAAAGCCTCACACGGTAACCTCAACGCTGCGGAACGTTCATAAAAAAAGCCCGGCATAAACCGGGCTTTTATTAGCGACGTTGACGGGACTCGAACCCGCAACCTCCGGATCGACAGTCCGGGACTCTAACCAATTGAGCTACAACGCCTTCAAATCAGAAGTAGAAAAGTATCTTGAATTGACCTGCTTTGCAAGATGTAATGAGGTTTTCCTGCGAAAATGATATTTTTCGGAAAAATACACTCGTCACATTACGAAATATCGACTTCTGCTAACCGTTTGTATCGACCATTGAACGTCCAAACGATAGCCGAATTGGGCACTGAACGGAGCCTAGCATTCGTTCTTTTGTGCTTCACCTGAAGTCGCCGATTAACTCAAGGACTCCAATTCAAGGAGGCCAATTTAAGGGCTTCAAATTTAAGGAGTCCGAATGAAACCGTACTCCCGCTTCAGCGGCCCAACCACCGCGCCGCAGAAGCCCAATGCTGGCCGACCGGCTCACCCTTCCACGGCTCCTCTGCCTCCCTCTGCCTCATCCACAAGCCCAAGCCCATCCGCCAACGATCCGCCAACCACCAACTTGGGCCGTCAGAAACGGATCAGACCTGACAACCGCACCACTGCTTCCAAACTCCACTGCAATTCTTGCAAGGCAAATCGGCTCGGCTTCAGCTTCGTCGTCCAGAAAACCTATGGTTGAGAAGATTCTGAGTTAGAGCTTGGATCGAATATCGCTTGGATCTTGATCCGTCCAAGCAAATCAACACTCCTTTGTTTGGCTGATTAAGACAGCCTTGAAGAGAATTCAATGAATTACATTTCGAACGTCATGCACGCGATCAGCGAACAGCTAGGCCAAATTACATCCCAGATGGATAGCAACGCCTGGATCGCACTTTCAGCACTCACGGTTGTCGCTGGATACTTCTTTTTACGTGGCAACATGCTCAAGAGTACGTAGGATTTTGAGAACGAAGTCGCTACCGATCTTCGTTTCAAATTCTAATGATCAAAACAGGCATATTGGTTGCCTGTTTTCTTTGAATTCATCATGAAGATGAATGCGTTTCGCCATGCGCCAATGCATTGCCGTGCAGGTTGCCCCCATTTCGAAGCTGGCCCATTTCGAAGCTGGCCCATTTCGAGGTTGGCTGGCTACGCACCAAATACGCTCAAAAGAAAGGCAAAGAAAGGCAAAGAAAGGCAAGGAAAGGCCAACTAAAACAGGCTGGAATCTGGGATGAATCCGAGCGCTTTGATTCTCGCTTGATCCACTTCAATTTCTTTCTCCCACGTCGCGATGTCTGTTTCGCTTGCCACGCCTTCTTCGTTGGTCGCGTTCTCAGTGGCTGACCGAGCCATCATCAACTGGTTGAGCTGGACACGATGATTCAGCAAAACGGCTTCGGAACGCGTCGTCCTCGCCAGCATATCCCCGACTTCTTTTGCGGAATACATCGGCGTGTTGAACAATTGACTTTGCAAGACTCGTCGCGCGTATTCGGCCGACATCACGGCGGCGTCTAAATTTTTCATCGCCTCACGGTAGCTGCTGGTCCGAAACATTGGATACGCCCGTTCTTCTGGCGTTGCTTGATCTTCACTAAATGGCAACAACGCGAAAACGAAACCTCGAGTATCGAGCAGCATGATTGCGGTTTTTAAATCTTCGAAGCAGGCCATTTCGGATGGGAGTTTTTTAGCAATCTGATCGGCATCGAATCCCAACTCTTTGACTCGGTAGCGATCAGCATTACATTCCTGCTCTTGCCCCAGATCTTGATTGATCAGCGCACGAACTGTCAGCACCGAGGCAAGCACCGATTGCGTTACTTCCAAACGCTTACGATACAGTTCCGCCTCTCCACTTAGCTGTTGATCGGGTTCCAATTGATTTTGAACTGGAGAGAAAGCAATCAATGAGATAATCGAATCCAATTTTTCGCAGTCCGACTCCAATGCTTCAACATGACTGGAAAGTACTCCGATAGCGGATTCTTGGCATTCCACGCGTCGAGAAAGTAAACCGATCGCTAATGCCGCCCGGATCGTCATCGGCAAAAAACGCCCCGATGGCCAACCGTTTTGCTCCTCTGCGTCCACGGCGACTTTGATATTTTCGGCAGCCAACATCAGTTCCTTGCCAGCCAATCCTCGAAAATACGCAAGGTTATTGAGTTCGACGATATCGCGCCCCACATGATCAGACAAAAGCAGTTTGTAGGTCGCAAGGCCATCTTCAAAGTCGCCCAAATTATGTTGGCAAATCGATTTATTGAAAATCACAGCTTGATTGCCCGGATACTTTTCCAGTACTTCGTCGCACAACCGCAACGCTTCACGTTCCCCCTGCTCCGAAAGATGAACCGACAAGGCCAGCTTCAACCCGTCATCGGACGGAGACTGTTCAACCGCAGCCATCATCCGAGCGATCGCGGACTCAGTTTTTCCGTCCTCCAACTCGATCAGGCCGCGGGCGAACTCCCACTTTGCCAGTTCTGCCTGGCACCCGGGAAACATGGCAACCAAAAGGAACGTGAGTGGCAACAACAATAGGAGCTGCCAAATAAATGATGGACGTGCGGATTTCATTCTGCGGGCTTCGTTTCACTGTCGGATTCTTCTGAGGGCTCAAGGAAGTTGGTCACTTCGTTCAGCACCTCTCGTTTGATGATTTGAATTTGATTCTTGTTGCGGATTTTGTTGCCCATTTCGTCAGTGACGTAGAACACGCCAATGACTTGGTGAGCATAGGTCGAAAGGCGAGCGTATGTGACGTCCAATCCCAATCGGAAGAGCTTTTTGGCGATCTTATAAAGCAAGCCAGTTTTGTCGTAAGCAAAAACATCAATGATCGTGGCTGAATCAACCGTTTGATTGTTGATTTTCACTTGGATCGCCGGCCGAGACAGTTGCAGGGCCAGGCTGTCTTCTTTTTTCCAAACCGAGCGAAAACGCGGCGGCGAATCGTCCGCGCCGGTTGCCAAATCGTACGCCTTGTTTCGAATTTCATCCAAACGATGCTGAGGAGTTTCCGTGTAGTCACCGTCCTCGAACTGAAACCAGTAAAACATCATCGAATCCCCCAACGGCTTGATATCCGTTGCGCGAATCTTCAGCCCGAAACTACTGAGCATGCCCGTGATTCGGTAAAAGTTGCCCGAGCGCCGCTTGGCAATTTTTGCAACACAAAGTTCATACAAAGTTGTTTCACCGACCGGGTTAACCCAACAAAGCGCATCCTCTGGAGACAGCTCTTTTAGCTCAAGAAGCTGGCTCGCAATCATTTCCGGAGCATGAGACGTGCAATAACTGTTGGGAAGACTCTCGACTTTGTCACGCAGCCATTTTTGCGACGTTTCCTCTTCTCCCAGCAAAGCCACTGTGTCGTAAACGCGATCAAATCTCTGGGCGAAGGAATCCTCATTGTCGCCGGTCAAAATTGTTTTCGCATGACGAAACAGGTCAACCAAAAGTCCAAGTTTCCAGTCATTGAGGACGCCGGGACCGACCGCTGAAATATCCGCACACGTCAACACGAACAACATCGACAGCAAGTGAACCGAACCAACATTCGAAGCAAACTCTGCCACCAAAGATTGATCATTGATGTCTCGGTGTAACGCCAAATGCGACATCACCAAGTGATTGTGGACAAGAAATTTAATGTCTTCTGTCGTGTCATCCGGAAGATCGAAACGCTGCCCCGTTTTTTCTGCGATCCGACGTCCCACTTCGCTATGGTCTTCGGGAAACCCTTTGCCAAGATCGTGCAGCAACAACGCCAAATGCAACACATTCTTTTCGCGAATTTGCCGGTACGTTTTCCCAACAATCGTTTGATCATTTTCGAATTCAATTACGTTGGCGACCGCTCGCAACGAATGCTCGTCGACGGTGTACATGTGGTACTCATTGAACTGCAACAACCCCCGCGCATGGTCGAACTCAGGAATAATCTTGCTGAGCACCTGCATTTGATGGAGATGGTGAAGCAAATCCGCCAGCCCTTGCCCATTGGAAAGCAGTGCCATAAATCGACGAGCGGCCTCCCGCGTGAATAGAATGTCGGGAAACTTCAGCATCGCATGTCGAATCGTGATCCACGTTTCATGCTCGATCTTTTTGTCATGCAAGCAAGCGAGTTGCATCAACCGCAACACCTGCTCCAGATCCATCTTCACGATATCCAAAGAGGGCTTGATGACGCCAATCTGTGTCGGCCCCATACGAAAGTGCTGGTCGATCTGCCGGGTCACTAGTGGCTCAAGAACACTGACCGCAGTGCCTTTCTTTCGGCTGACACTCTTGGATACGAAGTGATCACAGACGTAGCGAATCCGGCTGGTGTAGCGAAAATAGTCGCGCATAAACCTTTCCACGGACAACATCGCGTCGCCGCCAGAGTAGTCGAAAAATTCCGCCAAGCGAACTTGTTCGTTTCGCCCCAGCCCATCGTTGGCGCGATTCGCATGAAAATGCATCTCATTGCGCAGGCGCAATAAGAATTCCCACGATTCTTTTAGTTGAGTTGAGTCGGCGGTTGAAAGGGCTCCCGCCTCCAGCAGTTTATCGATATTCGTTTCACTGTATTGAACGAACCCCAACCAACGAATCAGGTGAATGTCACGAAGACCTCCACGAGACTTCTTAACGTTTGGTCGTAGCAGATAAACCGTCTCACCAAATTCGACTCGCTCTTGTTCTCGCGCTTGAATGATCGCGCGGATACTTTCGTTAGGGCGTTTTTTGGCGATCCGCAAGAAGCGGCCTTGGAAATATTGAAACAGTTCATCATTGCCCGCCAAAAATCTCGCTTCGGTTAACGACGAAAAAATATAGGCATCAGTCAACGCCATACTGCAAGCGTCGCGGGGCGTTCGCAGGCTGTAACCCAATTGCATTCCCGCATCGGTGATATCCTGGCTGACCCGTCGAGAGAATTCGACCATGTCATCGGTGACGCTTCCCTGATAGAGCAGCATCAAATCGACATCGGAAAAAGGCGCAATGTCGCGGCGACCGCAGCCACCGAGAAGAACTAGCGAGATTCTATCGAACAAGTCCGGCGAGATCTCTCGCAATGCCGTTTCGTATATTTCAATCAAAACGGAGTCGAGCAAATCTGACATCGCTCGCGTCACGATCACACCCGTTTCGCCAGCGTCATGCCGCTCTCGAATCTTTTTCTTACCTTCAAGCCATGCAGATTTCGCCCGAACCACACTGGCGCGAACTCCGGAGCCGGCTGTCGTCATATTGAACTACCTGAACGTCGCAATTTTCGAACTGTAAAAGACTCGTGGGGCATTATTTGATTCGATTGGCGTCGTATCAAATAAAACCGGAACCGCAAAACGGTTCCGGATATTTTTAATGAATTTCGTATCGCGTCGGATTCAATGTCGGTGGTCAAAACGAGTAGAATCCGAAACAAACGAATATCAGACAGCGTCGCTACCAGTCTCACCGGTACGAATGCGAATCACTTCCGCCAAATCGGTAACAAAGATCTTTCCATCACCCATCTGGCCGGTCTGCGCCTTGCCCATGATGGTATCGATCACGGAACGAAGTTTTTCTTCAGGAACGACGACTTCGACTTTTACTTTGGGAACAAAGTCAATTGCGTACTCATTCCCTCGATACATTTCGGTATGACCTTTTTGCCTACCAAAACCTTTGACTTCCGTGATCGTCATTCCTTCGACGCCGCATTCAGTCAACGAAGTTTTAATGTCATCGAGTTTGAAGTGACGAATGATCGCTTCAATTTTTTTCATTACACGTCTTTCTCTTAACCGTTTAAGTTCCTTCGATCGATGGTTTTCGACCGTCGGTGTACCGCAGACTGGCAACGAACCAATCAACCACCAAGATTCGGTACGCCTGAATTGTAACCGATTACCATGAAAAGCTAATCGGTAGTCGGCTGGGTAAGATGAAATTTTCGTGGGGAAATTTTGGGATTTTGCTCCAACGAAGGTCGCCACAATTGCCACAATTCGCTGTTAACGGAACCGAGCTACGAAATTCAAGTTGTTCTTACTGCCGGTCAAACGCAATTCTCTTGCGGAGCAAAGTGCGCTATCGCGTGACCGACCAATTGGTCTCCGTCGAACCCGTTTGTAAATTCACGACTCGCGCCATCACAAAAATCAGATCTCCCAGACGGTTCAAATAGATCATCTCGTCCTTCAATTCGCGTTGGACACCAGATCCAATCAGCGTAACCAGTCGCCGCTCGGTCTTGCGACAAATGGCACGAGCCAAATGCAATGTCGAGCCCGACAGTCCGCCGCCGGGCAGGATAAATTGCGTCAACGGTGGAAGCTCCGCCTGATATTGATCAATCCATTCCTCTAGTTGTGTGATTCTCGCCGTTGGGAATTCGGCCGGCCGAGCACTCTCTCCAACGCAGGCTGCGACGCGACTTCCAAGGTCAAATAGATCGTTCTGAATTTGGCTCAACGAGCCAGAAACAAGTTGACAATTTTCATCTTCAACTGAACCTAAATGACATTGCGCAAGTCCAATCAGGCTGTTGGTTTCGTCCAGGCAGCCACAAACCTCGATTGCCAAATGCGATTTGGGGACGCGAACTCCGCCCAACAAGCCAGTTTCACCCTGATCACCGGTTTTTGTATAGATCTTCAATGCTTCGTCTCTTTTCAGGTTTAAATTTTCTGGACTTCGATCGCTCCAACGCAGCTTACGACGAACTTCAGTCTAACCGATTCAACCGCTGCCTCGTCAGCAAGCCGGACATCGATTCGCCATCCTTCGAAACATAAACAAGAACATCTTGAAGTAGGAAGAAGCAATCCAAAGCCACTGAACCTCCACTGAAACCCGTTGTCCTAAGAGGTAATTCACGAAAGTCAAACATTCGGATAGAATTGTGGCAACACGGAGGGTTGGCTTGGACAAGAACCTCAAGAAACGTTTTTGTGAAGCCCACCTCAGGACGACGATCGTATCGAACATTTGAACAACCACCAGAACCGGAGTCTGTGGGTTTGCCCGCCAAACGATTATGGCCAAAATTAAATCTTGCGGATTTTTGATATTCCGAAACACTCCCAAACTGTCGTTCTTGATGATGAAACATCGTGACCGTTGGGATTTGCCGAAAGGCCACGTCGACAAGGGCGAAACAAAGCTCGAGTGCGCTTTTCGCGAACTTGAAGAAGAAACCGGAATCACAGCCGATGACATTCAGATGGATGAGCATTTCAAGTTTAAGCTCAAATACTTGGTCAAAGGCAAGCGGTATGGAAACAGCGGACCGCAAAAGAAAAAGTTGTTCGTCTACCTCGCCGAACTCATTCGCCCCGTCGATATCCAGGTCACCGAACACATCGGCTACGAATGGTTCGACTGGAATCCGCCACACGACATCCAAGCCAAAACCATCAACCCATTGATGGAGGCGTTAGAGGAATATTGGTCGGAGGAAGTGCCGATGTCGCTACAGAATTCCGCTGACGACGATGAGGTCTTCGGCGTAAGTTCGACTTCCGCTGAAACACCGCCGGGCGCGAGCAAGAACGCCGGTTAGCCTGCCTTGCCTTTTCGATCAGCAAACTCAAACGCTAATTCCACCCGCCCTAACAAAACGAGTTTCGCTGCAAGCGAACGTTGCGCATTGCCCGTTGTATTGCCAACAGTCAAGGCAATGTGGCGTCTTGCAGCGAGTGCAAACAACCATCTCATGCATGATGGCTTCGCTGCAAATCGGGCACTTCACATCCTCGACAACGGCCGCTTCGTTCTCGTGCAGAAACTCGATGCCTTCCGCCCCGACCAACATCATTTGATCGAACAACTCCAAAGAGAAGCGAATGAAATCGTCGAGTTGTTGGTAGTCCTTGATATATCCCGGTTTGGCGATCGACAAACTGCCCCGATTGAGAGTCATACACAACGAGTGCTTTGCCGTGTGACGACGTAGTTGCTCAAGCTGCCACTGAACGCCGCTGGTCAACAAAGCTCCGGATTGAAGCCCCTTATTCGCTAACGCGGTGAAGTTTGATTGGAAGCGTTGATCTTTAATTGGCAACACCGTCATCGAAGTCCCGCGCCAATTTCGAGTTCGAACGTCGGGAGTGACGACTTCCAGTTTTGGCCGCTTGGAGGGCCAAGTCATTGTGATCTCTGTTTGTTTACCTTCAAGAAACCTCGATGACTTTCTATTCTTCAAAAAACAAAACGTGCGGCCGTAGTCAAAAGACAGGCCAGGATTGCTGATTAAGTATCCATAAAACACACCGCGGTTGGCTTGCTTGCCGGCATACCGTTTCCCAAGTTTTGCGTAGATTCGATTCCAACCACTGAAACTTCGAATCATCGAAAAGAACATTCCGCCCAACACCAGCATGCCGATCGCAAAAACAAAAAGCAATATGATTGGAACCATTTGACTTCGCCCGAAAACTAAAACGGATGATCAATTAAAACTACTTGCTACTTGGTTTGTTGACCGCTTCAGATTCATTAACTGGATCTTCAAACCCACCATCGACGATCTTCACAGTCACATCACCACCCACGCCTTCTAAATCGTTGTTCACGGCCGGATTGGCATCCGCATCTGAGTCGGTGTTAAACGAGTCAAAATCATTTTGAGTTGGCTGAACGCTCGCAATCCCTTGCTCTTGCTTACCAAGGAAAAATCCAATCCCGCCGCCCGAAAGGGCGACAGCCAGACCACCCAAAACCCACCACAACCAATTGGAATTCGCTGAAGCATCATCAACGACGACTTGCCCGTCGCTCTTGTCAGCCATCTCTCGCTGAGTGGCTTCAAGTTCCAGAATCAAAGTTTCGTTTTCTTCGATGCGCTGACGAGCCGTCACCAGTTGACTGCTCAGGCTTTGAGACGTTTCAAGTTGTGAAGTCAGCTCTCTCTCTTTGGCGGAATTCTCATTCGCGAGCTTTTCTGACAATGCCATTTGCGCTTCGATGTTGGATTGCAGTTTTTGGTGAGACGAACTCAACTCCGTAAAGTCCGCGACCAGATTATTCTGGCCTGTCTGACCAGCCACAATTGAGCCGAGAACTTCTTGGTAGGCCGCATCTTTGGCCTGACGAAGCCGTGTGCTCTCTAGCTGAGCCACTTGATCTTCCAATAGTGCGACCTGACCACCAGTTCCTTGATCACCTCCGCTCGCCGGCACCGACAACAATTTCCAGGCAACAATTGCGAAGAACAAAAACTGGGTTAACAGCATTGCCATCATCGCAACTTCAAACATTGGTTTCCGATTGTCGTGCACGTTTACCATCGGCTGCATTCCTCCACCATAAGTATCACCAGCGTAACGAGGGTCTTGCGTCATGATCGGCTCTTTGTTGTAAATTCGCGCGAAATGATCCAGCTCTTGTAGGCGATAACGCCCCGTCGTCAAATGAAAACCGCCCGTCCTTTGCGTTTTCGGATTCGCACCGGTTGTCCACTGAAACCAGCCTCGATCGTCCGCGCATGGATCAATGACCAACGCGACATCGAGCGGTCGATTAAAAAAATTGTTGCAAATAAACAAATCCATCCCTGACAGGAATACGCTCCAACCAGGGTGCGTGTGATACCAGCCGACCATTTCTAGCTCAGGCTTGAACTCGTCCCGCTCTCGAGTGATTTGACTCCAAGTGTCATGGGTAAATTTGAAACTGCCTTTAGTTGCTTCGTAGTGAAGCGCACGCAGGCAATCGGTGATGACAACAAACGGGCGCCCTTGATCGTCAACGCTTTGGTAGCCCAGCATGACACCGCCCAATTCAACGCGGGTGTTGCTACGAGCATGAGCTTCCATGTCGCGCATCACGTCGAGGTCGACAAAGATCTGTAGCTCATCCTCAGATACGTCTCCGATTTGGGCGACGACAAAATGGCCATCCTGGTCAGGTCGCAACGCGCGCTGCGGCTCTGATTCTTCCAAGTCACCAAATTGAATATCTGAACTCATATATTTTACGTCGAATCAATGTCGAGATTTCACCTGGGATGAAGCCGGTTGGACAGGTCATCATCCGTCTCCCAAGTACTAATTCTATTCTCCAGACAGGGCGTTTTCTTCGAATATATTTGCATCAGCAGCCAGCAAAACGAAACATGTTTCGGCTTCCGTACCGACTTTGACGATATCGTAGTCCGGAATACCCAAGGACTTGAGCGTCCGATCGGCGAGAGGTGATTGACTATCAATTTCGCAAGTCGTTTCTGGGTGCAGTGGCTGGTTGCATTGATCACACAATCCGTCGCGTGAGCCGACCTGGCATAACGGAAGACCAACCTCTTTGGCGACATCGCAACTGCGACACGTTAGCCTGACCAAAAAGTCACGATCAAGAATCAGCCGCATTGAGAGTTCGATCTGTCCATCAACAGCTTTGTGATCACCAGCTGAATTTTCGGCGACAGTTTCGGATTTGCGAGCCAACTTCACCGCGTCGAAAAGTTGCCGCACGGTTGTTGCAGATGAACTGAGTGGCAACTCGAGAACTGATTCATATGTTTCGTGCGACATACAATCCTCACGCCGCTGATATTTCGTTTGATAAAACTTGTTCGCCGCGCCATTGAAAACCAAAGCCGTCCCTTCAGCCGTCGGCAAATCGTGGATTAATTTGAGAGCTTCCTGGACTTGCAGTCCGCCAATGATCGATGCGATTGTCGGAGCCGTTGGGACCTTGCCAAGCTGAATGTCCTCCTGTTTTAGCAAAGGACAACTGTAACGTAGAGAGATTAGCCGGTAGTCATTCTCGGTCATCGCGCACTCATAGCACGACCCATCTGGAGGAATGAATACTTTTGCCACACCATTGATTTCCTGAATACCTCCGTCGATCCATGGCGTGCCTGTTTTCCAACACATCCGATTGATCCATAGTCTCGCTTCACGATTGTCCACGCAGCAGATGACCAAATCAATATCGCGAACCAAACCCAGCCCGACGTCGGTCAAAACATTCCCAAGTTGCGGATATATTTGGCAATCGGGATTTAGTTCCGTCGCCATCCTGGCAGCCACCGTCGCCTTGGACTGGCCAGCATGCGAAGCCCGAAACAATACCGAACGAGAAAGATTGGACTCCTGAATCTCGTCGAAGTCGATCAAGTAGACATGGCCCAACCCCAGCAACGCCAAGTTCTTGAGGACTTCGTTGCCCAAGGCCCCTGCTCCGACGACCAAGATCTTCGCGGCAGCAATCCGTTCCTGATCCCACCAGCCAATCAGCCGTAGACGCGAATAACGATCCGAATCATCAATGACAAAATCCGGTCGAGCTTCAGCCTCAGGCGGTTGAGAATCTTCAGTGCTTGGCGGCGTGTTCGTTTCCAAAATATCCTCATCCATTAAGTTTGGTGGAAGCTTTCGTTCGAATGCGACTCCTGATTCTCCTGCACGTGATGGATCACAACAACGGTTGGTCTGACGAGATTATGCCCCTGCTACACGGCTGAATTCAATCGGCTCACACTAATCGAGAAAAACAATCCCGTCGTCACTGGCGTCCGGGCGATGTTCGTCACGCCGCTCAATTATCTCGATTCCCGATTCAATGATCTCAATCCCCGAATCGACAACCGGCGTTGCCTGAACTTCATTCCTCTGCGGTGTGCGTTGGGGCGTTTCTTTTGACTCATCATCAACTCGCCGGGCGACTACCCACGCTTGCTTCTCACCGGTCACGCGATCCCGAACGGATCGAGTATCAATCGGAAAAACAAAATCGGTTTGCTGCTTTGCCCATAAAGCGGCCTCGCGATTGTAAGGGCTCTCGGTGTCAAAGTTTTTATACCGAATCATGTCCCAAAGCATCGTACACATTTCACTGAGCGTCAGGCTGGGCACCCAATGTGTGCCGTATCCACCCAAACAAACCACGCCATTGTTCGAGATATTGGGGTGGAAAATCGGAGTCTGCCACGCCAGATTAGGAACCATCCGAGGATAGGCTGCTCCCAGTTCGACCAGCACCTCGTGGTGATTACAGATGGAAACGCGTCCGGTGCCGTGTTCCCGTTTAAAACCGATACCATCGAAAGTCAACCGATAACGCTGCGGCGGCTTACCGGAGGCTTGATAAGAAAAGATGGTACTTTCCTGTTGAAGTACCTGAACTGACTGAAAATCTGAATTCAGTCTTCGATCTCGAGGAGACTTGCGCATACCAACTCTGTATTACCGAGCGTGTCGTTTGAACATTTTCACCAGCTGATATCATACGGGAAAGTTTACTGGTTGATCAGCGACGTCGAGCCTAACCCGCAACAATCTCCGGATAGATGATTAAATGGTCGCCGCTATTCACACGAGCCTCAACCAAGGTTTCATTTTCATGAAGACGACGGCCTCCCTCTTTATGGTCGAGGCTGTAACTCATCGGCTGGCCGTCAGGGCCGACCATTGGCAAATTCATTTTGGTAATAATGTTGGGAAGGATTCGCTTCACCGTTACCGTTTCTGAAACGACAGCCTCAACGCTTTTTGCTCCTGTTTGATCCAGGAATGTGACTTGGGTGCCCTGCTGTTCCGCTGTATCAGCCATTTCATTTCCTTTTACGTTTGTTTATCGCGGGCTTGCAAAAACTACTTGCCCCTTTCACGCGCCATCAAGAGACGAACGATGGACGAAACTTGATTCCCCAAGGTTCACGAATATTGAACCGGGCGTTCTTTTTTATTCGAACTCAACGCGTTTTTATTCGGATCTATCTATCAATTTTATCAAAAAATCACCGGCGTTGGAAAAACAGTCGGCATTCCAAGCAAATTTGACTTTTCCAAGCCATCAGCGTGAATATGGATCCGTTTTATTTGGCCGCGTTTGCATCCTAGGAGTGATTGTTGAGGCGGCTTAACTATCGAGAAATGAGACCCGAAAATCGAGCCAAGTCGGTACTCTGGAACCGTGTGCTAGAGCTAGACAAACTGGACAAGCTTATTGAAAGCAAAAAATTCCCGGAGATTTGGCTTCCCCTACTCTTCTTTGTCACTCTGAGACTGGGTCGCAACCTCCACCTCGTTTTGCAGAATTCCGTATAACGCAATGTCTTCGAAAACTCCCCATTTTCGAACGTGCTCTTTCAAAAGCCCCTCTCGTTTCATTCCAATCTTTTCCATCACGCGACTGGATGCTGGATTCCGGGTCATTGCATGGGCGAAGATTTTATGAAGCGAAAGCTTTTGCAATCCAAATTCGACAACAGCGAGTGCGGCCTCACTCGTGTATCCCCGTTTGCGAAACGACCGACCTATCCAATAACCTAATTCCCCGTTTTGATTCGATTCATCGATATCAATTCCTATCGCACCCATCAATACACCTGAACCAAGATCGCAAACTGCAAAATTCGCTGCTTGTCCTTTGAGCCAAAGTGACGGGTGGGACTTAATCCATCGCCCTGCTTCACCAGACGGATAAGGGTATTCGATCGTGCGGGTGTTAGCAGCGATTTCCCGATCGTTAACTTGAGTCTCCACAGCACCAGCATCGCTAAGCTGAAACGGTCGCAGCAATAGCCTCTTTGTTGCCAAGGTTGGCCTAGAATCTGATGATTCGTTGTTATCGTCTTCGCTCTGATTCGACTTGCTCATTTGGTTCGATTCGATCGTGTCGAGATCTTTGATTTAGAACTTCTTCTTTGCCAATCCGATTTAAGAGCCGGTACTTTGTCACGCCCCGGCAAGCTTCACATGGATTAATTGCGAACGGATTAAACTCAATAACGCTCCATAAAATTCATGCCGTTAAACAAATCGCCAGGCAGGTAAAAGCAAATAGTCAGGCAGTGCCTTTGAGCGATCCACAGCAGATTAGATCCGATTCTAACGATTACTCGGCCATATTTCTTCCCAAAAGATTGACGTGTTTCGATGGAAGTCAGCAAGGTGTTAATCGTGACCTACTGTTTCTTAGTGAATTTGGCACCGCCAGTCTCCATTTTTTGAGACGACCAGATTCGCACAAATGACCCGAGACAAACCATGAGTGCAAACCGTATCCAGGACATGTTCGAGCAACCGCAGAAACGTCCGAATGAGAACAGTTTTGAAACTGTCACCGATTCGCAACTTGCGTCTCACCTGAAAGTCAATCAGTACGAAGATTTCCAACTAACTGATGCGGTTCGACCCGCATTGGATTTGAAAGTCAAACCAACGCAAGGCTATCGACACGAAGTTTACGTCGATGAAGAGTCCAATTCTCGCGTACCGGTTGTCATGTCGGCGGCTTCCCGTGAAAAACTGTTTCCGCTGTTCATGCAGTTGATCCAAAAGCTTGGCCCAGTCGTCGATGTCGTTCTTGAATCAAGCCATGCAGGTGGCGGCAATAAGCACGTTGATTTGTATCGCGAGCATATTGACATGCCAGTTCTGACAAGCGTTCTTTGGGACTACGAAGATCTGTTGCTGAATGACGGATGCACTGGAATCGCAGTCTTGAACCCGAACACGCCTCAAGAGATTCAATTTGAAGAGCACAAATTGCTGATCGTTTACGGCAGTCCCTTGGAACAGTTCGAGTTCGTCTTAGAACAACACGGGATTAGCGAAAATCAAAAAATGAAATTTATCACCGAAGCTGAACACGTTCATTCGTCGACCGACGAGTACGCTCGTCGATTCAGCGAACTTCGCACCGACCTCGGTCTTGATGGGAGCCAAGCGGTTCACGATCAAGAACAGGAAGGTGGCGAGCAGTACGGAGAAGAAGGCGGTTTCTTCGGTGAAGACAATCACGGCGGACTTATGTAAGAGGGAATGGGCACCTAGCCGTCCCTCTTACATGAGTTTTTAACGTCAACACATTCTTGAAAATTAACAGGAAGCCGAATGAATCATTCGGCTTCCTGTTTCTGTACCGTCACTGCTCCAAATTCGCGATTAAATTCGCACGAATGCGGCTTCGCCTAAACACTGGGTTCAAACATCGGGTTCAAACACTCGCTACTTCCGAACGGTCGACATGCCTCCGTCGATCCCAAGCACTTGACCAGTGATCCAGCCACTCTGTTCGGTCAACAAGAAATGGCTCATCGCTGCCATGTCGTCGACCGCTCCGGTGCGTTCCAGTGGATACTTGCTGCCAAGAGCAGCCTTCTTCTCATCGCTGGAAAAGAATCGCTCCGTCAACGGAGTCTCAGTCAATGCCGGCGCGATACAGTTGACGCGAATGTTTGGCGAAAGCTCAGCCGCCAATGTTCGGGTCAACCCCTCGATCGCGCCTTTGGATGCCGCCACCGAAGCATGCATCGGCATCCCCTGCCCCACCGCTACCGTGCTGAACAACAAAATCGAAGCAGACGCCGATGACTTCAGTCCAGGCAAAGCCGCCTGAATCGACCGCACCGCACCGACAACGTTCAACTCAAAATCCGAGCGAAAGACGTCTGGCTTCAGCGCTCGAAACGACCTCAAGTTGATCGTTCCGGGGCAATATGCAAACCCGGCAATGTCCGACGGAAGTATCGACTTGTCGATTTCATCCTTGGTAATATCGACGACAACGTGAGTCACATTATCCATCCCCGCCAATCCGCCAAGCGTCCGGCTAAGCACCGTTACGTGGTGACCATCACTAACCAACCGCTCGACGATTCCCAATCCGATGCCAGCACTTCCCCCAACAACGACAAAGCTCTTTTCACTCATCTGTTTCTCCGAATATAAAAAAGAACGACCGGCATAAACGCCACGCTCAAACCAGATCGATTGACGTTCGTTTGCTTTCTAAGTCAGCCAGATTATTCGGCGAGTTGGCAGCAGCAACAACCGACATCTACAAACGCAACACCTTTTTGGCCAACAATAACCGCCGACGCGCGTGGTCAACCGTCTCCCCTGTCACCCCCGTCACCCAGCGAGATAGATAACGGCTATTTCTCGAAAGTGAAAGTGCGCGATCTTTCTTTCTTTTTCACGCTCTCTTTTTCACCCCCTCGTTCTCACGCTCTCAAAGCTTGTGATTCACGGCTTCATCCGCATATTCAAGTGTCTTGCAAACATGTCGACGAGTGTCGACAGCAAAACATCGACTTTCGAATCACTTCTTCGCGACGTAAATTGCCCACTTCACAGAACGATCTAAAATTTCTTCGTGCCCCCCCCTTCAACCACAAGGAAATCATGCCCGAAGGTACACTGACTCCGCATCAACACGAAATCATGTCCATTGTCTGGAGTTCCAAACGCCGAGGAATTTCGTCTGGCAAGGTCTGGCAAGCCATTAAGCAAAACCGAGAGGTTGCCCGAACGACGATCATCAATTTAATCGATCGCTTGGAACAACGCGGATGGCTGGAGCGTCGCGAATTAGACCCTGACCAATCCAGCACCATTCAGTTCGTCGCAACTGTTGGTCCTCGACAGGCCCGTGCGCAAATGCTGCAATGCTTCGTTAACGACTACTATGATGGTTCGGCTGCGGAGCTATCGAAAAGCCTCTTGCGCTGGCGTTGCTTGACGATCGGAGACATGGGCGAACTAAGAAGCCTTCTCGACAAACGCATCGCGACTTGTCATGAAAAGATCAAACGGGCGACTCAACAAACGAGTAAAGTCCACGAGTAGTATGCCTGGACAAAGACCTTGCGAATTCTGTTTGCGAGAACGCTAACAGCGCACGCTGGTTATTCACTACTCGTGACGCAAGGCTTCGATCGGATCAAGCTTGGCCGCGCGGATCGCTGGATAAATCCCGAAGACAATCCCAACCGCCAGCGCGATCCCAAACGCCAGTGGAATCGAAATGGGCACAATCACTGGAGTCATGTCGCGCACGGAATCCGGCAAACTGGCGATGGTAGACGGAAACCATACTGTCACAAGCTCCCGCGACCAAATCACGATCAGCGGACAAGCTAAACCGCCGAGAATTCCCGTCACGCCACCCACGGTCGACAGCACAACAGTCTCGACCAAGAATTGCCTGACGATATCGCCACGGTTCGCCCCAAGCGCACGACGAATCCCGATTTCTCGCGTCCGTTCCGTTACGGTCGCCAGCATGATGTTCATGATCCCGATGCCTCCGACGATCAACGAGATCGCGGCAATCAATCCCATAAACGCCATGAACATCAAACGCGTACTTCGCGCCTGTTCCAGCAATTCCAACGGCGTGACGATCGTGTAGTCGAGTTCATCGTGTCGATCTCTCATCACTGATTCGATGGCCTTGGATGTCTTAAGAACATCTTTCATTTCCTTGACACGAAACGTCACTTGGCTGATCTGAATCACTTGATTGATGCGCGAACCGGCGCTACGCTCCATCGTCCAATCACCGATTCGCCGCCAAAATGTTGTCAACGGCGCGTAGACGTCATCACTGAAGTCTTGAGCCTCCAACGAGCTACCAACCGCCGCCATAATGCCCCGCGATTTCATGACCCCAACAACACGATAGGGCGTATTGCGAATCAAGATAACGATTCCGATACACGAGTCGAGCGGCCTCAATGATTTGGCAACTTCATAGGAAAGCACGCACACGTTATCGTCGTTTTCTATATCGACATGCTCAATAAAACGGCCTTCGTGAAGGCCAACCTTCATCACTTCGTCGTATTCGGGAGTACAACCGATAAAGTGAACATTGCGATCCGTTTCACCATAATACAACTCCCGCATCGCGTCGCGAATTCTTAAGGCCCGATCGATGGTTGGAATCGTACTCGACAACACATCGTAGTCTTCCCGGGTAATTCCATAGACCGCCATCGACTCCTGCGACACCTCTTCGGTCACCGGTTTCACGCTGCGCAAAATAATGTTGTTGGTGCCAAGCTCTTCAATTTGCTGCTGGACTTTGCGGCTGATCCCTTCGCCGATCGCCAATAACCAAACAACGCTGGCGATCCCAATGAAGATTCCCAGCACCGTCAGGCCACTTCTCATTGGATGCAGCGCCAGGCTTTTGACACCCAGTTTCCAGATTTTTGGTCTTAGAATTTGCATGAATGGAGAAACCGAAACGAAGGTCAGGAAACGAAAATGAGGCTGAAAAAAGTACGAGTTGATTATCTTAAAAGAATGACAGCCAACAGCTCATCGTTTTGAACAATACACTACCTGGTGGCGCCTTGCTTGAACCTTGCTTGAACCTTGCTTGAACCTTGCTTGAACCTTGCTGAGCCTGGATTGAGCTCTATTTGAGCCAAAGAACAGGCGACAAAAAAACAGGCGACAAAAAAGTGAGCAACACGTGGCAACACGCCTGCTACGAATCTTCCTCGTGACATGACGAAAAACCGTACACTCACTACGGCCGAGAGGATTGCACAGCATCTTTCGATGGAATATCGACCGCATCTAAATAGTTATCCGCGTCGACAAGAACCTGCTCGCCAGATTCGAGTCCACTCTTAACGACGACAAATTTTTCGTTGTTGGAACCTATCTCTACAGGGCGAACCGAAATCCCAGCGTTCTCTTTGACGATAACGTAATACTTACCGTTCTCATTCAGCAGGCTGGAAATTGGCACTTGAACAACGTCGGCGATTTTTTCAACGAACACTTCGACTTTCGCTCGCAGCCCGGAACGAATGATGGGACTCTCTTCAGTGATTTCGATGTAGACGTCGTATTCAATGGGGGCTTGGTAGTAGCGACGCGGATTCGGATAGGGGCTGACACGTTTGACTCG
This sequence comes from uncultured Pirellulaceae bacterium, assembly GCA_964589435.1. GTDB lineage: Bacteria > Planctomycetota > Planctomycetia > Pirellulales > Pirellulaceae > Mariniblastus. The sequence goes on from CAZPTT010000113.1 coordinate 20,083, forward strand.
TCCGGCGATCACGTCCTCGGGAGCCGTGTCGACACGAATCTCAACACGCTGATCGACTTTCACTTTGTTGATCTTTGAATCGTTGACTTTGGCCTTCACCTGCATCTTGGTTGGATCCGGCAAATAGAAGATTGATTGCCCATCACGAATGAGGGCTCCCTCTTCGATGACCACGGAGCTACTGGAACGATCCGATTCATTGGCGTAAACCAACGTACCATCGGCAGGTGCAATGATACGGCTGTTGGCAACTTGCTGAGCCCACTCCGCTTCGCGATCCTGGCTGAGCTCAAGCGTGTACTTGCTCGCGGTTAGATCAGCCGTCTGCTTCCGTACGTCAGCGTCAAGTTCTGCCAACATTCTGTCTTTTGTAAACTCTTCGTAGACCCGCAATCGTTCCTTGGCCAACTTCAATTCGACTTTCGCTTTTTCTTCAGCAAATACGTCAGCCTCAAGCTGCGACTTGGTCACATAGCCCTTCCGATTAAGCGCCTCGCTATACCGGCGTGTTTCTTCGGAACGGCGTTCCGCCTCGAGCGCTACCGTAATGGCCGCGAGTAACTCCGAACGTTCTTGCTCGAAAGATCCTCCTTTGAACTCTTCCAATTTTCTGCGTGCCGACTCCAAAATACTTTCGGCTTGAATGACAGCGGCATTGTCTTTGGCAACGCGGATTCTCTGCTCATTCAATTCGTCTTTCACCAACGAGTCATCCAATTGACAAATGAAGTCACCCTTTTTGACCGGCGTCCCTTCGGGGATCAATTTCAGGATCGCAGCTCCGGATCTCCCACGCGACTTCACCCGGCAGCGAATTTCAACATTACTGGAACTTTCGATATCGCCAACTTCGTTGATCGACGAAACAAAAGTGTCCTTGAAGGCTTCAAAGGTGATGGCATTGTTCGTCACCGCCAAGGGATCTTCTCGAGAACTCTTCAGCAACGTCATCGAAGCGATGCCGGTTGCCAACAAAGCCAGCACGACAACGATCGTTGTCTTGACGAATCCAGTTCGTGGCGGATGAACAGACCTAATCGTCTTTGCGGCAGTTCCACGTGACGATGTTTCGCAAGGAATATGATTGGAGGACATAGCTTTGGAAATGGATGGCGGAAATGGATGACCAGGTTTTGATAAGACGAGCAAGGAAGTCCGTTTATCGATGTTATCGGTCGTAAACGATAATAGTCAGGAAAAAATCCGACTTCGCCTCAAAAACCCGATTCATCGTCTAATTGGGTTTCTTCGTCGAATTGAGAATCACAAAGTACGGCAGCAAACGGTTTCTGGGCAAATGGCTTCAAACAGGTCGGTCGGATTCAGCACGTTCCAATCTCTCATTGTACCGATGTAA
>CAZPTT010000114.1:0-21406 GCA_964589435.1 uncultured Pirellulaceae bacterium
CTTGGCACCAGGAACAGACCCACGCGAATCTGTCGTTGCCGCGCTAAAACAGAAACCTTCCTGTGTGTTTTTGCTTTCGGATGGTCAGTTTAATGGCCGTCGATTTGGCACCGGAAAGTACAAACGCAAGCAAACGACCGTCGAGCTGGCCCGTCGCTACAACAAATCAGATTGTCCCATTCATACGATTGGCTTGGAAGACGAAGCAAATCAAAAAGACATGACCGCAATCGCCGATCAGTCCAAAGGAATGTACAAGTTCGTCCCCGCGGTGGAATAGGCGAATCGGTAAACCTCGCGCACAAAAAAACCTCACCGTTCCGATGAAACGATGAGGATTGAATTAGCTTTTGATTCTCTCTCCGAGGCGTTGCCGATAACTTCGACCTCATAAATGGCCAAATAGATTTAGGCGACGCGGCCACGGCGACGACGCATACCACCGGCGAGTCCAAGGGCGACGAGTAGGCAAGCAACGTTTGGCTCCGGAACGGAAACCAAGAGAAAGCTAGATCGAGCCGTCGCGATCTGCGAGGCGTTCAGTCGTTCGCCTGGATTTGAAGAACCAGCCGGCTGCATCAAGTTCTCGGTTTCGATGAGGTGCGGTAAGCCCAAGTTGTGACCAATTTCGTGAGCAATCACACTTGCGATCGCGTCCCGACCGCCTGCAAAACTGGGCAAGTTGTCGCCGACATGCTGCGTCACTCCATTGCCATCAACGTAAGCGAGGCCGTTGACGCTGTTCTCGCCAACATCGGGAAAGCCCGCCGCGATTTCCACGAAGTACATATTGAGGACTTGAGCATCTGGATCATTCAATCCTGCTGTGTTGGCCAAAGCAACGATATCATCAAGATCCGAAGTTGGCCGAGGGCTGGTCGTGCCGACATTGGCAAAGGTATTGTTCCACGACTCAGTTGGTTGCCAGATGACTTCGATTCCTGCCTGGGCCCAAATTTCGTTAATGAAATCTTTGATGATCAGTTCCTCAGCCGATGTGCCCATGAATTCTGATGTATTGGAGCCATCAGAGTTGGAGAGGATGATTGGATTGATGTTCAATCGGAAATCAATTGCCATTCCAGCATTCGTCAGCGGATCGGCGGAAGCGGAAGGCGCAAGAACAAAAACGACTGCGATAGAAAGCAACGCGTAAAATTTTGGCAATTTCATTTTTGAGACGCTTCTGTTGGGCATTAGTGATTTGCTAATTAAAGCCCGTTCGCGAATAACACAAACTGGGCGGTCGTTAGCTAGAATCGTCGAACAGAAACACAATCCTTGAAATTGTCTGCCGATCAATTCGACAAGCTAGAAGTTAATTCTTGGTCAAAGTTGAATTGCCGTCAGAACGCGGACAACCGACAGAGATTTAGGCGCCCAAGTGCGTAGGCGTTTTCTGATACTCGCCATTTGTAAGGCGACAAACCCATGTGCACGATTTTCCGTTTCTCCACTTAACTCTGAAAATGACGAAATCAACCGCCCTTTGGTTAGCACTCCCCATTTGCCTTAGTGACGGTGCTTCAGCCGGAGCGGAATAACATGAAGGTATACTTGGCCCATTGGTTGAACGTTGAACGCTGAACGTGCGATGATGTTGCCAAGGAGATTGTCTCGGAATCTCATGCTGCAGCGGAACTGGTCGTCGGAGCCAACGCCTTGATCGCCGTTTGGAGCATCGTCACCATTTTGAAGAATGCTCCCAACCCAATGATTGCGAACAAAGCGAACAAGACCATTGTGATCGTGCTCATTTCAGTTGGATTCAGCATCAATGTTGCCAATCCAACGAAGAATATCGCTGTGAAAACAGCCAACACGACATACCAATTGAATGCTGATTGAGCATCCTTGATCAGTTTGGCGTCATCAACGTTTTTGCCAATCCGTTTGCAAAAAATAACAAAGCAAAACGAACTAGCGATTGAAAGAACATTTCCAATAAGGTCAAAAATGGCTTCGGCGTTGGTTGCGCTACTGGGCTCGGATAGAAATGGCGAATTCGTTGTTGCTTCGTCAGACTCCAAACCATTCATGACTTCAGGAACTACAAAAAGCATCGATGACGCGATGGTTAAAGCGATCACAAGAAACTGGGAGACGAGCATTGAGATTGCCATGCTTTTTTCGTTTCTTCGCGGCGCAGCAATACAAAGGCAATAACCGACCAACGTCATCAAGAGAGCAGCTATACCGAGCAGAATGATCGGTATGAAAAACCAAACGCTGCCATTGTCATCAAAGGGATCAAACGAGCCTGCCAACACGAAAACACCAAGAGTCATGATGATCACACTGGCAATCAGTATAACGATGGAATAATAGAACAACCGCAGGCCAAGGCGAACGAGTTTGTATTCGCTGTGAACCTGCTTGTCCAAGGCATGCGTTTTACCAGCATTGCCAACCAATATGGTAGGTGCCTCGTACGGGTTCTCATGCTCGGCCATCGTTTTCAGTTTCCTTCTCAACAGATTCGATCGAGGCAACAATTAAGCCGGCAGTAAATCCTGTTCGCCAGAAAAAAAAACGACTGACGCAAAACAGCGATACCATTTCTCGTTGCCTGGCAATATTTACCTATCGGCTTCGTCCATCGGCGATGATCTTCTCCAGCCGGTCTTGCATTCGCTTCGCGACGTCCGCATGCTTCGCAATCACGTTCTTCGATTCACTCGGATCGTCTGCCAAGTTAAAAAGCTGGTATTTTGGCATTGGCGTGTTGGCCAGTTTCTGTTCGACAACAACATTACGTGCGCGCTTTTTGTCGTATCGGTGTAGCTTCCAATCACCGACTCTCAAACCAAACGTTCCGTTGGCTCCGTTGTCTTGCTGAACCAAGTGTTCGCGACCTTTCGCGTCGGCTCTTCCAAACAGAGCACCCAGTACGTTGTGGCTGTCGACATGCGACTCATCTGGAAGCGTTTGACCAGTTAGCTCGGCTAGGCTTGCCGTCAAATCAATCGTACAGACCATTTCATCCGAAACGCCTGGCTGAATTTCACCCGGCCACCGCGTGATGAATGGAGTCCGAGTTCCGCCCTCGAACACACTGTACTTACCACCCGAATACTGTCCGGCCGCACGATGCGAACCGATTTTTTCGACTGCGCCATCTTTGTAGCCATCATCTAGAACGGGCCCGTTGTCCGAGCAAAATACAACCAGAGTATTTTTGGCTAAATCAAGTCGATCCAGCGTCTTCATCAACTCGCCGACGCACCAATCCATTTGAACAATCGAATCACCGCGAAAGCCCAATTTTGATTTGCCGTGGAATCTCTCGTGCGGCATTCGAGGCACATGAATATCGTGCGATGAAAAGAAGAGGAAGAAGGGATTGTCTTGATTGGCCTCGAGAAACTCGTTGGATTTTTCGATCCATTTATCTGCCAAGTCTTCGTCGCGAAAACGAGCCGCATGTCCGCCGGTGTAGAAGCCAATGCGGCTGATCCCATTGTGGATTGTCGAATTATGACCGTGCGACCAATCCATCTTCAGCGTGTCTCGATGAGTCAACCCGGTTGGATGATCATCACTTGGCTTCTTCCTGCCGACCCACAATGGGTCGTTCGGATCGAGATTGAGAACGCGATGATCTTGGACGTAGACTTGTGGCACGCGGTCATTGGTTGTGGGCAGAAGAAAACAACTGTCGAAACCAATCTCGAGTGGGCCAGGATTGAGTTCGCCATTCCAATCGGGACCGCCAGAGTTCTTGTCTTCACCTTCTGGCCCCAGTCCCAAATGCCATTTTCCAATCACGGCGGTAGTGTAACCAGCCCGCTTCAGCATCGTAGCCACTGTTTCAACACCAGGCTGAATGATCGCGGGCGCGTTGGGCGGAGCGATTCCCGTCCGCTTCTTTCGAAACGCATAGTTCCCCGTCAACATCGAATAGCGAGTTGGAGTGCAAGTCGACGCCGAGCAATAGCCGCTGGTAAACCGCTGCCCCTCAGATGCAAGTCGGTCAATGTTCGGAGTTAAAATTTCAGTAGCGCCGTAACACGAAACGTCGCCAAACCCCAAATCATCGGCCATGATTACGACAATGTTGGGTTTGTCGGCTGGTCGGTTGGATTCGTCGGCGTGCAACTTTGAGGAGGCAATCGCAGCAATAACAGCGATCACGAGGGCGATTGGTTTTGTCATTAGAATAACTTTGCGAATACTGTTGTTTTCGGGTGCGAGGTGGCGAAACGGCTGCCCGTGAAGCCGTTCAAGTCGACTTAGCTTAAACGAATTTGCATAGAATTGAAGCATTGGGTTGACACCTATGACGTTATCCAACCACTAATCTATCTGTTAGTGCGATTCGAAACTCTTGAGAACCAGTTCGGCCAGCGGTAGTAAATCTGCAGGAACCAGCCGTCTTCGGGCGGAAAAAGACGCGAGTCACCAAACGCTCTCGCAGAATTGGGTTATCATGATTGACTTAAAGATTTCGAAATTCTTTGTTTGGAGAAGGCAATGAGAAAACTTGTTTTGCTTCTTTCAGCCGTGATGTTGTTCACCGCTTGTGAGAAGCCGACGGAAACCACGGCGTCGAAAGATACCGAAGCGTTTTCGATGGTTAAGAAAGCCGGAGAGGAATCTGCTGACGCGGTTGAGGCAGTCGAAGCAGCAATCCCCGAGTGGGCGAAGGGCGTTGATATTGCGTCAGTCGACGTGAAAGATGAAGTTGAGCGCGTCAAAAAAGCCTATGCTGATGCTCGCGAATCTTTCATGGAAAGATACAAAAAAGCCAGCAAAAAAGACAAGCTTGCGATGCGTAAAGACGCTCCATCGCCAATGCCATTCGCGGAACATATCAAGGCTGTGATCGAGGCTCAACCCAACTCCCCGGGAATCTCTGCGGCCTACGCATATGTGGCGGGCCAGATGGGCGATGAGGGCGAGGCTGCACTCGATGTTCTGTTCGAAAAATACAGTGACTGCGAAGAGATGAAAGATCTTTTCGTTCCGCTTGTCTACGGTACGCCTTCAGCGAAAACAGAAGAGCGTTTGAAAATGCTGATGGAATCATCCGACAAAAACGTCGCTGGCATGGCGACCTATGGCATGGCGAGTTTTCTCAAATCACTTGGTGACATGAAAAAACGATTCGTTCAGTACCCGGATTCCGCTCCATCGCCTGAAGCCGTTGAGTATGTCAACAGTCGAGATGTCGAATCGGGCGAGATTGTGGCACTATATCGAAAAGTCGTCGAAGAGTATCCAGACGTCAAAGTGATGGATCGTGCGATCGGTAAAATTTGCGGCGGCGAATTGTTCGCACTTGAAAATCTGGCGGTTGGCAAAGTCGCTCCAGATATCGAAGGCGAAGACATGGACGGCGTCTCGTTTAAGTTGAGCGACTATCGAGGCAAAGTCGTCATGCTTGATTTTTGGGGAGACTGGTGAGGACCTTGCCGGGCTATGTACCCACACGAGCGGACGCTCGTCAAGCAACTTGCCGATATGCCATTTTCGTTGATCGGTGTTAATAGTGACAAAGACTTGGAAGAGATTCGCGAGATCGTCAAAGAGAAGAACATCTCTTGGAGAAGTTTCTGGAACGGTCCTGAAGGCACCGGCGGCCCAATTTCTACGAAATGGGCCGTGAGAGGCTGGCCAACGATCTACGTGATCGATGCCGAAGGCGTCATTCACTACAACGGCCATGGTGGCCCTGATGTCGACAAAACGATCGAAAAACTACTGGCCGAGATGGGTCATGAAGTAAAGATCGGCGAAGAAGAGGATCACGAGACCGAAGATGCCGATCCTTTTAAATCATCTTGATCGGTGATGCATATCTAAAGGCGAGCGATTTTATTATCGCTCGCCTTTTTTCGTTGGAACATTTCGGTTTCACCATTTTTCTTAGAGTACGACTCGTCTGATTCTTGGCTAACCGTAGGTTGAACTAATCTCTCGAATGTATGCTAACGCCTCATCGAGATCAGTTGTCATCACTCCGACTTGCCGTCCGGCTCGATCGCATTCACCAAGCAACAACAGCTCCTCATAGCTCTCGTTGGCGGCCAACCTTTTGCGGGCTCTCGAACCAATCGTGTGGGCATTGATTTTGTGAGCCGCCATGTGATGTTCGATCAACCACTTCGTTCGCTCCGTCACATAATCACCAAGGGCTTCCAGCCCGGCGAAAGTATGGTCAAGCGGATCAATTCCTTTTCCGACGTCGTGCAGTAGCGCCGCCAACAAAAATTCTTCGTCGTAAGGAAGCTGATCACAAGCCAAGTCGTAGACTTGGAGGCTGTGATAAAGTGCGTCGCCCTCTGGGTGATACTTTGGATGCTGCTTGACGTTTTCCAGCGGCAACATCAGCGAGTAATAAAGCTGAAATCGATCAATCGAATCGGCGCTTTCAAGAACAGCCTGGTCGACATCAAGATCAGGGTACTCACTCTCCAGCAACTCCTCCAGTTCCTTGATGTTGACCTTCTCGATCGCCTTGCCAGTAATCGAACTTCGAAATGGAAAACTGGTTTTCGATGTTGGATAAACCGTCAACTCAAACTCATAGGTGTCTTGAACGTGAATGTGTTTGTAAAGTTGACGCTCACCGCCCTTGATCAACCGTTTATATTCAGTGTCGTACGGGATTCCGTGGTAATCCAACTGGGCGGTCACGGATTCGATGTTGTCTGCAAAAATATGCAAATCAATATCCGAGCCCTTACGAATGTGGCCTGTCAAAACACTGCCAATCAACCTAGGCCGATACTGCGCGAGCAGCTTCATCATTCGCAGCGCTTCGACTCGCATCTGCTCAAGATGATTGGTGCGGGTGTCGCCTTCAAGCATTCGGGCGAACTGCTGAACCTGGTCTCGAATCTCCGAATTGGAGGGGAGATCCTGCGGTTTGACTCGTTTCTTAGTCAGCCGTGCAGCCGCTTTGATTTTGGCGCGATAGTACTCCGATTCCTGCCGCTCATAAAGGAGACGGGCCGCGTCGTATGCGATTTGAGCCCGGAGTTTATTGACACTCATTTAAAAAGAGCTGATTCGCTCTTGAAGCATAAATAGTGGGTGAAAATGCAAATTCGTTTTCCGAGTTCCGATTTTAACCAATTAAATATTGGTTAATAGAGCCAATCGACTCCGATCAAGGTTGTGCTTAAACAAGCGTTTAATACACTCGTTTAGAAGCGGAAGTCGGATTTAAACCCGTGATCAACTACGGATTCGAATTGGCCGAGCCTTGAACGATCCGCTGAGGTTTATGTACGAGGCGACAACCACCCAATGGGTTCGCCTCAATCGTTGAAATTTAAATCTCAATCCGTCACCCGCCAAAATTACGATTCAGCATGCCACATAAAAGCAGAAACAAGCTGGAAGAAGATTCAACTCGCAATCGAATTATCCTTGCCGCCGGGCCAATTTTTGCGGCCAAAGGTTTTAAGAAAACCACGGTTCGCGAGATTTGCGATTTTGCAAAAGTTAATGTGGCGAGTATCAACTATTACTTTGGCGACAAACAGCGGCTCTATATTGAAACCGTCGTGGGTGCCCGAGAGATGCTGGCGAAACAATTTCCCCAGCAACCTTCCGATCCGAACCGACCTCCTGAAGAACGACTTCGCATCTTAATCGGAACTTTATTGAAACGTTTGGTTGCCATGCAGTCGGAGCCTTGGCAAGTCCGCTTGATCATGCGGGAAGTCCTCCAACCTACCGAAGCAGCCAAGCATTTAGTGAAGGCGTACTTTCGCCCTTTCTTCGACTCGATACTGAATGTGATCGATGACTTGGTTGGGGCTCGACTGCCAGACTTTGAGAGAAACCAGATTGGTTTCAGTGTCATTGGTCAGTGTATGCATTACCGATTTTCAGCTGAGATGATCTCCATGATGGTTTCTGACTCCGAGTTTGAAGAGAACTATCAGATCGAGCAGCTAACCGATCACATTACTTCATTTTCATTAGGCGCAATCGCGACGATCAAGACCAATGGAACGCTTCGCTCGACTGACGGCATTACTGGCTAAGGCAATAACAATTTTGACGAGGGATTCGGCCTGGTGCCAATAATCTGACCACTCAACCGAATCACCATCTTCGCTCAACACACTCATTACAAATATTCGCATGACTGAAAATTCGTATTCCACACAAGTCGAACACACAACGGCTTGGACAATCGCCAAATACATAATTTCCGCCGTTGTCATTGGACTTGGCGGCGCGGCGCTGATGTTTTTGGTTTCACTGGCCAAGCCTCCAGAAACTCAGAAATCGACCGCGTTGATTCAACAAGTCGACACCACGGAAATCCAACCGTATGCCGGTTTGCTGGATATGGTCACGACTGGCGTTGTCGTACCGCATCGTGAAATCAAGCTGGCTTCCGAGGTCGGTGGCAAGGTTCTCAAAAAATATCCGGCCTGCGAGTCGGGTAACTTTGTTTCCAAAGGGGAGAAGCTGGTTGACATCGACCCCGAAGAATACAAGCTCGACATCAAGACTCTCGAAGCCGAAGTGGTTCAATCTGAAAAACGGATTGATGAAAACCTACAGCAGATCGCTGGAGAAGAACGCAACATTGCGTTGGCTCGCGTCGATTTGGATTTGCAGCAAAAGGAAATGCAACGCAACCAGCGGCTGTCGGGGGTTCTGTCCCAAACCGAAATGGATCAGTCGCAACGTTCACTCAATTCGGCCCAAACTCAATTGACCAATCGTGAAAGCAATCTCGCGACGTTAAAGGCCGGCACGAGTCGTCTGCGGGCGGCGCTGAAATTGTCAGAACGACAACTCGATAAGGCCAAACTAAATCTCCGGCGAACGACAATCGTGGCTCCCGATGACGGCGTGATCGTCAGGGAAATGGTTCAGGAAGGTGATTACGTCTCGAAAGGGACGCAGATCGCGACATTTGAAGACACCAAGCTCGCGGAAGTTCTTTGCAACCTGACCCCGAGCGAGTTGAAGTGGATCCGCGAGAATGCCAAATCGGATCCGGATGGTATCGACCCCGACCAAAATCCGATTTCCGTTTACCACTTACCCAAAACAGATGTGACGATTTTTGATCCTGCCAATCCTGAAATCACATGGCAAGGCGTATTGGAACGCTTTGACGGTATTGGACGCGATGAAATTACCAAAACGATTCCCTGTCGGATTGTGGTCTCCAAGCCGATCGTTTCATCTGAGTTTGGTGAACAGGCTTTGGTTCGCGGCATGTACGTGAAATGTCGAGTCGAGGTGCCAACTTCCAACACCGATACTTCGCGAAATTTGCTTTCTTTTCCAGCATTGGCACTTCAGCCCAACAATCATATTTGGACCGTTCGTGAATCCAAACTGCATCGAATCGACGTAGAGATTGTTGATCGAAATGAAACGATTGTTGGAGACGAAACGAACAAGCTTGTCATTGTTCGGGCAATCGAAGGCGACTTGCAGGCCGGAGATCAGATTGTGACATCGCCACTATCGCAGCCAACCGAGGGAGCAGAGATCATTCTCAAAGACTCAAGCAACGAGAAGTCGTCTTCACTTTCCGGACAAGAGCCGGCCAAGAAACCCGATGCTTGACGATCGACTTTGAAACCAAAACGATTCCGCCCCTGAGACTTGGATTTCATTTTCCAGGTCAAAGGGTTCCAGACCACAGCACAACCAACTGAAACGACTACAGGGACGATCAATGAGATCAGTCATTAAATGGGCGATTTCGAATTCGCCAGCCATGAACACCATTCTTGTCGCGCTGATGCTTATCGGCATGGTGAGTATGGTGACCATGCGACGGGAAGTATTTCCCAGTTTTGCGCTCGAGATTTTGCTTGTCCAAGTTCCGTTTCCCGGCGCTACAGCGGCTGAAGTCGAAGACGGTATCTGCCAGAAAATTGAATCGGCGATCAGTGGTGCCGAAGGCGTCAAGAAAATGACCGCCGTCGCCAAAGAAGGTTTTGGCTACTTGGTTCTCGAACTCAACAGCAATGTCAAAGATGTACAACCTGTTTTAAACGATGTTCGATCGAGGATCGATCAAGTCAAAGCGTTTCTACCTCCGCGCGCCGAAGACGCTGAAGTACGCCAAATTGTCTTTCGGGCTCCTGCCATTTCTGTCGGAATCCTCGGCCCTGAACACACGGATGAGGGGCATGAATTGGAGTCTGAGCTGTTTATTCGCGAGATTGCCGAAGAAGTTCGCGCTGAGCTGTTGGAACTTCGAGCCGTCAAGCCAACGTTTCAAGAGATGCTCGCGTCGCCGCGAAAGTTTCTTGCGCCGCTCTACCAGCCCAAAGGCGCAGCGGTCACTTCCGCCGAGATTGCGGCAGAGCGGCCGTACGAAATTGGAATTGAGGTTTCCGAGGACACGCTTCAACAGTATGGGTTGAGCTTGAAACAGTTCGCTCAAGTCGTGCGGCAACAAAACATCGATGTTCCCGGCGGCAAAATGGAAACCGCTGGCCAAGAGCTATTGCTTCGAGGCAACAACAAACGGGAAACCGGAGCAGAGATTGCGAAATTGCCGGTGCTAAGCAAACCCAATGGCGACGTCGTTACGGTCGGTGATCTGGGAACGATTATCGATGGGTTTGCCGAAACCGTTTCTGTCAACCGAATTGATGGTAAGCCGGGACTTGTCATTCAAGTCTCCAAAACCGACGAAGAGGATTTGTTTACTGTCGTCGAAGCGGTCAAAAAGTATGTGGCAGAAAAAGAACTGCCCGTTGGTTATGAGATCAGGACATGGGGAGACATTTCAGTTGATGTGGTCGATCGCATCGACTTGTTGTCTCGCAACGGCCTGCAAGGACTGCTACTGGTATTTATCGTGTTGGCTATCTTTCTAGAGCTTCGGTTGGCGTTTTGGGTTGCGATGGGAATCCCGGTTTCAATTCTCGGCGCTGGATTCGTGTTGTTGATCTGCGGTCAGACGCTCAACATGTTGTCGATGTTTGCGTTTCTAATGGCACTTGGAATTGTTGTCGATGATGCAATTGTGATCGGCGAAAACATCTATATGAAACGTCAACAGGGGCTTTCCTACGTGCCGGCTGCCATTGAAGGCACCGTCGAGGTGTTACCGAGTGTTTGTGCATCGGTGGCGACCACGATCATTGCATTTTTGCCGCTGATGTTCGTAACCGGAGTGATGGGAAAGTTCATTTCGATTATGCCGATCGCGGTGATCGCGATGCTATTCATTTCGCTCGTCGAAAGCACATTCATTTTGCCTTCCCACCTTGCTCATGAAAACAATCTTTTCATGAAAGGGCTTTCCGTTGTCTTGTACATCTTCAAACCACTCTTGTTTCTGTTCACATGGCTCAACCGCTGGGCTGCCAAGGGATTGGATTGGGTGATCGAACGTTTTTACCAACCGCTACTTTATTGGTCACTTCATCACAAACCAGTTGTCGTTTCGTTGATGTTTGCGTCGATGATGATCGTTGTCGGATTGATTGCTTCAGGATTTGCTCCGTTCGCCTTCTTTCCGAAAATGGACGGCCGAGAAATTACCGCCACCATCGCGTTTCCCAATGGAACCGCCGCCGATTTCGCGACGGACGCTACGGAGGAACTTCGTGCTGCAATTGCTAAAATTGACGAAGAGGTTCAGGCCACCGGAGCCGACAGCTTCATCGATACGCTATATGAAAAGGTTGGCGAGGTTGGTAATGCACTCCAAGGTCCGACAGGGATAACATCGGGCAGTCATGTTGGAACGATTTCAGTCCTGCTCACACCTCCCGGCGATCGAGACATCACCACCCAAGAACTTATTAAACGTTGGCGCGCCGCCGTTCCCAAAATATCGGGAACCGAAGCCCTAAAATTTAACTCGCCAGCGATGGGGCCCGGCGGAGCCGCAATCGAATTCAAAATTTTGGCACCGGACGACAGCATTGATTATCTGGATCAGATTACCGAGGAATGCAAAGCTTACCTGGCGACTAAGAAAGGGATTTTTGATATTGAAGACGACTCCCGTCCAGGTAAGTGGGAAATGTCGTTGCGGCTGAACGAACAGGGGCAGGCGCTCGGTCTCGACGAAGCCAATCTTGCAGAAACCATTCGGGCCATTTACTTCGGTGACGAGGTGATGCGAATTCAGAGAGGTCGTCATGAAGTCAAACTGATGGTGCGCTATCCTCGCGACGATCGCTCTAGCATGGAAAGCTTCGAGAACATTCGTGTTCGAGATAACCAAGGCCAACAGCGTCCGCTCAATGAAATTGCGATCATTGAACATCAACGGCAACTTGCGGAAATTAACCGACTCAACCAAAAACGCTCAATCACGGTAACGGCGGACGTTGATAAGGAAGAAGCCAACGCCCCCAAGATCATTGCGGAGATGCAAAGTAAATTTGTGCCGGAGTTAATAGAGAAATACAAGAATGATTACGGTGCCACTTTTGCAGTCGACTGGGAAGGCGAACAGGCCCAAACGGTTGAATCGATGATTAGCCTGTTCACGGGTTTCTGCGTGGCGCTACTCTGTATGTTTGTACTTCTGACATTGGAGTTCCGTTCTTATATGCAGCCGCTGATCATCATGTGCATCATTCCTTTCGGATGGATGGGGGCGATTTTCGGTCATGCTTTGATGGGACTCGATTTGACATTGTTCAGTTTCTTTGGCTTGATTGCTTTGACCGGCGTCGTGGTTAATGACTCCATCGTATTGGTCGACTTTATCAACCACCGCGTCCGCGATGGAGTCCCGCTGTTTGCGGCTTTGATGAGCGCAGGTAAGCGACGTTTTCGGCCGATTCTATTGACGTCCATGACAACCATCGCTGGCCTATGTCCGATCCTGTTTGAACGATCACTCCAAGCCCAGGTTTTGATTCCGATGGCGGTCAGTTTGATCTTCGGACTGTTGACCGGGACGCTGCTGATTCTGATTTTGGTGCCGGTGTTCTATCACATCTACGGAACGTTATTATCACTTTTGGGTATGCCTCTTTATCACGACGACGATGATGGTGAAGCTTCAGCTTCTTCCGACTACGAAAACGCACTCAATAAAGCGGAACCCGAAATCGCGGTGCCATCGCTGGCGCGGCAACGTGGTGACATCGGGCCAGCGCCGACCTAAAATCTCTGCTCCGTATTGACTTAAGCCCATGATCGAAGTCTCGAATGTCTCTAACTTCCGTAGAAAAAGATCAATCTTCCTCGACGGCAAAGACGCCCCATCTGTGGAAGAGTCCAACATTCGTCCTGTCCATGGCGGCGACCGTATTTATTGCGCTGCGAGGTTACGTCATGGCGCACCTATTGGAAGGCCGCTACTTATTCCGATCGCTTGCCTTCGACGTGATCGCTGCCATTGTTATTTTGATAGTCCTGCAATTCATCGACCGCTTGGTCATCGGATGGCTTCAGCGACTGATTGGCGATCAGAACTGGCTTCGAAAATCGTTGGCAAAAACAATTAGGTTGGTCTTCATCGTCTTGCTGCCGGGAACGTTCTTGCTTGCAACTGTCCAGATGCATCCGCCGAAAATAGCTTGCGCAAAGAAGCCATCGGAATTTGGGATTACGTTTACGGAACATACGATTGAAACCGAGGACGGATTGAGTTTGTCTGCATGGATTCTCCCTGCGATTGAAGACAACCGTCCCGTGGTCGTAATGACCCATGGACTTGGCGCGAATAAGCAGGATTTTCTGGTCGTTTCTCGCATGATCAATGCGATGAACTACAACGTCGTCACGTTTGATTTCCGCGCGCACGGCGATAGCGACGGCCACACGTGTTCTCTGGGAGTCAAAGAAGCTTTCGACGTCAAAGCAGCCCACGATTTGGCAGTAGCGAAATTTCCCGGCAAGCCCGTTTATGCTTGGTCAACTTCGATGGGTGCCGCCGCAACGTTGCGGGCAGCTGCGGAATTTCGCATCTTCGACAAGATCGTCGTCGATGCCACTTACTCAAGCGTAGAGCATTTGGCTTGGCAGACGAAGTTTCGCTACCTCGGACCGTTAGCGCCAGCGGCATGGAACTTGTCTCGACTTTGGTACTTCGCATATGTTGGACAAGACATCGAACAATTCGGCCCGATCAATGACATCACGAACCTGGAAGACATTCCGGTATTCTTGATTCATGGAACGGGCGATCCGATCATACCTCACACGGAGTCGGAACGGCTTCACGCCGCAGCGGCGCCCGGAACGAAATTGTGGCTGGTCGACGGAGCAGGGCATTCGGCCTCATTCTTGAATCCTGAATACTCGCAGAAGGTCTACCGGTTCTTTAGCCAGTAACAAGATTGACATTGGGGTTAAACGCAAAATCATTACGTATAAAAAGTTTGTTTGAGATACGCTGCGCCCGGTAGTTTTTTTCCAAGTTGCCCTCAAATAGGGAAACCAATTCCCCTGAAAACACTGGGATTTTCAACAAGTGTTTGACAGACCAGCCTTGTTACCTGAGGATGATTCTCACGCTTTTGAACCTTTCTAGTGATCGTCGCAATTCGTTTTCCACCTCCCCTTGCATTGCGTCAACGCTGGTTCAAGAGACCTTTACGAATGAAACTTTCTGAAACGAGATGCACATGAACTTCACAACTCTATCCAAAACGCTACGCCACCTGATGTTCCCTGCCTTGTTAATCGCGGTTTGCTTGCTCGGTTCGACGACTTCATTTGCGCAAGACAGCTCTCAAACATCTCAAGATGCCACACAAAAAGTCCAAAAGCTGGGTAAAGCGGCGTTAGAAAAGTGCCCCCATCGGTTGCTGTTCGTGCATTTTGACATGTACTATTTCTCCGTGATTGATTGCCCAAATGTACCGGTTAACGTTTTGTTTGGATATGACTTCTCGGAGGTACCGACTGGCTGCGACGAGAACGGGGAATGTTATTACCAAGAACTGCCGTACGTCCAAGTCGATCCGCCATTGGGGCCAATGCTGGCCAAGCCAAAAGAAGTAGCTGAAGTCAAAGTGCTCGAAGACTTACCGAAGATTGAAGTGAAATTCGCTAACAACACGAAGACAGTTCAAAAAACAGTCGGGCTCGATGGATGGGGAACTACAACACCCTTTCTAGTTAAAACCGATGATGGACGTTATTTCGTGCTGACATCGTTTCACGACCTGAACAAAAACATCTATTACAACTTTGCCCGAGAGTTCGAAAAAGAAGTCGTCACCGAGAAGAATGCAAAAATTGAAAAAGACACTATCAGCTGCGATGGCCTAAAGTACACGCTACTCAAGAAAGCCAAATAGCTTAAAACGCCTTAAAAGCGAAATTGAGAAAGGCAGCACTCAGTGTTGCCTTTTTTATTTGCTCTCTTCTTCCGCAAAAAACCTTGGCTCAACGCTGCGAGCACATCGAAAACCGATCGTGTCTTGGCCACGGATCGTCAAAGGTTCGCAAACGAACGTAGGCTCATTGACCGGCGCCTTGGAATTGGCAGAAACTCTTTTCTCCGGTGCTGTTCCAGCAATCATCCGCGATGGATCCGCCCATTGCATTCTTTTGTGAATTGCGGGAACCGATCCAGTCTGAGTCCATTCGGCAGCCCGCGAAATCAGCCCGCGAACATTCGACGGATTAGACGTTACGTCATGAGCGGGTGGTGCTTGCGCGTCATGGATCCAATTCTCCATCAGACTCGTGTCTTCTCCCCAGGGATAGGAAGTCGTCGCGCGATTCGTGGCGGCGAACATGAATTCGTCAAACGTCAACAACCGAGAATAAGTGCGTTCGGCAAATTCTAGCGCCTCAAAAAGCGAAACGTTGGTTACAGGGTAACTGCTCAAATCCTTCCCGCGATCAAATCGGCTACGCATTCTTTGAGCTTTGGTTCTGAGTACTTTCTCGTACTCAGCCGTCAGGACTTCCAGTTCTTGAATTTGAAAAGGAGCAATCAACACATCTTCAACAGGATGTTCTCCTAACACTGAGTTTTGTTTTAAAACACCGCCATCGACTAACTTGAAATGAATATCGTCGGTAAGGTTGGACATGTCAATTGTCGGCCAAACAATTTGGTTCTCTTCTGTTCCCAAATAGTACGTCTGCGAATTCAAGCCCAATCGGAATTTTGGTGATTCACCCGCAACACGGGGAACCGTTCGAATGACTTCTTGAATCGACAGTTTGTTTCCCTGATCACGGACAGCCTCGACAATGTAACGGCCTGGCTCCAAGCTAACCGTGTACTGGTTTTTCCCTGAAAGCTGAATCTTCTTCGAAACATCAGGGTTGTAAGTGCGACGATCAAGAGGAACGATCGCAATTGAGGCACCGGCAGGATTTGTCGAAACCACGACGGACAATTTTTCCGAACTGGGTGGGGGGAACAGGCCAAGTCCCTTTTCTTCGTCCGTCGCTCCAGCCGGAGGTCTCAAAAAAATGAAAGCCACCAAAGCCAAAATCGCTGCGGCTGTCGATAGCGGCCATTTGTGCTTCTTAATCCATCGCTTTGATTGATCGACGAAATTCGGCTCATAGGCCAATGGCATCTCATCGCTCAAGAACCGTTTGAGATCGGCTTCCATCTCTTTGGCGGATTGGTAACGCGTTTCTGCATTCCCGTCGATCGCTTTCAAACAAACGGCTTCAATCTCTGGAGAGATGTTTGAGTTGTGAGTCTGGAGCGTCCTAGGGCGTGCTTCAAGAATCTTATCCATTATCTCGGTACGCCATCCACGGTAAGGACGCTCACCTGCCAGCATTTGATAAAGAATGACACCGACTGCGTATACATCCGAGCGGGCATCAACGACTCCAAATCGATCGAGCTGCTCTGGTGACATGTAAGGCAAAGTCCCAGCAAGGCGGTAAGCCTGACCGTCAGCCGAAGGTTCATCCCGAAACGCCAATCCAAAATCGGCAATGTAGGGATGGCCATTGCGATCCATCAAAATGTTTCCAGGCTTGATGTCGCGATGAATGATTCGCATTTGGTGGGCGGCCTGAACACCGGAACAAATCGAAGCGCAAATAGAGGCAACCTGCTTCTCCGACAACGTGTTGCGATGCAGGTAGCCAACAAGGCTGCGTCCATCAATGAGGTCACTGGCAATCCAAATTCGGCCATTCGTCTCGCCAACTTCATGAACCGACACAATGTTGGGGTGGTTCAATTTCGCCGATAGCCTCGCTTCTTGTAGAAACGCTTGTTTCTGCGCTTCCGACATTTCGCGAGCATGAGGAATCTTGAGAGCCACGACACGCTCAAGCTTTTCATCAAAGGCGGCAAAAACGAAACCGAATCCGCCGCGATCAATTAAGCGTTGGATTACGAAGTGCGCAATCCGCTCGCCTTCGTTGAATGGCGGAATGGTTGACATCAATTCCGAATCAAGATCCGAAGGATTAACAGCATCCGGATTGACCGGTGAGTCAATCGTTCGCTCGGGGTCGAGAGAGGCGGGGTTGCTCAATTCTTGAGGTGAAGCTGCTCGAGTCGCTTCGTCAGACCCTACCTCAAAACTCATCGGCTCTCGACAGGCGGGGCATTCCCATGCCAAAAGATCTCCGGACAAAGAATCCTTGGTGATCGATTCATTGTGGCCACATTTACTACAAACGATCGATGTCATGAAATCGGCAAACTATGCGTATCAGAAGGCGGGCCGTGAGGATCCTTGTTCCCTGTTCTACTTCCAGTTTACCGTTACGAACTCAAACCAAAACCGTCATAACTTAGATTTAGACGCATTTTTTTCAAGACAATCCTTGGTGCCTCAACTCGCAAAGTGAGGGAAGCCAGACGTCAGCAAATGGGGAACAGCCGATACCGTTCAATTCGAAAATTACCGCGACTTGATTGAAAGCGCTTTTAAGCCCTGCTATTCCATCCCCAACCGTTTCTCGATGGCGCGCGCTCGAGGATCAACTCCAGTGGCACGCTCAAAATTGTTTCGATTGATACGTCGATCTAAGATGCCTCGTTTTGGTTGAGGTGAGCCAACCGCGTTCGCGCCATTTTCGTTCGCGCCGTTTACATTTGTGCCAACATCATTCGAGCGCGAGCCAAGGCTTTGATTTGGACTTGCCCACGAATTGGTCGCGCAACCAGTGCTTAGAAACGTCGCTGCGAGCAAACTTAGGGTCGCGACAAAACGGATAGTCATTTCGGTTGCTCGAATTTTAAAGGAAGGAGAAGACAAAACAGGATTTCATTTTCCGCAGGTTACCGGTTCCGGCGTGGAATGTGTCAAAATTCGAATCTTACGTCCAGCCTATTTATTGGCGGCAAATTTTCGAGAAGTTGCCATTTTGGGGTCGGAAATGTTAGCTTTATCAGCTCACCAAACAGCGTTAATCCCCGACACGACCGTTCGTTATACTCGCAGCTAAACACGGAAACCGAAACACATGGAACTTGATGCACTCGTTGTGGCTCCCCATCCTGATGATGCCGAATTGGGAATGGGCGGCGCAATTTTGAAAATGCAGTCGAACGGGCTGAAAGTTGGCGTCCTGGATTTGACCGACGGCGAGCCAACCCCACACGGCTCACTGGATATACGAGCTGCCGAAACTGCGGCTGCAACCAAAGTTCTCAATCTTTGCTGGCGAGAGAATTTAGGACTTCCCAATCGGAGTCTTGAAGCAACTCTGGACGCGCGAAAGAAGCTGGCGGTTGTCTTTCGAAAAACGAGACCCAAATGGTTGTTCGCGCCGTATTGGATTGACGCTCATCCAGATCACCTCGCGGCGACGGAATTGGTTGACGCTGCTCGGTTTTGGTCAAAGCTGTCAAAAACGGACATGGAAGGCGAACGTTTTCATCCGCAGCGAATTTATAATTACTACTGTGTACATTTGAAGATGCATGCGACGCCCGCGTTTGTTTTGGATATTAGTGAACATTGGGAAACCAAATTGCAGTCGATTGCTTGTTATGAAAGTCAGTTCGTACAAGGAAGAGAGCACATGGATCCATCGTTCTTGGAACAGCTAACGCATGAGGCGGCTTACTGGGGTAAGTCGATTGGCGTGAAGTACGGCGAACCGTTTACAAGTCGAGAGCCAATTGGAATGAGCGATTTCTCTTCCTTAATCTGACGGCTTCCATGAGCAAAACGCTGCCAACATCGGGGCGAATCAGACGTTTGGGGATTTTTTTCTATAAATCACGGGCTTGAACAAACCGATGGTAATAACGGAATCGTCCGGCGCATTTTAAGGAACGTGGTCGATACTTTTGTGCGATAACGCCCCTTGTAGGTCGTCGTCGAATTGAAATTGCAAAACGCCGAGGCTAAAATCTAGGCTCGGATTCGATCGAATCCACGGCTCGATAATCAGGAAATTGATCATTGTTAACAACTCAGCCAATTAGCAAGCCTGGTCATTTGCTTGGGTGATTTGTATCCCATTAACCTTAAACAATTTGGTTGCCAATGTGGCGAACCCAAGGAGCTCCACGTGAGTCAAAAGAAAGAACAAGAAACTAAAGAGACTCCAAAGATCTCGTCACGACGTGACTTTCTGAAAACGTCTTCAACGGTTGCTGCTGCGGGAGCCGTTGTGGGCTCGATCGCTGCGCCAAAATTGGCGATCGCAAGATCAGCTCACGCGTTCGGTTCCGACACGATTAAGATCGGTTTGGTTGGATGTGGCGGTCGAGGAACTGGTGCTTCGGTTCAAGCGATGAATACGGAGAGTGGCAATGTTGAACTCGTCGCGATGGCGGATGCGTTTGGCGACCGCTTGCAGACTTCATTGAAAACCTGCAAGAAAAACCACGAAGGCAAAGTCAATGTTCCCGAGAAAAACCAATTCGTTGGTTTTAACGGTTACCAAGAAGTATTGGCGTCAGACATCGACATGGTGATTTTGGCGACGCCCCCTGGATTCCGTCCGCTTCACTTCGAAGCCGCCGTCAATGCTGGCAAGCACGTCTTCATGGAAAAACCCGTTGGCGTGGATGCACCCGGTATCCGGCGAGTGTTAGCCGCTGGCGAACTGGCCAAGCAAAAAGAGCTACTGGTTCAAGTCGGATTGCAGCGTCGCCACGAACGGGCTTACCGAGAAACGATTCAGAACTTGCAAGATGGCATGATCGGTGACTTGATCACGACTCGCGTTTACTGGAACGGTGCCGGTGTTTGGACTCGACCACGTAATCCGCAACAAACCGAACTCGAATACCAAATGCGAAACTGGTATTACTTCAACTGGATTTGCGGTGATCACATCGTTGAGCAACACATCCACAACCTGGATGTCGGTAACTGGTTGATGAATGACTTCCCTGTCAAAGCCAATGGAATGGGCGGACGCCAAGTCCGAACGGGAAAGGATTCGGGACAAATTTTCGATCACCATACGGTCGAGTATACTTACGGCAACGGTCACAAAATGATCAGTCAGTGCCGTCACATCCCTGATTGCTGGAACTCGGTCTCCGAATGGGTGCACGGCTCGAAAGGCTATGCGGACATCAGCGGCGGCAAGATTTACGATATGGACGGAAAAGAAATCTTCCGTTCCAAAGGTACTCGTGAAGGGCACCAGCAAGAACACCACGATTTGTTCGCCGAGATCCGCCAGGGCTTGCGTCCGAACGAAGCAGAATACGGTGCCAAGAGTACCTTCACTGCAATCTTCGGTCGTTTGGCAACTTACACCGGCAAAGAACTCAATTGGGACGATGCCATCAATTCGAACATCTCGCTCGCTGACGTGGACGCGATGAAGAACATGAAGGATGATGCCCCAGTCGTGCCAGATGAGAATGGCGCGTACCCAATCCCTGTACCAGGCGTTGGATCCAAAGACGTTATTGATTGGGTCGTCAAACGAGCTTCAAACAAAAAGAAGAAGAAAAAGAAAAAGAAGGCTGACGCCAAGTAGCCGAAACTGCAATTCGAATTTGTATTCTGAATTGCCTTAATCAATTGCGTTAACCAGACTGATGAACCAAGCCTCTACGAATCCAATTTCGTAGAGGCTTTTTTTGGGTTCCTTTTTTGGGTTCCTTTTTGCGTCCGCGAAATTTTTGCTCTGGCCTGAATTCTAAGCGACGTCGCGATGCAGATTCCCTTCAGGGCCGTTACTCCTTGAATTTTTAAAGATCATTTCAATATCAGCGTCGACATTTTATGATGTTGATTGATCCTCAAGACGAGCCACTCGTAGTATTCAATGTTTTCGAAATCAACTGGATTTAACATGCTCAATCCTTCTTGCTTCCGCACCACAAGTAAAAGTTCCGATGCCTGTTTGGCTGTGGCAGTTTTCATTTCCGCAATCTTGGCTCCCGACTATCTGTTGGGCCAGAATGCACAGGCTCCAGCTTCCTTGAAGTTCACGGCAAAACTCTTGACTGTCGACGCCAATGAGGGAATTGACCTGGCGGACGTTAACGGAGATGGAAAAACGGATGTAATCGCTGGACGCAACTGGTTCGCCGCGCCGGAGTTCTTGCCTCGCCCGTTGCGGTCAATTGGTG
>CAZPTT010000115.1:0-15669 GCA_964589435.1 uncultured Pirellulaceae bacterium
TTCGTGGCTTTGGCTATCAAGTCAAACTAAACCGCGGGCTCACGCCGCGCGGCTAAATACGGTCGCCACTTCGCGGCTAAAAAAAATGCAAAACTAGAACCTAGGGAGTCGGGGTGTGTTCGATCGCTTGCGGTTCAGTCGGGCTGGCAATCGAACCGAGAAACGCTGCGGTTTGTCGCGGGTTTTGCAATCGCACAAAGTCGATGTGTGCGAATTGTTCGCTGCTCATTTTAGCGGCATATCGCCTACGAACTTTGTGATATGAAATCAAAGTCCAGAGCACGATCGAATCATGGCTGAAAAATAGCTTGCTAAATGATTCGCGATTTCCGGTGCCTGGCCAAATTTCAGTTTGTTGCCACGCTCGTTGAAATGCACGACTGGTGGCCTGTTTGAGTGTTCGACCGAAAGAATAGTCCAGCCAGATGACGGTCGTTGCCCGAGCCCATTTGATCGCCTCGGTTTTACTTGAATAGTTGCCGTCGAGAATCCAGCGGTCTGGCCTTCCCGGCTCTTTGGCAATTTCGTCGGCGACTCGTTGTTTGAAAATATCCAATTCGACGGGTTGCCAGTTTGGATTCCAAAACAAACGATCGAGTTCGATGTAACGGGATTTAAGTTTTTCTGCCAGCTTGAGCGCGAGTGTTGATTTGCCTGAACCGCTGGTGCCGATGACGTTAATGCGAGCAAGGTCTAATTCGGAAATGGCTTTGCGTGTGCCTGTCGCGCTGAGTTGAATCCTGTGTTGAGAATGAAGTTGGCGATCCGTCATGCTGATTCGTTGTTCGCAGGCGAAGTAAGTGAATGAAAGAGAATCAATTTTGAACGACAAAAAAAGCCAGGCTGTCCATTCAGACAGCCTAGCTTGGATTTAGTTCATGAAGGTGAAGCAATCTTATCGCGAGTGACTTCACCTTGGAGCCGGGGACTAACCGAAGATTTTCGGAGCGCCGACGTGATCGTGGATCTGATTGCAAAGGTTAGGATCGATGTTCAATCCCTGAGCAAGCTTGCCGAGATACTGAGCTTCGTTTTGAGTATCGAGTTCGATCGAAGTCAACGACATGGCGTAGATCTGCTGTTCTAGTCCTTTGGGAACGCTGCGAGCGAATGATTCAACATCCAGCGGCGCTGCGAACTCTTGCTTAAGGAAGTTGACTTCGGCTTCGGAAACGTCACTGCCAAGTTTACTGATGATGTTTTCTTGTTCCGTTTGATCGATGCGACCGTCCGACTTAGCGGCGTTCACCATCGCGCGAATCATCAAAACCGCTTGGTCATTGGCAGCAGCTTGTTGAGCCGGTGCGGGTGCGGGAGCCGCCGCTGGTGCATCGCTTCCGCCTCCCATCACGCTTCCGAGTAAACCGCTAAGGGCGCCGCCACCAGCGCCACCACCACCGCCCAGCATTCCAAGCAGACCGCTCATTGCACCGCCGCCTTGGCTGGCTCCACCGCCGCCACCGAGTACTCCGCCAAGCAGACCGGCAAGGCCTCCACCTGCGCTCTGCTGAGGTGCCTGTTGTTGGCCTCCGCCAAGCAGGCTGCCCAATAGCTTTCCGCCAAGTCCTGATGCGAGTGATTTATTGCCCATTAAACTGCCAAGCAACTTTACTGCGTCCATTGTGAATCCTTTGAGTGTGAAAAAGCCTGCGTTTGAAACAAAAAGTTCGAAACGAAGAGCTTGGGATAGGTGGGTGGAACGAAGACGTTCACGTTTCGAAAATCAGTCTATCGAATTGCCGAGAAGTTTTCTATCAAGCACCGTCACTGCGTCTGTTGAATTGAGTTTTCACAAGGAAAAAGCAGCTTTTCGACTGCCACCATTGTTAAGAAATTGTCTCGGACACTTGATTTGTGTGGCGGAATTGGTGGCGTTTTGCCAAGCTTAGCCAATGCCGAAATATTACCAAAAAAAGTCCTCGGCCTGCGCGGGAAAGCCGTTTCGGTTAGGGGGGTAAACCTGACCTGCATTCCAGATTGGGTCGTGTCAGTTCACTTCAATCGAAATTCGAAAATTGAGAACTCGGATTTGACTGAGACGATCCCCTTTGTCGATCAAGCTAACATTGAAACCTCGGGAAATTCGAGAATAATTTGAATTGAAACGATGACAGGACGTTCATCGTCACACGCCCACCGATCGGAACTTGTTTGATGTCTTCTTCTGAAATCGTGAAGCACGCACGGTCATTTAGTCCTGAACTTAGTTGGGCAATTGAGGCTGCTGAAGTCGCCGGAAAAATCATCCAAGACGGCGTTGGTGAACTTCACCAAATTGACCAAAAAGGAATCGGGGATCTGGTTAGCGACGTCGACCGCCGAGCCGATCAGGCGGTGACCGACACGCTGCGGAAGTATTCCGATGTGCCCATTCTTTCCGAAGAGCTCAGCCCCACAGCCGATGATTGCAGCGATTTGTGGGTGGTCGATCCACTTGACGGAACCAGTGCCTATTTGATGCAGGTTGGTAATCAATACCCGGCGGTACTGATCGCTCGTTACAAAAATGGAAGAACGGAAGTCGGCGTTGCCTATTTTCCTCTGACCAGCGAATGGTTCTATGCCCAGCATGGTTGCGGCGCCTGGAAAAATACTAGACGCCTGGTAGCCGATGATGCTTCGCCCATGAACCTCGGTGAATCTTGGGTGGAGATGAATCAGTTCGGCGATTCGTCTTTGGAAACGGCAGATTTTGCACAGCTTCGAGACGGTTTGCGGTCAGACGGTGGTGCAAGTCTCGTCACAACAACGGTTCCTAATTCAGGAGTCGCGCTGCGGATTGCTGAATCGAAAACCGGATTGGTCGCGGCCATTCATGACAACCGTGTCGACAGTGTCAAGCAAGCGCCGTGGGATATCGCCGCTCCTAAATTGATCCTTGAAGAGGCTGGCGGTGTGTTCTTGAATCTGGAACGTAAACCGATCGACCCGTTTCACGCCGAAGTAATGATCGTTGCCCGCAGCGCAAAAATTGCCAACGAGATTATCGATATTTCCAAAGCTGCTTCAGCCCGCTGAGACCCGATCTCAAAGTTGCGTTGCGAATCGCTCTGCAATCGAACCTTTGTTTGAGAGCAAGTTGCAAGCACTTCGACTGCTTCCAATGAGAGCCTTCTCGCGTTTCTCGCGAAAGTTTGCTGGCTTTTTTTGTGTGGTAAGATTCTCAAGAGGTTGGATTTTTCCTGAAGGCGTTCTCAAATTGATGTCGGAAATGAGGTCGCGAACCTCCCTGTTTGCCTATCTTGTTGTCTTCTTGTTACGCGGGAGGTATCGCACTGAATCGAGTTGCAGGCTTCGGCTCACAAAGCTGCTACCGCTGGTTGACATAAAATCGGGGCAACATAACCATGGTTCGCCAATGACCCCGTTTTTTTAATCAGGAGAGACCTATGACCCGTACCGCTTTAGCTGTTTTGTTTTTCGCCGCAATGACATTGGCCGTGACCAATGCGAATGCACAATGCAGCTCCTGCAATCAGTCAGCCCCAGTCTTTGCTCAGAGCTATGCAGCTCCGGCACCGACTTACTCGGCACCAGCTTTTGCAACCCAATCGTATCAGCCAGTCGCACAGACTTACGCCAGCTACCAGCCTCAGCCACAAAGCGGTTGCAGCAGTTACTCACAGGGAGTCGCTCAGACTTACACTGCGATGCCTGTTCAAACAACTTTGCCGGTCGCTCAAAGCAGCGGATGCAGCGGATGTTCAAGTGTTGTTGCGAGCCCTGTTGGTTACTCGTCACCAGCTCCTGTGTACACGCCAGCTCCAACAACCTACGCGCCGGTTCAATCGGCTGGTTGTTCTAGCTGTGGTACAAGCAGCTACGGTCCAGCAGCAGCAACTTTTGTTGCTAATCCTGCACCCGTAGCAACAGGTTGCTCAACATGCAACGCTCAGCCACAACGACGAGTTCTTCGTCGCTCACGTCGCAACAATTGCTGCAACTAAGCTGAACGATTTTTGAGTTTGAAGTAACAAAGAGACGGCTTGCCTCTATTTGGGTTAGCCGTCTTTTTTTGCGCCATTGCTGAACTGACACCATGATCAGCGAATTATGAATCGGAAATCGCGTCGCGTTGGGTTGTTGGAAACAAATAGGCTGCGGCCATGCAAATATTCATTTTTTCGATGTGGTTGCAGGCATCGACTTCATCTGGCTCGTCAGAGAATCGAAGCGTAAATGCGATTGGCCGATCTTCGATGGCGTCAAAGTTAAAAGATGTTGCATTGAGAATCTCTTCGATTTCTTCTTCCGTCGGTTCTTCTGAGTCGTTGGTGTCGAGAAGCAAGAACTTGAAAACCTGCGTCAGTTCAGTCTCGCTGACCTCGTCCTTGCCGCGCAGGAAGAGTGACGCAAACACGACTTCGTCATGCAGGTAGTATAGGACGTAAGCGCCGCTGAGATCCGAACCGATTCGGAAATCGATAAAATCAAATTCTCCAGGCAGTTTGCCTTCCATCGGTAGTTCGAAATCACCAGATAGCCGCGCAAGTTTCTGTTCGAAGAATACCGTCGTCGGGTTCGGTTCAACTTGGCAAAGACCTGATTCCAGCAATTCGCCTTGGCTATCGAATTTTGCAACCGTAAAGTTTTTCAAAATGTGAACCTATGTGTCATCGGATGAAACGTTGTGTGTTTGGGAAAGTGCTAACAGAGTTGTTCGTAAATCTTGCATGCGAATCGGCTTCACCAAAAATTCGTCGAATCCTGCCTCTTGGGCGAGTCGTTGAGTTTCAGGTTCTTGAGAGCCGGTGAACATTACTAAAGTAATTTTGTCGCCGCCGGAGCTGTTGCGAATTCGCGAGCCAAGTTCAATTCCACTCATGTCTGGTAGTCCATGATCTACGAGTACGATTTGAGGCTGAACTTCTAGCAAAGCGTCGAGCGCTGACTGTCCCGTTCCAAACATCACGACGTTAAAACCGAAGTTCTTCAAACTGATCCCAACAACCGTTTGAATGTCTTTGTTGTCATCAACCAAGATTAAGGTCTGAGTCTTGGCAGTTTCGAGATCCAGTTCTGTCATGCCTAAAGCCACGAAGAGTAAGTAAGTGATTCGATTGTTGTTTGTGAAAAGTTGACGAGCTGATCAACAGCTGACGATCAATTCAAATGGACAGCCACCAATTTTTTAGCGTCCCGGCGGTTTGAGGTCGACCTCAAAAAGCACACTCTAACGCCCACCTCTAAATCTCACTCTTAAAGTTGAGAGTATTTCGTTGGCTCCAAGATCCATTTCTGAATCTTAGAGACGGTGTCTTTATACTCTTCCAGCACTTTGATTCTGTCCCATTCTGGATGGGCGAGAAAGCCTTTCCAATGAGCTTTGTGAACTTCTTCGTTGGCGGCGGAAAGCATGTAGATCAGGTTGGGGGCGTCTTGGCCAATTAGTGTTTCGCCAAAAAAGACAGGCCCAAGTTGAGTGTCTCGCATGATTTGAATTTCGCCGTCGTTGAACATTTTGACTTTGCGGCGAGCGTGATCTTCGGTGTGGCTTTCGTACAACCTCAATTCGAACAAGCGTTCTTGTTTCTCTTGGGAGACCTCTGGGATTTCCATCACGGGCATGCCAGCAAACGCCTTCATGAATCGGCTCTCGATTCTCGAGTAGACGGGGTCTTTTAGCTCGCGAGCAAAATAGCTGGCGGCATCAGCTTGGTATTGTTCATCCGCTGCGAGAGCTTTGTTCAAGCCGGTAAATTTTTCGATGGTGGGGTAAGCGATCAACGTAAAAATCGAATGATCGTTCTCATCGCTTTTGTTGGTAAATACGCCGACTCGGTCGATCCCCAATCGGTTGAGTGCTGGCAACAGTGCGTTTTCCAAGTGAGCTTCGGCAGCCTGTTGTTTGTCGTAATCGAAGATTTTATAGATTCGAAGTTCGTAATACTCTTGGGCTGCTTTGCCATCAGTTGATGTGTCGGCCACCCATTTGTTTTTCTCTTCCTGTGCGTCGGCTTGGTAGGCGTTGATTTGGATGAAGCAACCAATCAACAGCATTCCAACAGCGGTTGAAAAGATTCTTGAAGCGGATCTCATGGTCTTACCAATCAGTTCTGAATTATCTATTTGTCGAAACGTAAAAATTGAAGCTTGCTTGCTAGTGCTTTGTCAGTAGTTAAAACGACAGCAGCACGCTCACTGCTCGCCCATCAGCTCTTTGATTTTTGGCTCCATCGCATTGGCCCACAATTTGTAGCCTTCCTGCTGAGGATGCAAAGAATCTGGCATGATCGCTTTCGGTAATACGCCATTTTCATCGAGGAAAGCGTTGCCCACATCCAGATGCCAAACGTGTTTGTCGTCTGCGTAGGTGGCAATGATCTTGTTGATCGTGTCATTGATCTGTCGCAATTTTCCAGTCGGCTGTTCATCGCGAGGGAAAACGCTGAGCAGCAAAATTTTTGTTTCAGGCAATCGAGTTCGCAGTTCGGAAAGGATTCTTTGGATACCGAGCGCGGTATGTTCTGCTTTTTCCTGGCGATGGCCTGTGTTGTTCGTACCAATCATCACCACCGCGAGTTTTGGTTTGATGTCGTCGATTGCTCCGTTTTGAAACCGCCAAATGACGTGCTCAGTCCGGTCGCCGCTGAAGCCAATGTTGAGGGCGTTTCGTGCGGAGTAAAACTTATCCCAGACAGGCCGGCCGCTTGCTTCCCAGCTATGCGTGATTGAATCGCCGACCATCAACAAGTCAACTTGTGGCATCGCTTTGCGTTCGGCAATCTTGGCTTGGTGACGTGCTACCCACCAATCGTCTGGCCGGCTCTCAGGCATGATGGCGAGCTTCTCCGTCACGCCATCAGCATCCCGCCACAACCATCGCAACGCATCTGGCAAAATTGCGCCGCCGTGATTTCCATTGTGGGCACCTTCGCCGTAGTCAAACTTGACATCGTATTTCTTGAACTGAAGGGCTTTCACCATTTGCTGATTTCCCAGCGGCCAGTTGCCATGCTGATTGTCGAGATCGTTTGACCCGTCTTGCAGATAGACACGAATATTCTTCTTCTCTGTTTTGCGGATGATACCTGGGTAGGTATCGCCATGTCGAATATTGGTGAAGCTACCGATGTGACTGAGGACTTTGCTGAACTGATCAGGCCGTTCCCAAGCTGCGGTGAAAGCACAAATGCCGCCGCTGCTGGCCCCGCAAATGGCTCGTTGATTCGGATCTTCACTGATGTTGAAGTCCTTTTGGACGAGCGGCAGGATTTCCTCCAACAGCAATTTCGAATAGTCGTCACTGAGTGTGTCGTATTCAAAGCTTCGATTTTCAGGGCTTGGCCGCCAGCCCGGTTTCTCGGGAAGCTTATCCTTTTTGTGCCCCGGATCCACAAACACAGCAATAGTAACTGGCATCTCGTCTCGGTGGATCAAATTGTCAAACACGATCGGTACTCGATACTCGCCAGTCTCACTTGCGTAAGCGTGACCATCTTGGAACACCATCAAAGAGGCCGGCTTTGACGCGTCGTATTGTTTCGGTACATAGACGTAATATCGTCGAATCGTACCGGGAAACGTTTTGCAATTCAGCAATTGATGTTCAGTCACCTTGCCAATCGGAACTCCCGCTTGACGCTGCGAATCGGGGCCTTGTTGGTAGCGTCGCCCCTCGTTCTTTTTCTGTGCACGCGATTCGGGTGCTTGGAATGACATGAGCAACGTTAAAAAGATAGAGCAGAACAAAGCGGTCAAATTCTTCATGATTTCCTCAGCGAAAACGGAGCATCGGCGACACGTTTGGGTAAGCCATTCGAGTTCCAATTGTGCTAGAATCAGGGTAGCAGCAGCCACGCTGTTTCGCGACCCGGAAGCCAACAAAGCATGAATTTTGCCGACCACGACTCTAAGTCAGAATCAGGCAGTGATGGATCGAGGCCAGATGCGATCGATCGTGCTGCCGATCAAACCCGAGTCCCGGGCGTGTTAAGTCGACTTTCGAGAATCGTTTTCTGGGTCGTCACAATTTTCGGTTCTTTGATAACGTTCCCAGCAGCCATTCATTGGATGTTTGCTGGATGGCTTTGTGTGGCTGCATTCCAACTTGTTCGAAAACGCGCGGCCTGGCCAGCAGTTTTGACAGGCTGTGTTTTGTTGACCGTCAAACAACCGGGCTGGACATTACCACTGTTTGGGATTCTTGGTGCCGGAATCTTGTTCGCAGGAATTGCCATCATAAAAAAACGCAAAAGCCATACGGAGAAGCGACCGGGAAACGAGGCGGTGTGGCTGAGATCGCAATGGGTGTGGGTCTTTGTGCTTTCGCTGTTGACGATTAGGTATTCGGTTTCGCGTTGGGCCGATGCCGATTGCAGTCGGCTTCCCGTCCAGTCACCCGCTACGCTCCCCATGAATCACGGAGCACCTCAGCCCATCGTGTGTCTCGGGGATAGTCTGACCAGCTATGGGTATCCAGATGTGTTGCGTGATCGGATTAATATACCGATTGTAGATTTTGGTCGTGACGGATTTTCAACCGAAGACGCGATCAAGAATTTGCTGCCTGAAATCGAAGCGATTCGACCACAAACAATCGTCGTTGAGCTCGGTGGTCACGACTACAAGGACGGGCGTTCGCGAGCAGAGACGAAGGCGAATCTTATTGGAATTATTGAACGATCGAGGGCAGTTGGTGCTGAAGTTGTTTTGGTGGAGATCCCAAGGGGCTTTGTCACCGACCCGTACGCCGGTTTGGAACGCGAGTTGTCTGCCGAATATGATCTGCAGCTGGTTTCGGATTCCGCAATTCGTAAGTTTATTTTTTGGGGTCCTTACTTTCCACCAGGCAGTTGGGTTAGCGAAGATTCGCGTTTGAGCGAGGACGGCTTGCACCCGAATGAACGAGGCAACGAGCTTTTTGCTGACTATGTTGAAGACGCCTTAGTGAAGCTTTACGGCCCAACGATCCTCAAGAAACACTGAATGCAGTTTGCAGCTACGATTTAGACCAATGAGCCGAACTAAGCCAAAACAATGCCAGCTTTGCCAGCGAACGCTGAAGCTGGGGACGACCGAGCATCACCTGATCCCGAGGCGATGTCATCGGAACCGCTGGTTCCAAAAACGCTACACGCGGCAGCAGATGAGCGAAACGATTGATACTTGCCGAGACTGCCACAACGCCATCCATCGCTTCGTGCCGAAAGAGAAAGAGCTGGGGCGTCACCACAACACGATTCAAACTCTACTTGAGCATCCAGAAATTGGACGGTTCGTCGAATGGGTTCGCAATCGCAACTAAAAGGCAACTAGAAGGCAGTTAGTGCAACCAAGTTCGATTGTCTTCGCAGTGAGTGCTTCATCCCTACTCCAAATCGTTTTTATGTTCCGCTCAATGTGGCCGACATTCGGGGCGACACAATTTAGCACCCCAACTATATTGGAGCGTTCACATGACGAGCCATGCTTGATTTGATTTAGCCTGGATCGTCGGCTTCAACTCATTTCGCCTGCTTCATTTCGCCTGCTTAATTAATCCATGTACATCGAAATTCTAGGATACATTCTGGGGTTGCTGGTCGGGATGGTGATGGGCGTTCTCGGCGGCGGCGGATTTCTGTTGCTGCTGATCCTGCTATATGTGCTAAGAATGGACGGCGACGAAGCGACTGCCTACACAACACTTTTAATCGGCGTCACTTCAGCCATGGGCGCGATATCCCGTTGGAAGTCAAAGGAAATTGACTGGTTGACCGTTCTCACGTTAGGGATTCCCGTCTCTTTGGGAATGCTTCTTTGTCGCGGCTGGTTATTCGATGCGGTGCCTGATCCGCTGTTCACAATCGGCTCATTAATTGTCACCAAGAAGAAATTCGTTCTCGTCGTGCTGGCGGTACTGGCATTTCTTTCCTTTGCAACGTTGGTGGGATGGTTGGGCAAGGGGCTGAAGCCGCGTCCAAACTTCCGACAAGAAAAACCAGCCACCTATTACACGTTGATCATTTCCGCTGGCCTGTTGATTGGAATCATCCCCGGCTTCACTGGTGCTGGTGGCGGAGTTCTCATGGTTCCTTTGATGGTTGTGTTTCTGGGCATTCCAATGAAGACTGTCATCGGAACGACGTTGACGATTATCTGTGCGAAGTCTTTGATCGGTTTTTTTGGTGGTGACTTGCTTAGATCCGATTTCAATATCGATTGGACTTTTGTGATCAGCTTCGCCATCGTGATGATCGTTGGAGTTATTTCTGGATCGAGACTGGCACATCGCATGGATGGAGAAAAACTCAAGATCGCCTTCGGCTGGTTTTTGCTGTTGGTGGTTGCGTTTATCATCAGCAAGGAATTTATATTTCCGTAGCCGACCTCTTGTCCATACTGCGGACGGGAAGTGGTCGGCTAGGTTCAAATCGTCTATCCTTTTCGATCAACATTTACCCTCTGAATTTGGACGAACATGAATATCTTTAGTGGCTGCTTGCCAGCATTGATGACTCCCTGCAACGCCGATCGTAGCCCCAATTTTTCGGCGCTCGTTTCCAAGGGAAAGCAAATGATGGACGCCGGAATGAATGGCGTTATTTATTGTGGCTCGATGGGTGACTGGCCGTTGCTGACTGACGACCAACGCAAACAAGGCGTCGCGGCACTCTGTGAAGCCGGCATTCCTGTCGTGGTTGGAACCGGAGCGATGAACACGAAATCCGCTGTGGATCACACCAGTCATGCTGCTTCGGTTGGTGCCAAAGGCTTGATGGTTATTCCTCGCGTTCTGTCTCGCGGTTCATCCCCCGTCGCCCAGCGCAATCACTTTGGTGCAATTCTCGGGGCAGCACCAGATGTACCGGCAGTAATCTACAACAGCCCATACTATGGATTCGAAACCAAAGCCGACTTGTTTTTCGATCTGAGGAAAGAGCATCCCAATCTCGTTGGCTTCAAAGAGTTTGGTGGCGGAGCATCACTCAGTTACGCCGCTGAGCATATCACCAGTTCCGATGATTCGGTCACGTTGATGGTCGGCGTCGATACGCAGGTCTATCATGGCTATCTAAACTGCGGTGCGACCGGAGCGATCACTGGAATTGGTAACGCGCTGCCAGAACAAGTGCTGCAAATGGTCAAGCTTTGCGAATTGGCCGTTACCGGTGACGCGGATGCTCGTCGGTTTGCCCAAGAGTTGGAAGAAGCGCTGACGGTTCTGTCGACCTATGACGAGGGGCCCGATTTGGTTCTCTACTACAAGTACCTATTGGTGCTCAACGGAGAATCCGAGTACGAATTGCACTTCAATGAATCCGATTCCCTCAGTGCCAGCCAAAAAGGATTTGTGGAATCGCAATACACCCAGTTCAAATCCTGGTGGTCGAACTGGCCGGGAAAAAATTACGGAAGTTAGGCTGGGTTCGTTAAGTCAGCGTGGCGGGCCAAGGTTCTGGCACCGCCTGCTTCTTGACTAGACCGTCGACACTTTTTACGCGTCGTTGGTTGTTTGA
Organism: uncultured Pirellulaceae bacterium; assembly: GCA_964589435.1. Taxonomy (GTDB): domain Bacteria; phylum Planctomycetota; class Planctomycetia; order Pirellulales; family Pirellulaceae; genus Mariniblastus. The sequence continues at coordinate 11,442 of CAZPTT010000115.1, forward strand.
ACTCCATCGATCGTACGCCACACACCACCCGGATTTTTGTCTTGAAGGACGTCCGGCAAACGGTGAGGTCGTACATTGTCAAAGCACTGAAGCATCGAAAATCGAACGATTGAACCCGGAATTCCGACCGCAGTAAACGCGGGGTGGCCGGTCGCAGGAAAAGGCCCGCCGTGATTCATCGCTGGTGAAACGGCGACGCCCGTTGGCATCTGATCGTTCAACAATCGGCCCACTCGCAGTCGCAAGTTAGGCACGATCGCATCGTAGGCCGCGTCGTCGCTACCATCGGTCGCCGAATAAACGCACCCCGTCAGATTGCCTTCGAGAGCACCGACAACATTCGTTGCTTGTTCGATTGAATCCACCACAACGATCATCGTTGTGTTGCCGAAAGCCTCTGTCTGCAACGCTTCGGGTTTAGCAAGAAACTGTTCGCCAGAAACTTGTAAGACGGTATTGGCGTGGCTGTACCCTGCCCCGCCGCCTTCGCTGCCGCCGCAAAGCTGTTCGGCACCTGCTGCTTTCAGCTCGCCCACGGCCGATGCCAAACCGGATTGTCCGGATTTGGAAAGTAAAGTTCCCACGGGAGCTGAGCCAAATTTTTCGCAGAACGAAGTGACGAACGCTTTGGACGCATCGCTTTTCTCAACGATAACGACCCCTGGGCTGGTGCAAAACTGACCGGTTCCCATCAGGCAACTGCCACTCAGTTCCTCGACGATCTCATTGGCCCGTTCCGCTAACGCACCCGGCAAGATGACGACTGGATTGATCGATGAAAGTTCTAAATAGATCGGCTTGCCGACTGCATCGGCTGCTGCCTTTAGTTTTAGCCCAGCGTTGCGACTGCCGGTGTAGCCGATCGAGGCAAGGCGTGGATCGGCTGCCAATTTTTCACCGTCGCTATGAGCGATCCGGTAGATTAACTGCACCGTGCCAGCAGGCATGCCAGTTTCGTCAGCCGCAAGTTGGGCTTCTTCAGCCAACAATCGAGTCGTGCCGGGATGCATCGAGTTGGCTTTGCCGATCACCGGATTTCCTGCCGCAATCGCCGCCGCAAAATCTCCACCAGAGATGCTTCCGAATGCCAGCGGGAAATTGTTCGGTCCGAAAACCGCGACTGGCCCCAAAGCAGCGTGGCAAGATCGAATGTTGTTGGCGGTGTCAATCACCGGAGCGCACCAACTCTGTTCGCGCGTTGCCGCGGCGGCTTGGCGAAGCTGCCCTGTGGTTCGCGCCAGCTCGCCAACCAATCGAGTGTCAAACGGCAACGCGGTTTCACGAGCTGCCAATTCTCGAATTTCTTCAGACCTCGCGTCGATCTTGTCGGCATACACTTCCAGAAATTTCGCGATATTTTCTCGTGGCATTGCGCGAAGTGACTCAAACGCAGACGTCGCGGCATCCAAAGCCAACTCGCATTCTGACCAACTGCTGATTGGATAGTCTTCTGGGATTGGCGCGGCGGCTTTGGGGTCTTCGGCTTGAAACGTTCCGGTCGCATCGCTGTCTTGCCATTTGCCGGCGATCAGTACTTTGTGAGACATCGTTTTTTTTGGCTTTTTGTTGTGTTGCTTGGGTGATTTAAAATGCAGTTCGACAGCCGTAGCAGGTCGTAACTGTGCAAAGTACATTATTATCGGTTGTTTGCAAACGAAGTGGCCGTGGATTTATCAGCCGTTCATCGACAAACGCGAAGCTGGACAGTATTTCGTAGCAGAACTCGTCAAGAGTTCTGAAGAAGCCAATATCCAAAATTTATCACGACATTCGACCGATTCCAGGATCTATGAGACGCATCAAAGTCATTGACTCGCACACCGGAGGAGAGCCGACTCGAATTGTTTACGAAAATGGCCCCGAACGTGGCGGCGAGAGTTTGGCTGAGCGGCTGGAGCGATTTCGCAATGATTTTGACCATATTCGCAGTGCCGTTGTCAACGAACCTCGTGGTTCAGAAGTGTTGGTGAGCGGGCTAGTTTGTAAACCCGTCGATACAACGTGTGCCGCCGGGATCATCTTTTTCAACAATGCGGGCTACCTCGGAATGTGTGGTCATGGTTTGATTGGATTGATGGTTACCTTGCAACATCTGGGGCGAATTGCTCCGGGAGATCATCGGATCGAAACACCTGTGGGAACCGTGACCGCGAAGTTGGCCGCCAATGGAAGCGTCGCCGTCGAAAATGTTTCTAGTTTCCGGTATCTGCACGAGGTATCAGTCGACGTTCCCGATTATGGAGCGGTGACCGGCGATGTTGCCTGGGGCGGCAATTGGTTTTTCCTTGTCAAAGATTCAGCTGAAATCCTTGAAGTTGAGAACGCAACTCATCTGACCCGTATCACGGTGGCGATCAAAAAGGCTTTAGCAAACAACAACATAACTGGGTCAGACGGAGCGATGGTTGATCACATCGAACTTTTTAGCGAGCCCAAAGATCCAAATAATGACAGCCGGAATTTTGTATTGTGTCCCGGCAATGCCTACGACCGTTCTCCGTGTGGAACCGGAACAAGTGCAAAACTGGCTTGTTTGGCGGCCGACGGAAAGCTGCCTGTTGGCGCAATTTGGAAGCAGGAAAGCATCGTCGGAAGTGTCTTCGAATGCTCCTACCGGCCTGATGAAGGAGCGGATTTGCAAGCGATTATTCCAACGATCAACGGGACAGCATTTGTTTCCGCGGAAGCCGAATTGATTCTCAATCCCAACGACCCGTTTTGTATGGGGATTGGCTCTTGAGCGAGAACGCCCAACACATTGCAATTGTCGGTGGTGGAATCGTCGGAACCATGTGCGCATGGGAGCTGTCAAGTGCCGGCTGCGAGGTCACGATCGTTGAGCGTGACCGCTTCGGTGCGGCTTGTTCTCACGGAAACTGCGGCTACATTTCGCCCAGCCATGTTCTGCCGCTGGCCCAGCCCGGGGCGATCGGGAAAACACTCAAGGCGATGATGAAGCCTAATTCGCCTTTTGCTGTGAGACCGCGTTTTTCCCGCGACGCGCTCAGTTGGTTCTGGAATTTTGCTCGTAGTTGTAACCATTCCAAAATGTTGGCAGCAGCAGCCGGAATTCACCCGCTCTTGCAATCGTCAAAACAGCTTTACCAAGAATTGATTGCCAACGAATCGATCGATTGCGAATGGGAATCGGTCGGCTGTTTGTTTGTTTACGAATCTGAGAAGGAGCTTGACGAATTCAGCGCAAACGAAAAGTTGATTCGTGAGGAATTTGGCGTTGGTGCAACGCGTTACGATGGTGATCAACTGCTCGAGCTGGAACCGGCGCTCAAGCCAGTGTTGGCCGGCGGGTGGCACTACCCCGATGACTGTCACGTACGACCGGATCTTTTGCTGAGCGCAATGCGGCAGAAGTTAGAAGCTCGCGGTGTGCAGATCATCGAGAACACCGAGATCCAAGAGTTCGTGATTGAGAACGGCAAAGCCAAAGCAATCACATCGAATAGCGAGGACTCGAAAGGCTCAGCGGAATTCTCTGCTGATCAGTTCGTGCTTGCGACCGGAGCTTGGGCTCCGATGATGAACACTCACTTGGGTTGCCGGATCCCAATTCAGCCGGGTAAAGGCTACTCACTGACAATGCCGACACCCAGTCGAATGCCTCGTATCCCAATCATCTTTGAAGACACGCACGTCGCGATCACACCGATGAAATCAAAGTACCGGATTGGATCGACGATGGAGTTTGTCGGATACGATACGTCGATCAATCCACAGCGTTTGAACTTGCTGCGTGAGTCAGCAGAGCGATACTTGGTGGATCCTTTTTGCGAACCCGTCGAAGAGGAGTGGTTTGGCTGGCGTCCGATGACGTGGGACGGCAAGCCAGTCATTGACCGCAGCCCCGCCATGAACAACGTTTGGATCTGTGCGGGCCATAGTATGTTGGGCTTGAGCATGGCGACGGCGTCAGGAAAACTAATGCGGGAAATGATCCTCGAAGAAACACCTCACCTCGATCCCGCACCCTACTCCGTGTCACGATTCTAGACTGATTCCATTCATCAACAAAGCAAAGCTGATCGAGAGCAAGCGACTGACTTATCAAATCTGAAATGATTGGTGACGTCCTCAGGTTTGGCATGCCCACGCAAGCGAGGGCATGGCACCCATAAAAACCAGTTGGCTTTAGCGTGGCCAGGCAAGCGAGAGGAAGGCACCCATAAAAACCAGTTGGCTTTAGCGTGGCCAGGCAAGCGAGAGGAAGGCA
>CAZPTT010000115.1:15769-21376 GCA_964589435.1 uncultured Pirellulaceae bacterium
GAAAACCATTCAATTCAAGTTTGAGAAATCATCAGAACAAACCACCGGGACAAATTAGAGGCTATGAGTTTTTCAGGCAGAAGAATTGGAATTGTTGGTGGTGGCATCGCTGGTTTGGCGGCCGCGTGGCGATTGAGCCAACTTTGCCCGGATGCCAATCTCGTTTTGTTTGAATCTTCGTCTCGACTGGGTGGAGTTCTTCAAACCGAACGCGTGGATGGCTATGTTATTGAAACCAGCGCCGACATGTTCACAACCGAGCCGTCGGTGGCTCTCGATTTTTGTCAGCAGCTTGGGAAAGCCGACAACTTGATTCAAACCAAGCCCGTAAAGAATCGGGCTTATCTGGCGACGCCGGATGGGCTTTGCCCGATCCCACAAGGCTTCTCTCTGATGCTGCCGAACAACGTTGCAGCGGTGTTGGATTCGGACTTACTGGATGAGGCTGGGAAAGCCCGTTTTCTTGCGGAAGAGCAAGTTCCCGTCCGCAACGATTCCTCGGACGAGTGTCTTGAGTCTTTCGCGGTCAGACGTTTTGGAAAACAGGTTTTCGACCGTTTGATTCAGCCCTTGGTCAGTGGAATTTACACTGCCGATCCAATGCGTCTTTCGTTGCGTGCGACGATGGCACGTTTTGAAACCATGGTGCGGGCGCACGGCAGTTTGATCGGCGCTGGTAAAGCAAAAAACAAAACTTCGACGGACGCAGTTCATCCGACCGCAGAGCAGTCTGCCAGTGGAGCCCGTTACGATTTGTTTCGCGCACCCGAAAATGGAATGCAACAGTTGGTTGAATGGTTGATCGACGAGTTGCCAGCGTTGGAGGCACGCCTTCAGTCGGAGGTTGCGAGCATCGAAAGCGTTGGCTCGAAATGGCAAGTATCAGTGAAGCATCAGAATGGTCGTGCTGAACCGGTCGAAGAAGAATTTGATGGCATGGTGTTGGCGACGTCAGCTCGAGCAGCAGGGCATTTACTGACGCCAAAGTTAGCATCGGAAATGCCGGTGAACTTGGTCGGTAACCAATCTTGCACGCCCAGCGAAGCAGTTCTTAAGAATTTATCATCGATCGAAGCCGCCAGTTGTGCGATCGTGGTGTTGGGTTTCGATGAAGAACAGTTGCAGCAGCCATTTGATGGCTACGGAATTGTTGTGCCATCCTATTTGAACCGGCGGCTGATCGCGGCGAGCTTTTCCAGTAACAAGTTCGCTGGCCGGGCTCCCGAAGGAAAGGTTTTGATTCGTTGCTTCGTCGGCGGCGCGTTGCAGAGTGAGTTGGTTGATCTTTCGGATAACGATTTGGTAAGGCTCGCCGGGGCGGAACTTGATCAGTTGATCGGAATCACTGGTGAACCGGAGCTTTCTAGGGTCTATCGCTGGAGAAATACGATGCCTCAATATCATGTGGGGCATCTTGAACGAATCGATGAGCTGACGCAGGAATTCGTCCAACTGAAAGGGCTGGAGTTAGCGGGCAACAGTTATTCGGGGGTTGGGATTCCGGTTTGCCTCGACAGCGGATTTAAGGCGGCTGAACGAATTGTTGAGTATCTTACAGCGTCCGCTGGTTAATGGACTTCCCGTCAACACATTTAGGTCTGGCGGCAATACGAAATCGAATTCGTCAGCAAACGTCCAAAGAAAAAAGTCGAACGCCAGATGGGTTTCCATCGTACAATCGAGACCGCAGCGGTTGGTAGGAATCGGCTTCTTGTGCTAACGAAGACTTGGACTCGAACCGGAGTTTGATGGGAATTCGGATGGTGTCAAATTATCCGAGAACAAATTTGAGAATTTACATTTAGGAACAATTGATGAAAACTGGTTTAAGCGTTTTTACTTTGGTGATGTTTTGCGCGGCGTTGACTGTCAGTGGCCAAGAGACCGCGACGAAGAAGAAACCATCGCCTGCCGATGGAAAGGCGCAGCAAGATGGCGCCGTCGATGAAGTTGCCGCTGACATCCCAGCCGCACTCAATTTCAAAGTGAAATCAATCGACGGAGCCGAAGTCGATATGACGAAGTACGCTGGCAAAGTTGTCGTCGTGGTCAACACCGCCAGCAAGTGTGGTATGACTCCACAGTACGAGCAGCTTCAGGAGTTGCACACCAAGTTCGCCGAGAAGGGGGTCAAGGTTCTTGGTTTTCCTTGCAACCAGTTTGGTGGCCAGGAGCCAGGTAGCGAATCGGACATCAAATCATTCTGCACTAAGAACTACGGCGTTACGTTTGATATGTTTTCAAAAGTCGATGTTAACGGCGACGATGCCAACGCGTTCTTCAAGCACTTGAAAGAGCAAGAGTTGTCACCCAAAGGCAAAGGCGACGTGCGCTGGAACTTTGAGAAGTTCGTCCTCGACAAAACAGGTAAGCCTATCGCGCGTTTCGGCTCCCGCGTAAAGCCAGACAGCGAAGAGTTCATGAACGTGATCAAAAAGGCTTTGGAAGAGTAATAAATCGAACCCGAAACTCTATTTCCCGGGGCGAAGTGAACTAGCCCAAGCGATAAGTGTGTTTTTTTGGTGCCTCGTTGACGATGGCGTGCCTTGACATGCTTCGCACACTTATTGCTGCGGGCACGGATGCCAATCTCAGCTTGGATATTGAAGCGATCTCTTGGCGGATCCCAATTGGATTTCCTGAGTTCCCGCGCGTATAGTTGAATAAGTCTGAACTCACTTCTCATTTGAGTTGTAACTATGAATATGATTGAAGCCCCCTTGGAATGGGTGCAGTCCGTCGGCGCATTGCGACTACCCTCCAAGACAGATCAACGATTGCAAGCACTGATGGATCGTAACAACGACGGTCAACTTGACGAATCCGAGATGGCAGATTTGGAAGCACTTGTTGAATTAAGTGAAAAGCTTTCGCTTGTTAGAGCCGAGGCACTCCACTTGTTGGGGCGAAAGCCGAATGACCGTTGAACCTACGGTTGCTGCTGAAGTCCAGCGAAGGGCGAACGGTCGTTGCGAATACTGTAAAATGCATCAATCGCTGCAGGGTGCGACTTTTCATATAGAACACGTCAAGCCACGTTCTAAAGGCGGCGAATCGAGCCTCGAGAACTTGGCATGGGCTTGCCCAAGTTGCAATCTACATAAATCTGATCGCATTTCGTTACCGGATGTCGATGGAGTTCATGTGCGATTGTTTAATCCACGCCTGGACAAGTGGGACGAACATTTCTGTTGGGTTGGTTTTTTTGTTGCTGGGACGACGGGCCTTGGAAAAGCTCTGGTGTTGGCTTTTAGTTTAAATACTGAGAGGAAAGTCAAAATTCGTCAGGCTGAAAAAATGTTCGACCTGTTTCCTCCTTGAAAAGACGGTTTTTACGGTTGTCGCCAAGTCAAAATGATGTCAATTGCTCCTGCCACAACCGCGCCGAAAAAATAGCAAACCAAGTCACTCCAGACAAACGTGCTGCCAATCATGAGGGCGATGATTTTGTAGCCGCGAAGTTCGTCAACCCACGGCGCATGGTAAAGCTGGCTTAGCTCTACCAGTAGCGATCCGATCAGTGCCGCGCAAAACAGTTTCCACGTTGGTGCTTTCGAGAGGATCAACGCCAGGCAAAAGAACAGACACACGGTCCAAAGCACATCGCCGGCGTAGTCGCCTATGAAACTTGGAAGCGAATTTCGCCAAATACGCGAGCCCAAGCCCAATGCAATCGTGACTGTGACTAAACCCGCGTAGACGAATCGGTTGCGTTTAGGCGAATCAATGGTAAGAGTTGGCACAGCGGTTCCCAGTGACCGAGTAGCAAGTTCTAAACGTCGATGACAAGCTGGTCTTCGGCGACAGTCACATCGTCGTAGATTGATTTGACGGAATCCAAATCAAGCGGAGTTTTCGACTCGTCAAGCGGATTGATGTGCACAAGAAAAAGTCGCTTGGCTGATACCGCTTTGGCGACTTCACAGACAGGCGTTAAACAACTGTGCCCGGTCAGTTCGGCTTTTTCTTCCCAACCATCGGGGAAATAGCATTCGTGAATCAGCGTGTCGATATCCTGGATTTCGTTCAGATAATCGGCGCTCGTGTCGGCTACCGTGTCTGTGACATAAGCCAAATTTCGGTCTGGCCAATCAAGCCGAAACGCATGACAGCCACCTGGGTGACGGACCGGAATCGAAGTGATCGTTGATCCATCTGCCAATTCTATCGGCCCATCTTCGACCAGCGGCCGGATCTCAAAATTGGGTTCGACGGGAAACAGCAGCTTCGAAAACAGCTGCTCTCGGATTGTTTCAATTTTGTCTGAGGCAACGTGAACGGTGACGCGGCTGAGTGACTTGCCATGAAGAACGTCATACAGAAATGTCAAACCGATCGAGTGGTCAAGATGAACATGTGACATGAAAATGTCGAGCGTATCTGTTTCGATCAGATCACGGACTCGAAACATTCCGGTTCCCGCATCAAAAATGACACCCAGCTCCGGCAGCATCAAGCAAGCCGTTTGGCGATGATTGTTGGGATGATAACCGGTAGTGCCGAGGAAGTGCAGTTTCACAGCGTGTCACGATTAAGAGAATGGTTTGTCGAAAGAGATGCTAAACTATGTCGCAAGATGGGCTTAAGTTGGGCAAGCCGGCCCAAGTGTCTTTGAATCTTTGCTTCGAATTCTACGACATCTCGACGGACGTTGAAAGCGAAGCACCCTTTGTCGCAGAAGAACTGCAAAATCTAGTTTTCTCATAGCGGCGTGGCGCGAGCCGCCCGGCTGTCGAGGCACCGGGTGGCTTGCGCCCCGCCGCTAACAACGACTCTGTTGTTTTCCTGCTCTCAGTCGACAAATTCAAACTCATTGGTACACAGTAGGATCTGTGCATAGCGCTGCCACGGCGTCATCGGTTTGCTCTTGGAATTCGCTGTTCCAGTCTTTGTTGGATCAGCTTTTATCGCTCCAGTTTTTGACTCCCCATTGCCGGCTGAAGCGAGCTGACCCTTCGCCGTCAACAAATCATCGTCCAGCCTTGCTTTCTTCAAAAAGGCCCGCCCGATTTCGATTTCTTGGCGTGACGCGACTCTTTGGAAAACCGTTTCGTAAAGCCGGTTGATTCGTCGTTGTTGGGTTTGCCCCGAGGCGTCATCCTGAATCGTGCCGACGACATTGGCCAGGGATCTGGATTGGCGGACAATGAAATTGTGATTCAGCATAAACAATGACTGCTGTGGAACGGTCGTCCGAATTCGGCGGGCTGAGCTTTGGTCGGGACTGGCAATATCAAACACACGAAGCAAATTCGGCAAATCCTGCCGGTCAATCTTGCCGTAGATAGTTCTGCGTTTGACTGGTTGATTTCCAAACATGTCAACAGCTTTGCCATAGCGTGTTGCGTCGAGTTGGCTGGAAACCGCCAGCATTGAATCGCGAATGGCTTCAAACTCCAAGCGTCGCCGGTTCATCTTCCACAATAGTTGGTTCTCAGGGTCAACCGAGACACATTCAGCCCGATCATCACTCGACTGACGGTAGGCTTGTGACATCATGATCGAACGATGTAAATGTTTGATCGACCATTCGCTTTGCATGAAATCGCTGGCCAAGAAATCCAGCAGCTCATGTTGCACAGGTTGTTCACAACGAATGCCAAAATC